>NZ_JAMYSZ010000046.1:0-32860 GCF_040322215.1 Mesorhizobium sp. M0184
AAGCAATGGCGCTGGATGAGTGCGAAAATCGCGCGGAGGAGTTGGCAGCTAAATACGCCGAATATTGCGATCGCCTTCAATCATAAGCTGCCACTCGCGCGGCCTGTCTACAGTGATCGCGGCTTGGCGTGCCGATGTACAGCCGCTTGTTCCATCTGGAAAGCGAGGCGCTGGCGCGCTTTCTTGTCCCCATATCAAGGCCTCTGTCCTGTTGCAGGTGGCGTTCGGCCTGCGGCGCGAGGAAGCCATGAAATTTCAGCCGCAGGCAGCCGCCCGCGCCGATCATATCGCCCTGCAGGCGAGCTGGACGAAAGGCGGGCGGGCAAGGACCGTCCCGGTGACCACGCTGGAACAGCGTCAGGTCCTTGAGCACGTCCTGCGCCTCGTCCCCGGGAGCGGGTCCCTGATCCCTGCTCAGCTGAGCTACGTCGAACACCTCAAAAGGTTCGAGTACCAGACGCTCAAGGCCGGGCTCCGAAATACCCACGGATTCCGCCATGCGTACGCGGCGGCCGCCACGATGGAACGCCCCTCGCCGCGGCTGATGTTTTTAACATTCAGGTGAAAGATGGCCACGAGCCTCTCCACGGCACGGACGGGGTTTCCAAAGGGGGTTTCCCCCTTGGCGCAGCTGCCGGTTTTCTCCGGTTTGCGCCTCCGCAACCGGTTACAAAACCGAGCAAGCATCGCCCCCACGTTGTAATGCGTACACGTTGAGCCGGACCATCTCATCGGCCAGGAGTTCGAGGGTCCAGCGGGCCCGTCCCGGTGGCGGCTTTGAGCAGGCGGTCGCCACCAAAAGCGCCTCCTCCTTGCTCGATAGTTTGGCGCGGCTCCTCGGTGAGCGCTCCCTCCAGGTTCGCTTCCACAAAGCGGCGCCGGGTCCGATAAATCGTCGATCCTGAGACCTTCAAGGTTGCGGCGATCACCTCGTCGTTCACGCCGTCGTTCGCGGCCAAGAGGAGGCGATGCGTAGGTGCGCTGTACGCATTGAGGGCAAATTTCCCAAGAGTTTCCGAGTTGAACCATCAGGAGACGCCAGACGCCTTGTTGTCCACCATCCCGGACTTATCGGGCTTCGGCCGTTGAGCGGGCCTGGGCTTGCGCACGTTGATGCGGGCGACAGTAACCTCACAGGTGCGCTCGCTGAGCGCGACCAGGCGCGTAGGCGGGTCCAGGACCTGCTCCTCAAGCTCGACGCGGCCAACGCCGACCGCGCGGCGCTGACGGCGCGGCTCGCCCTGCAGACGCCCCCGGACTCTGACGATCTGCAACGTCAGGTCACCTCGTTGACCCAGCAGCTGTCTTCGATGACCGCCGATCGCGATGAGATGGTCCGCCACCTGCGCGATCGCCTTGCAAAGGGCGGCGTCGCTGATCCGCGCCTTGTGCACGGCCTTGGCGAACCAGACCCTCTTGAAGGTCCCTTCCGTCTGCGCATTTCGCTGATTGTGAGCAGCCGTTTCAGGCGAGGTTCTGTCGCAAACTTTTCGGAAAGGTCATTTGCTGCATGATGCTTGCTCTTTTCCGGGAGTTTGTCATGTTCAAGGAGCCGCCATTTTGATCGATCCGTGATCCTGCTGTGCGTTCGCTGGTATCTTGCCTACAATCTCAGCCTGCGCGATCTGGAAGAGATGATGGCCGAGCGCGGCATTCACGTCGACCATTCCACTGTCCACCGCTGGGTCGTGCACTTCTCGCTTGAGCTGCTGGACCGATTCAACCGGCGCAAGCGGAGCGTCACTGGAAAATGGCACATGGACGAAACCTACATCAAGGTTCGAGGCCAATGGATGTATCTCTATCGTGCTATCGACAGCCTCGGCGATACGGTCGAATTCTTTTTCAGCGAGAACCGTGACCTGCCGGCGGCCAAACGCTTCTCACGGAAGGCCCTGCAGCGCCATGGCAGGCCGGAACGTATCGCCATCGACGGCAGCCAGACCAATCACGAGGCCATCCGATCTCGCGATCTTGAAAATCGCCTGCGGCATCGATCGCGACGAGCACTGAAGTCGATCAGAATCCGCAAGAGCCAGTATTTCAACAACCGCATCGAACAGGATCATAGGCGCATCAAGCGCCGCGTCCGGTCCATGTTCGGCTTCAAGTCAACCACAACCGCCGAAACTATCCTCTCGGGCATCGAGATGGTTCATATGATGCGCAAACGACAGGCCAGGTTTGCCTACAATCCCACGCCCTCCATTGCCAAGCAGTTCGAAATGCTCGCCGCATGAGCGCCGCGTGACGCTCAACCTGCCCTTGCGACCTCAGCTGGAGTTTGCGACGGAACCGTTGGAATGCCTGCTCGCGGGATGGTAAGATTCGGCTTACGGCCAATTGCGATAGACTAGATGTGGAAAAACCTGCTCCGCGAAGCGGCCGTCCCGCTGGATCGTCAGTTCCTCCACCGCCTCCATGGCTCCCATGCAGTCCGCATACAGGCAATCGTCGAACACCCAATAGCCTCCATCAACCATATATTTTCGGGAGATATCGTAACTATACTTCACCGCTGTGTATATATCACAGTCGATATGGCTTAAACGGACCGCGCCTATATTTTTCAGTGCGTCCTCGGCAGTGTCCTCGAAACGCCCCCGAACCAGATGGAGATTCTCGATCTTCTCCCTCTCGATGATCTCCAGCAGATCTTCGAATTCTGCATCACCGAAATCGCCTGCTCTGTAGAGGTCACGCTGCGGGTCTGTTGGCGGCATACCCTCAAAAGTGTCGAAAGCGTAGACTTTCATGTCGGGATAGAGTTCCTTGCAAACGGCGGCCATAAAGAGCGCGCTGCCGCCGCGATAAGTGCCGAACTCGACGATATGGCCGGCCGCCAGGCTGTCGAAGCCGAAACGTAAGATGAGATAGAGATTCATTCGGTTCTGCTCGGTCAGGACTGTTCGGTTTTGTGCCAGTTCCATTGCCTTATTGTAAAGCTTGTCCTGGTGTAATTGCTCAGCCAGATTGTGGTCCTGCAGGCCTACTCCACGTTGTAAGCCAGCGCGAACATTTCGGCCACGTGATCTCCTAAACGCCTCCCCGAATTCAGGCAGAACTATTGTCATCGAAGAACTCCTCGTCAAAAGATGGCGTGTTCAAGGCATTGTCAGGCTTGCCTTATCCGCCAATTCTACTACTCACTCCACGGTATTCGTCCCATCGGGACAGTCCGTGAATGGCAATTGTTGGCGGCGATGACCGTACATGCAAGTTATTGTTTGTTAAGGTTTTGCGACTAGCAGGTTATGCCATTTCGGCCCCTTCAGCAGCCCTGCGGTCATGGCCCTTGCTCGTCAAGTCTCTTCGAGCGACCATCTCGCCGCTGGAACCATGCTTCTGTCCGTGGTCAATACGAAGACGCCGCATCATGCAACCGGCGCGAGTCCTCCGCGACCCTGTTGCACTGTTTGCAACCGAAAAACTTTCCCCGGACAGCACTGCCAGCGACGAGACTTGGAAGAAGCAATGGAGGAACGGGTGGAATCGCGGTCGTGCCGTGACAAAGCTCCGGCCCGCCGCTGCTGCCGGTTCACCGACCGGATTCTGGAGCATGTCAGGACCCGGCGGTCCAAGAGACCCTGCGCAGCCCCACTTCGAGTCGCTCGGTCTCCCCGTCCCTATGTCTCGGTCTAAGTCAAATCTGGTCGAACCGCCGTTGTACGAGATCCGTATGCCCGGTGGTGTGGCAGGGCTGCGCGGCGCAGGCGTGGGTTATGCGGCTCAGAGAAGAGGCGGCTTGGGCTTGTACAGCGAAGGCACCTGAGGCTCTGGCTCTCGAAATCCTGCACGCAGCCGGTCACAAAGCTCGCCGTTCATTTCGGCGCAGGAGGCCAGCTTCGAGAGGGGCCAGCCCTCACCTCGCTTGTTGACGATCCGGCAGTCGGCGAGCTCGTCGCGGCATCATCGTCCATTGAACAAGTGAGGTTGATGGCCTGTCCACGCTAACAATTCGTGGCCGCGGTTACCCCAGAGAAGTTACCGGTCTTACCACCGATGCTTTCGGCGATCTGATCTTGCCGCAACTCGGGATCGCGACGACTGGCCGGCTGCTGCAACGCGCACATGCAACAGCTGGAGCTGCCCACGGAAGAGCCGCACAAGGCCGGCCTCAGGCAGCGGGCGAACTGATTCCTCTTCTTGCGTTCTTCTTTTTGAACCGTTCATTCATGGCGTCGTGTGCCTTTTGGGAGCCATCGTGAAAGGTTCCGAACAGCAGATCGATCGGCACAGCGCCGTCACTATAATTCACTTCGAAGAACCGGTGATGGAGATAATGCGCATATGTTGCCGCATCGATTTGCGCTTTGCCGTTTACAAAGACGACTTTCCCGAAGCCGCTGTGATCGGGTGCCGGAGTCAGGCCCATGCGCAGCAAATGGTATCCCACCATGAACGGGTTCGAAGGTATAATCCAATTGAGAAGGACGGATGAGAAAAATAGAATGTGCTCCACCGGGTGCATTGCCAAGCCAGACCAGGGCGTCGGATTCGAATTCTTGTGATGGACGCTGTGAATCCAGCGATAGAGGAAGGGCCAGTGGATCAGGCGGTGAATCGCATAGAAATGCACTTCCCGGAATAGTGGCAACAGCAACACGAACAGCGCTAGGTAGATTGGATGCTCGCGGGCGTCGAGATAGGGAATCCACCCGTTCGCCATGGCCCAAAGCGTGAGGACCAGATAGGCTGTCCATATCGGCACAGCACTGAAAAGCGTCAAGAACGCGTTGTCATAGAACTGGTTGCCAAAAAGGAACAGATCGGAGTTCTTTGGCCACCGCCTGTTATACTTGTATTCGGTGTCCTGCGCCCGCTGAACGTAAAGCCTAAGATGCCAGAGGCTGGTCCAGACGAGGATGATGACGAGGTTCTCAAGGAACAGCTGGGCAATCCAGTCGACCCGCAACGACTTCATTTCGGCGAGGTCTGGGATCAAGTACCACCAGTAGAGCACGCCTAAAGCCACGTACAGGGCGTGGAACGGGAACAGATAGCCGTTCCAACCGAACAAGTACTTAAGCAATGTGGCAGGTCTCGGCGGCCAAACAAAGACTGGGGGGATTTCAATATGCTCCGGAGGGGTCCAGCCACCGGTGTCGGGGCGGTCTGTTTCATGGGCCATGGAGGTAATCCTGCGATACGCGGCTGTCGGTCAACTGTTTCGCATCCGTACCAACCAATTTTGCTCGGCGCCACACCACTTTTGATGCGAAACCCTCATCGGACCACTCTCTTACAACCGGAACGTTCAGCGCCCCATAGTATCGGATCACGAAAGTCAGCGGCTATATCGGACGCGGCTACCAGAAAACCTGCACGGCTTGGGCGCGCGCCGACATCCAGCCTTTCCGACCGCTGCCAGTTTCCTTCCAACCTGAACCAGTAGCTTTCGTTTTAGACAAGCTTCGCTAACACGTTCCGTGCGGTAGATTTGAGGCGAGTATCGAAATCTTCGCTTTCTACTCAGATCGAAAGCAATGGGATTAGTTCAATTGGTCCTGCAGCAATTGCCAGGCGCGATTTGAACTTCGCCCAACGCTAAGGGTAACCGAAGCTGAAGTAGCGCACTTCGCCATTCGAAGGCTCTATACATTTTCTCGCATATGCAGTGTGAAGGGGACAGTCGTCTCGCTATATATCTTACTGGAGAGACCAAACCGATAATTAAGGATGTCGATCGCCTGGCGAACCTGCAGGTCTATATTCTGGTCGATAACTAGTGCCATATTCTCGTTTCGCAACATACCTATCGTGTCTTCTGCAAGGCCGTGTCCGATTATTGTTAAACGATCTGATGGACGGACGATAGGGAGCGTCTGCTCTATGGCACTGTTGAAAGCACCCGCATTGTAGATACCTGCGGCATCAGGATGGCTGCGAAGCGCCCGTGAAAGCACATCTCGTATGACAATCTCGTTATCTCGCCCTTCAAGCAGTACCGTGGAGTGCACGCCCGGCGCATAATCTCGAAGGCCGTCGCGAAAGCCCGCGATCCTGTCGGCCTGTGCTCTATACTGGAAGCTGCTATACAATCCAATAAGAGGACCGGGCCGTCGCGCCATCTTGGACATGAAGAAGGCCGAGGCTCTACCAGCTTTATAATGATTAATGCCGACGTAGGCCAACCGGGGCGTGGTCGGCAAATCCGAAAGCATCGTCACAACGGGCACACCTGCGGACGTGATGGAACCGACTGCGTCGAGAACGGCATCGTGCTCCTGACCATAAACAATCAACGCATTGCAGCGCGCCTTCAGAATCGCTTCGGCAACGCGGTGAGGTTTGGTATCGTCCACGAAGGTTCGCTGAAGTGTAATGCTGCGGTCAATCAAGGGTAGGAAGCGCTCGAAAGCGTCGTTGATCTGCGCAACGTAGGGAAGTTCACGTCGGCCTAGCAGTATCTCAAATCGAAGTCCGCTCCGATAGGGCAGCGGCAACGACTTTCCCCAGCCGAGTCGTCGAGCAGCATCGAGGACTTTGCGGGCCGTTTCGGGCTTGACGCCTCCCCGTTCATTCAGTACGCGGTCTACCGTTGCAAGGCCAACGCCCGCAAGCTCTGAAATCAATTTCAATTTTACCCTCATATGAACCTATATCATATCGACTACAAACCAGTAGAGGTAACTCCTCGGTCTAGCGTATAGAAAGAAACCGAAAGGGGCATCTAGATTGCTCATTCCAGTTGTCAAAGTTCGAACCTGCAAGTTAAAATGATGAGAAGGCTGGTCATCGTTGGCGGGGGACAGGCGGGGGGGCGCGTCGCGCAGATCGTATCGAACGCCGGTCGCGATTTCGAGATTACGTTGATCAGCAGTGAGGCACATCCGCCATATAATCGACCTCCCCTTTCGAAAGGCGTCCTCCTCGGCACTTCCGAACTGGCTGACTGCCTTATATGGCGCGAACATGACCTTGCATGGCAGGGTGTCGATCTCGTCGCTAATGTCTCAGCCGCCGTTTTGGAAATCGGGAACAAAGCCGTTCAAACGAGCACCGGACAGGCCATTTCATATGACAAGCTGGTCATCGCGACTGGCTCGTATGTTCGCGAGTTCTCCGTGCCTGGCAGCCACAATCATGGCGTCCACAGTCTCCGGACGTTCGACGATGCGAAAAAGATAGGAAAGCATTTTTCCAAGGGCAAACGACTGATCGTCGTCGGAGGCGGTTTCATCGGCCTGGAGGTTGCGGCAGCTGCGCGGCTGCGAGGAATGAGCGTTTTGGTGGTGGAGGCGTCCGACAGGCTGCTTGCCAGGATCGCCCCGCGGCGCCTGAGCGAGGCCGTCGCGTTGCATCATCATGCTGCCGGGGTCAATTTCAGATTCGGCAGCATGATTGAAAGGTTCGCGGCCGATGCTTCGGGGGCATTGAAATCGGCTCATCTTTCCACCGGTGAGACCATCCCTTGCGACGTGGCGGTTGTGGGCACTGGTGTTAGCGCGAACACCAGCTTGGCAAAGTCGGCTGGCTTAACTGTCGAGGGCGGAATCATCACAGATTCAGGGCTTAGGACGTCGCATTCGGACATTTATGCGTGCGGCGACTGCGCCTCTTTTTGGCACCCCCTCTTCGAGCGGCATATCAGGGTAGAAGCTTGGCGGAATGCCGAAGATCACGCGCGGATCGTTTCGGCCTCTCTTCTCGGGCAGGAGGTGGGGGGCAACTCGGTCCCATTTTTCTGGTCCGACCAATATGATTGGTCGATTCAGATCGTTGGATTGCCGCATCTAGGATCCTCTGCGGTGACCCGTCATATCGGTGACGCTTTCATCCTCTACCATCTTGATGTCGCGGGCCGACTTATAGGTGCCACCGGCTTCGGCAAAGCAGAGATAATCGGGCGCGAAATCCGCCGAGCGAACCATTGGATCTCGGAAAGATTGAACCCCGATCTCAAAGCCCTAGAAAATGGCATGCTCGACTAGCTAGGCTGCAACCTGCACTTATCTCACATCGACATAAATCACGCCGTCCTCGATCTTGGTGGCATAGGTCTTGAGGTTAATACACGCTGGCGGGTTAAGGGCTTCGCCGGTCCTGAAATCGAAGCTACTCGCATGGCGCGGACATTCGATCGTATGATTCATGACGAAGCCGTCGGAGATGTGCGCATACTCATGCGTGCATATGTCATCCGTCACATAACACCGATCCTCAGCAGTGCGAAAAATGGCAAAACTTTTTGAACCGTAGTCCCACCGCTTGACATCGTTCTGTACAATATCGGTCAAGTTCAATGCTTTGATCCAATGAGAATTATCAGACACTACCTGTTCCTTTTCTAGTTCTGCTGGGATGGATGACTGCGACGAGGCACCCTTTCCTGTAGTTTCGTTCAAAACACCACGACGCTCCTGATCGACTTGCCCTCATGCATGAGGTCGAAGCCCTTATTGATGTCCTCGAGCTTCAGCGTATGCGTGATCATAGGGTCGATCTGGATCTTGCCCTCCATGTACCAGTCGACGATCCTCGGCACGTCGGTGCGGCCGCGCGCGCCGCCGAAGGCGGTGCCCATCCAGGTGCGGCCGGTGACCAGCTGGAACGGCCGCGTCGAGATCTCCTGGCCGGCGCCGGCAACGCCGATGATGACCGACTTGCCCCAGCCGCGATGCGACGCTTCTAGCGCCTGCCGCATGACTTTGGTGTTGCCGGTGCAGTCGAACGTATAGTCGGCGCCGCCGATCTGGTCGGCGCCGCGCTTGGTCATGTTGACGAGATGAGCCACGACATCGCCGTCGATCTCCTTCGGATTGACGAAATGCGTCATGCCGAATTTCTCGCCCCAGGCTCGTCTGTCGTTGTTGAGGTCGACGCCGATGATCATGTCGGCGCCGGCAAGGCGAAGGCCCTGGATGACGTTGAGGCCGATGCCGCCGAGGCCGAACACGACCGCCGTCGCGCCTTGCTCGACCTTGGCCGTGTTGATCACAGCGCCGATGCCGGTGGTCACGCCGCAGCCGATGTAGCAGATCTTGTCGAACGGGGCGTCGGCATTGACCTTGGCCACCGCGATCTCGGGCAGCACGGTGAAATTGGAAAAGGTCGAGCAGCCCATGTAGTGGAACAGCCTGTCCTTGCCGATCGAGAAGCGCGAGGTGCCGTCGGGCATCAAGCCCTGTCCCTGGGTGGCGCGGATGGCGGTGCACAGATTGGTCTTGCGCGACAGGCAGGACGGGCACTGCCGGCATTCCGGCGTATAGAGCGGGATGACATGGTCGCCCTTCCTGACCGAGGAGACGCCCTTGCCGACATCGACGACGATGCCGGCGCCCTCTGGCCGAGGATCGCCGGAAACAGGCCTTCCGGATCGGCGCCCGACAGCGTGAACTCGTCGGTGTGGCAGATGCCGGTTGCCTTGATCTCGACCAGCACCTCGCCCTCGCGCGGCCCCTCAAGGTCCACCTCCATGATCTCCAGTGGCTTTCCGGCGGCGACGGCAACGGCGGCACGCGTTTTCATGAAATCTCACTCCGAACAATCCACAAATACACAGGCCTAGATACTGAAAGGCTACACTTGAGCACCAATTGAATCCCACCTCTCCCGGACAAGTCTTCGCAAAAAGAGAGCCTCAGCCCACCTATCGGTGCTATCGTTTCCGTCTGCGGCGGTGATGGCATATGGCTTTGGTCCTAGTTCACAGACGAAAGCGAGAGTGCCGTCCGCAGGAGCCCTGCGCTTCCAGCTTCTGAAACCAAAATCCCACCAGTCAAGAAACAGGTCTACCCACATGCGGTGATGCGGATACGATATCTCAATCTGGACCTGTTCGCGCGATGCCACCCTGCCGTGAAGCGCCCAGCAGTTCTGAAGGACGCGGTGAATATAGCTGGTCTCCTGTGCGGGAACCGGCCATGAAAATTCCCGCCCGACGAGGAAATGGGACAGGTCGCCCACAAGCTTCAGATCCGGCATGCAGTCCAACAAATCCAAAACGAAATAGAGATCTGTGGTCATCCGGTTGCGGTGCGTTTCAAAATAGACAGGAAAATCAACCTGTTCGGCCAGGCGGCGCCATCCTTCGAGAAGCGGCATGCAATCCTGCAGCCAGCGCGGGCGAATGTCCGGCTGTATGTTCAGATGATGAACGCCGCATTCCACAGCGTTCTCAAGGACCGGTTTCAGATCATCGATAGTCTTGGGAAAGCACTGCCCTTCCGCAACCAGCCCCGCAGCTCTCAGCAGGGGGGAAAGCCGTCGCACCAATTGCCGATCTTCCCACTCTCCGCTGACGCCGTCGAATTTCTCATTGACGATCATTTCGACGTTTTCTTCCAACGACCGTTCGAAGCCATCGGTGTGGCGGCGCTCCATTGCCCACAAAGATTGAAGCATAAGAAGCTTTTGTACCATTCCCATTCTCCAGCCGGCAGAGTGGTGGCTTTCTATGCCGCAACAGAGCCGAGCAACGATCGCAGATCGAGCGAAGCGTCGCCAAGGTCCACGGGACTCGGCCGAACCCCATGCTGCATCAATAACCTGGCGACCTTGACGCCGTGTCCGACTTGCCGCTGCGAGCCGAAGCCGCTGAAGCCAACTACTTCCCCATGTTCGCCCAGGTGGAAAATCAAATGGGACTCGTCTTGGCAGAAGCGGTCGACATCGTGACGCGATCTGTCCGGATACCCGGCCACTTGGATTGACTTGTCATATTGATCCGACCACAACCACGGTTCTGGAAGATATGCCTCGGAAATTCCGAGCATGTTGCGCCCCGCCGTTTTTCCTTGGTCGTTTGCCGTTTTCCAGCATTCAAGGCGTGTCCGGGGTCCACCCTCCCATTCGAATGCGCAGGCGTCGCCCGCCGCATAGATGAAAGGATCGCTTGTCCTCAAATGACGATCGACAGCTATGCCGTTGTCGATGGCCAGTCCGGCTTCTTTCGCTAGTTCGACGCGCGGTGACGCGCCCACACAGACAAGGACGGTATTGCTTCTAACAAGGGTACCATCATCAAGCTCAACGCCGCGGACCTCGTTATCACCCACGATCGAAACGATCCGGCTACCAAGGCAGAACTCGACTCCGGCCTGTTCGTGACAGGACTGAACGCGGCGCGCCATTTCTTCCCGCAACGTTCGCATCATGATCCTGCGACCGACTTCAATAACGGTCACTTCACAGCCAAGTGCGCGCGCGCTTGCCGCGACTTCAAGCCCTATGAGGCCTCCGCCAATGATTGCCAATCGGGAACCCGAGCCAATCCTAATCCTTTCTCGAAGCTGAGCGGCGTCCGCAGCATTCCTTAGGGTCAACACGCCTCGGCTGTCGGAACCAGGAATCGGAAGCGTGCGCGCTATGGCTCCAGGTGCCAGGAGCAGCCGTTCATATGCAAGCGTCTGGCCATCCGAAAGGACGAGGTTACGTTCGCCGAGGTCGATGGCTGCCACGTGAGCATTTCGTCGAAAAACAATGGCAAGCTCCTCCATCTTGCCAGGCATGAACAGTCGGTAATCTTCGATGATCCTATCGCCCGTCAGAACGCTCTTAGAGAGCGGCGGGCGCTCATAAGGCAGAACGTCCTGCGTTTCGAGCAGCGTGATCGTGTGCCGCCATCCGCTGGCGCGCAGGGCGAGTGCCGCGCTCACGCCTGCATGTCCCGCTCCCACAATTACCATGCCGCGATCGGTCATGAGTTGCTCCATATCTGTTCCGTTTGGGCGGCTTGTACGCCGTTCTCATGCTGACCCTTGCAGAACAGATTACACAATGTCATCGCTAGAGTTGAGTGTTTCCCATCAAACCGCAGAAGCGGAAATTTGTTATTTGTTGTATGGGATTTTTCACCCCGTCCGAAACCGTCAGCCTCGAATCACTAGGTTGAAACGTTTTCTCCCCACGGTGGCCAACCCAAATGTTCCGCACATCACAACAACGCAACTAGTGGGAGCCGGAAGTCGAGGACGAACTATGCCCTCTTGCTTGCTTCTCTCTGGATTTAGCTAGCTTCGACAACCGAGCCAATTTGAACGGTTCCGAAGATACGATTGGCCTTTGGCCCGTGACTATGTCAGCGACGAGATGGGCAGCCCCAGGCCCGATCCCAAATCCATGGCCCGAGAAACCGCTCGCGATTAGCAAGCCCGGGGTTTCGTCGACCGTGTCGATCACGGGCACCGCATCCGGCGTGACATCGATAGCGCATCCCCAGCTTTCTTCGACTTTGGCGTTGGCAAACTCAGGAAACGCCTTCCGTAGGTTGCTCAGCCCCTCGCTAAGGATCTTTTCCGAGGCCTTTGGGTTGAGAACCCGGGTTACTTCGAAGGGGGTAACCTGGTCCGGTCGCCACGTCATGGGGGTGTTCATCTCCCTAAAGAACTGCTTGCTGAAACGAAGGCGAATTTCATTCCCTTCTGACCGAAACGCGGGCAGAAACTGGAAGAGCAAACGGAAGCTGTCCGGAACGATCTGCGCGATGTTGGCGTTCTTCTGAGCGATCGTATAGCCACCGTCAAAGCGCTTGCGAAAAGCGAAATCCCGACCCGCGACTGCGCACTCGGGAGGTCCCTCAAGTCGCCCCGTACGCATGACCGATCCGATGACCTTCAATTGGGGGAAATCAATGCCCAAGTTGCCGCAGAACAGTCTCGTCCAGGCGCCGGTAGCCAGCACGACGGACCGGCAGCGAATCTCGCCGTGCTCCGTTACGACAGAATGGACCGAGCCCGCCGCTGTCTCGATGCAACGCACAGCGCAATCTTCAATGATTTGCCCGCCGTTTGTGCGCAATGAAGTCGCCATAGCTTGCGTCGCCATGGAAGGTTCGGCGCGTCCATCGCTCGCGGTAAATAGCGCACCTTCCCAATGACCCTTCAGAGTTGGGAAACGCTCTCTCAAACCACCCTGCGTAAGTAGGGAGGAATCGAGATTATGATCCTTGGCGAAACTTAGCCATTCTTCATACTTTTGGATGTCCTTCTTGTCTTTGCACAAATAGTAGATGCCGGTTTTCCGGTATCCAGTCTCAATGCTTGTAAGCGCGTTCATTCCAGCCCAGAGCTTTGCACTGGCGACAGACAAGGGTATCTCGGCTGGATCGCGCCCCATCTTGCGCACCCACCCCCAATTGCGGCTGGATTGTTCGCATGCGACATGCCCTTTTTCACACACGACGACCGATAGCCCGCGTCGTGTAAGGAACAGGGCGGTGGCGATTCCGATAATGCCGCCGCCGACCACAACGACATCTGCTTTCGCGGGTATCGGTCTGGGCGTCTGATTTATTTCGTGAGGAACGGACGAAAATTCGGTGCGCCGATCGGTCATTTGTTGTATCCGCCCACTGCTCCGCCAGAGAGCGACCCTGCCATGGCGGATACGGCAACATGCAACGCAACCATGCCCGGATCGTCAGTTCCGACCCCTTTGGATGGCTCGAGCCGCAGCCTGCCAATGATTGCCGGGCAACTGCGAAATTCCGCCAACGCGTCGGCGGTCGCTTGTTGCGCGGTGGCTCTCATCTCTTCTGCAGTTGAAATCCCCTCAACGCTCCGTGCGACCCGAGCTATTCCGTCCAGCACCGTCTTGTCGCCGAGTCTGGCCTTTGACCGGGCCTGCATCGTCTCAACAGCATTTGACAATGCGGGGGCCATCTCAATCCAGTCAACTTCATGTTTTGTTGACCAAGTCTTTCCCAACGTGATCAGTCCCGTCATTACTACTGCACTCAAGCTTGAGCCCGAGGTCCGCGCAATTGTTTTTGCAATGCGCATTAGACTCTCGCCGACGTCCTCCGGATAGATGGTCTCATCAGCTAGCAACGCCTGTGAAACAGTCGCCAAGGTAGTGCCCATGTCACCGTCACCACCCGCAGCATCAAGCTTGTTAAATCGGTCTTTGCTCTCGACGAGCGCTTGCGCGACGCGCCGCATGGCTATGCCGACATCCGTTCCTGTGAAGGCGGTCGCCATCATGCCCTCCATAGCGGACATTGGGCTGGAGCATTCAACAAGCTGAGCAGTTCGTCGTCGACTTGCATAACACTGACCGAGGCGCCCGCCATTTCCATTGAAGTCGCGTATTCACCAGCGAGTGAGTAGGCGATTTTCAGACCCTCTCCCTCGAGCAGTTGGGCCACTTTGCGGTACAGGATAAAGAGTTCTTCTAGCGGTGTGGCACCGAGGCTATTAACTAGAACCGCTACCTTGGTCCCCGCTACGGGTTTGAGATCGTCCAACAATCGCTCGACCATCTCGGCGGCAATTTCGTCAGCGGGTTTAAGTGCTCCGCGCCATAACCCTTTCTCACCATGAATGCCCATGCCCATTTCAATGGCATCGTCTTCAAGCTCAAATGTCGGTTGGCCGGCCTGCGGTACTGTGCAGGCCGATAGCGCTACCCCTATGGACCGGCAACCAGCCATGGCCTTTTCAGTCACGGCTTTCACCTCAGATAGACTAAGTCCCCTTTCCGCCGCGGCTCCAGCAACCTTGAATGCGAAGATGATCCCAGCCACACCGCGACGGGTCTCCGCTCGATCCTTATCTGCGCTGGCGATATCATCGGCCACAATTACGGTGGCGCAGTCCTTGCCCTCCGCGGTCAACATTTCATTGACCATGCCAAACACCATGGTGTCCCCACCATAATTGGCTATGACTGACAACACGCCGCCGCCGTGGTCGGCCGCCTTCAGGCTTTCCGATATGTCGTCATAGGACGGACCGGCGAACACATGCCCGACAGCGCAGGCATCCAGCAGTCCTTCTCCGACATATCCGGCAAACAGCGGCAAGTGCCCGAACCCACCGCCGGACACAACTCCAACCTTGCCCCCGGCCTTTTTCTTGGCTCGTTCAACGACCCGTCTGTTGCTGCCGGAAATCTTATAGGCACCCTGGTGCGCCAAGCTCATCCCCGCCAGCGCTTCATCCACATATTTCTCAGGACTGTTGATCAGCTTCTTCATGTTCTCGCTCTGCCAGTCTATCGCTTCAGTTCTTATCCGGTGGGGCCACAAGCCACTGCGGTGTTTTCAAAAGCCCTCGCAATCCGTTGGGCTCGGCATTGGCATAGGTAAATGCGGAGGGTTCGCCGGGTTGTGGAACTCAGCCGTGTACTTCATTGGAGCTGCAACCCTGGCGGTGGCACAAACAGGCCGCCACGCTCACGTTCCAGCGTCCGTCCGATCCGAAGCGCCAAGGCATCGTTGAATTTTCTGACAACAATCTGCAGGCCAGCTGGCAGGCCATTCGATGTCAACCCGACCGGCACCACCAGGCTGGCGAGATCGAGATAGTTCACCAGTCTTCCAAAATGATTGGGAGGTTGGCTTTCGTCTACTTCGGCAAGCGGTACGGGACTTCGATGCGAGCCAGGCGCGACGAACGCGTCAAATCCAACTGCCGCTTCCTGAAAGCCGATCTGGGCCAGGCGGCGGGTTTCGAGAAGGCGGTAGTAAGCTGGGCCGCTGATGTCTCGGCCACGGCTGATGCGTTCTGCAATGACCGGATTCACAGGGCTTTCCGGATGGTCGACATAAGCGCTGAGGAGGGCATAGCTCTCGACGCTCATGATTTCGCCGCCACGGCCGAGATAATCGCTAATGGACAATGGCAAAGCGATTTTGTGGAATTGGGCGCCAAGAGCCGTCAGTTCGGCGATGGCGCGATCATACAGCATCCGGATGTCGGGCTCGACGCCTGCCAAATCGCGCTCGGGGAGCATTCCGATCCGCAGGCCCTTCACGCCATCCTCGATCGTGGCAAGAGAACGCACCGAGTGAACCTGCCACGTGGCAACATCGCGAGGATCTGAGCCCGCCATAGCTTCCAACAGAAGCGCGGCGTCTCGGACCGTGCGGGTCATCGGCCCGACGCTGTCATGTGTCGGGCACAGCGGCACCACGCCGCCGCGCCCGACTAGCCCGACTGAAGTTTTGAGGCCGACGATCCCGCACCAGGCGGCAGGCGTGCGGATAGAGCCGCCAGTATCGGTACCCAAAGCGGCTGGGGCAAATCCACCCGCGACCGCTACTGCCGAGCCGCTGCTTGACCCCCCGGCAACGACGCGAGTTTCCAGACCCCAGGGATTGCACGCCGCGCCCTGAACTGGGTTTGTTCCCCATCCGCCATAGGCAAACTCAACCATGTTGGTGCGGCCGATGGCGATCATGCCTGCGGATTCGAGCTTTTCGACCGCATTTGCCGAGCGGATTGGCAGCCTGTCATTCAGAGCGTTGGAGCCAGCATGCGTGCCATGCCCGGCCTGATCGAAGATGTCCTTCACGGCTAGCGGGACGCCGAGCAGAGGGGACGTGGAAATTCCGTTAGCTCGTGCTTCGTCTGCGGCTCGGGCGCGTGCCAGAGCGCCATTCTCGTCGACCTGACAAAAGGCGTGCAGTCGGCCATCCCAGGCCGCTATGCGCCTGAAGAGTTCGGTTACAGCCTCAACGGACGACAGTTCCCGCCGAGCGAAGCGATCCGACAGTTGCTCGATTGACCAGAACGGGTCAAATGTCATTGAACAAATCCTCTGGTGTGGTGCTAGGCAGCCGATCCGCGACTTCCAATCACTGCGTCAACGACCAAGACTGCCGCTACGTTGACGACGACGATGAGCGACGACACGGCAAACACCGCCGGGCTAAAGGATGTATTTGCCTGTTGGAAAAGCCAGATGGAGAGCGGGAAGACATCGACGGAGTAGAGAAAATAGCTCAGCGTGAATTCGTTGAAAGACAAGATGAAGACGAGGATGGCACCAGAGGCGATACCGCCGCTGGCAAGCGGCAAGACGATCTCCCGAAAGACCTTGGGCGCGGAAGCACCAAGCGTCATCGCAGCCTCCTCCAACATGGGATCAATACCGCGCATCGCCGCCATGCAGTTTCGCATGAGGAACGGCAGCCCGATGATCGAATGGGCGACTACGATCTGAAAAATACCAAAATCGAAACCGGAGGCGCTTACCAGCACCAGCAAGGCAATTCCCAGAACTACGGCTGGAAATACCACCGGCAGGCCGATCAACTCTTCGATAAGTGTCTTACCCGCGAAACGATATCGGACCAGCGCATAGGAAGCCGGAACACCGGCCAGCACACACACAAGCGCAGTCAGGGCCGCGATTTCCAAGCTGACAAGCAGTGATTCTCGCAATCTCGCGATCCCCGGGCCGGGACCGACCAGCATTGTCCAGACCTCCTGGTACCAGCGCAGTGAAAGCGCCGGCGGCGGAAACTGCAGCGTCTCGCCGCTAGTGAATGAGATCACCAGGACCATGCAGATTGGTGCAAGCATCAGCGCCAGCAGCAAGCAAGTGATACCTTTGACAAGCTGCCACTCGATTCCGGCACGCCCGGTTGCGGTCGGCATGCTCATCCCTTGATCTCCACGTTGGTCCGCACGATGAGGCGGTTGAGCGACTGTACGGCGAGTGCCAACAGGATCAGCAAGACTGACAGCGCGGCACCGAGCGGCCAGTTGGAAAACGTGCCCATCTGATCGCGGATTACGACCGCAATGGTCATCACCTTCAACCCGCCCAGCAGCAACGGCACGACAAACGCACCCGTGTTGACCCCGAAGACAAGAATGGCGCCCGCAGCTATACCCGGCCAGGCCAACGGCAGAAGTATGTGGCGATAGGTTCTGATCCGGTTTGCTCCAAGAACATTTGCTGCCTCTTCAAGCGATAGAGGGATTGAGCGCAGCGCGGCGGCGGTGGGCAGGACGGCAAGCGGGATGCTCGTCTGAACGAGTCCGAGCATGACACCCGTGCGGTTGAAGAGCAGCGAGAAGGGCCGTTCGATTCCCGTTAAGCCTGAAATCGCTTGGTCGAGGAGCCCATTCGGCCCGAGAATAGCTATCCAGCCGAAGCTTTGCACGAGCAGACTAATGATCATCGGCAACAGGATTGCAATTAGCACGAGCCGTCGGGCAAATGCTGATGTCGTCCGTGTCAGAAAAAGCGCGATGGGGAAGGCTACGAGCGTTGTTATCAGGGCACTCAGCAGTGCCATCCAGATTGTGTCTACTATGATGCCGATGTTTCTGGAGCTGGCCAATTGCGTGTAGGCCCTTAAACTCCAGCCTGTCCATTCGGCATTCCGTTCTCCGACGCTCATGCGCAGGACGACCAGGGCGCAGACCAAGAGGAGACCGATCAGCGTGCCAGCTGGAAGAAGAAGAAGCCTGATCGGCGGCTTGCGCATGGGCGCGTCTTTTTCCATCGGCGGAAGCGGAGCGATGGAGTTCTCGATCGCGGTCATTGGCTAACAATTCTCGCTTTGTCGGAATCGATTGTAACCCAAGCGGTATCGCCGGCAGATGAAGCGAGCCTGTTTTCGGTCGACTGCGCAATAAGCGTGTTGCCACCGGGAAGTACGATCTGCCAGCGGTAGAGACCACTGCGAAACTGCGACGACACCACCTTGCCCTCAAAAGCGCCGCCGGGGTCAATGGAATGAACAATTGTCTGCTCGGGCCGAAAAATGACAAACGCTCCTTCACCTATGTCGGTGCAATTTGCGACACGGATTGCGAGCCCGGCATCGGTCTGCACCAACGATGTCCCGTTCGCATGGTCGAGTACGCGCGCGATCCGAAGGGTGTTGGTGTCGCCGAGAAAATCGGAAACGAACCTAGAATTCGGTGCCTCATAGATCTCCTCCGGTGCCCCGGCTTGCAAAATCTTGCCAGCATTCATGATGATGACGCGGTCCGACATCATAGAAGCCGTTTCCTGATCGTGCGTGACGTAGACGGCGGCAATGCCGAGGTGCTTTTGGATCGCCCTAAGTTCGACGGCCATATAGTCACGAAGGCGTCGGTCGAGTGCCGCCATAGGCTCGTCGAAAAGGACCAGCGCCGGTTCAGTCACCAATGTCCGCGCCAAGGCTACCCGCTGAAGCTGCCCACCGCTCAGCTCGCTTGGTCGCCGTTCCGCAAACTTTTCCGGCGAAAGCTGTACGAGTTCCAAGGCTTTGGCGACCTTGGTTTCGATCAGCTTGCTGTCAAGACCCTGCATGCGCAAGCCAAAGGCGACATTTTGTTTGACGCTCATGTGAGGAAAGATTGCCAACGACTGGAAAACCAAACCGACATTGCGCTTGTGGGGCGGCTTTCCCGCAACGTCTTTGCCGAGAATGCGAACCTCTCCGGAGGTCGGCGATTCCAATCCTGCAATGATGCGCATGGTCGTCGTCTTACCGCAGCCGGAGGGACCGAGGATTGAGATGATCTCGCCCTGTTGCACGTCCAGATCTATGTGGTCGACAGCTCTCACAGCACCTTGAGCGAAGGTGCGTGAAAGGTTGCGGACCTCAAGGACAGGATTCTGTTTCATGTCACCTCAGAAGGTAGCGTTCTTGGAATGATGGGGGCCGGTGTTGGGCCGAGTGACGGCCCAACACCGAACCTGATCTTACATCACTGCGTCGGTGTAGCGCTGAATCCAGTCGTCGCGCACCGAGGCAAGGAAGGCAGAATCCAGGCGGTTGGCGCGTTCCTTGATCACTTCCGGGCTTGGAATGAACGGGCTCTTCTTTGCCTTGTCCGACAAAATTGCATCTTGGTTGATTGGACCGTACCAGACCTCTTCGGCCATCTTCCCTTGCACCACTGGATCAAGAGCGTGGTTAAGGAATGCATTCACGGTTGCAGCATCGCCTGGGTGACCTTTCGGGACAACCATGTACTGAAGATCCACGAAGAAACCTTCGGCCAGATCGTACGTGCCACCCATGTTGAACTCCGGCTTTGGAATGAACGCCGAGAACGTTAGAGGGGATATTACACCTGCCGCATTCACAGAGTCCGAACGGAACAAGTCGGCGATTTGGTTCGAGTTCGTCGCGATGGCCAAGCTCTTACCTTTGAGCTTTTTCAGCAGTTCGAACCCAGGGTCAGGATTCTTGAGGTCGCCGCCAGCGGCCTTCGCTGCTACAATTATCAGCTCAAGCGCGTTGAGATTGTCCGGTGTGGGAAGTACGATCTTACCCTCGTTGGCCGGGTCCCAGAGTACATCGTAGGACTTGGGTGGGGTAGGATAGCGCTTCGTATTGTAGATAAGGCCATCGCTCCACAGGAAATAGCCAATCCCATGACCATTGGCACCGGTTTGATACTTGGAATCGACGCGGGACAGGTTGGGGACTGCACTGGTATCGGGCTTTTCTAGAAGTCCGGCTTCGGCCAAAGCGTCCGCGCCAAACCCCGATAGGATGACGACATCAAATTGCGGCTTGGATGCGGACGCTTTGATCTTCGCAATCATATCTGAGGTGGTGCCGGTCAGGTCGGCGATGACCTTGGCGCCGGTCTTTGCCTCGAAGGTTTGCATGATGTGCTTAACGGCAGCCTGACCAGTCGGATCGGACCACGTAAGGACTCTAATCTGCTTTCCCGCAAACTCCTGTGAAGAGGCGGATTTGATGAGAGGAGATGGCAGCGCTGAGGCTGCCATTGCAGCCGAGCCAGCGAGAAAGCCTCTGCGGCCAACGCGGATATTAAAGATTTTGTCTATCATGCTCTTACTCCCTTTGTTAGAACCCCTCTTAGTTTCTGATCACTTGATCAGAAGTGCACGCCTGTTCGAGCCGGTGAGGCGCTCAACCCCATTGCTCGTCACGACGACCGTCTCGCTGATGCCGAACCCACAGGCTAGCGCCAGCATGTGGAAGGCCATGCCCTCCTTCAGTTCCCAATCTTCATGTTCGTTGAAGTCGAGTGCTTCCCATTCGGCGGTCTTGGGCGGAAAGCCGATACCGGTCGAGTAGCCAGTTCGGTTGTAATATTCCGGCCGGATTTTGCGGATCGGCTTTCGCACCAGCGCGTCGACTTCCCGAGCTGAAGCACCAGGCTTCATCGCAGCGATGCCGGCATCCTGAGCCGCTATAACGATATCGGCGGCTTGCCTTACCTCATCCGACGCGTGGCCGATGGCCACCGTGCGCATCTGGGTTGCATGATAGCGCTCGAGACACCCGTAGAGCTCGAAGAGTACCAATTCGCCACGCCGGATGATCTTCGGGCTCCAGTTCGCGTGGCACACATTGTAGCGGTATCCGGACATGATGTGGTGTGGCAGGCCGGTGTATTCGCAGCCGGCGTTGACGCCTGCCGCGAAAACCGCCGCTGCCACTTGGGCCTCCGTGGCTCCGTCGCAAATCGTAGCAAACGCGACCTGCTGCTCGATCTCCGCGATTTGCGCTGCACGTCGGATGTAGCCGACCTCGGCAGGTGATTTGATCACCCGCACGCGATCGACAAGCAAGCTAGCATCCACGATGCTGCTAGCATCGCTAAGTCCACTAGCCAGTGCATCTGCGATTGCAGATGTCAAAAACCAGCACTTCTTCTCCAGTCCGACGCATTTGCCGGCGGCACCGAAATCGCGCACCAAGGCGAGCGTTTTTTCCACGAGGTCGTCGCCCTCCTTCCAGGTGGAGGCGTCCGCGAGCCACGAATATTCGTCGACATTGCCCTTTTCCAGCAGGCGCAACAGCAGTTGCGGGTCACCGGTCTGAGCGAGCACGACGGTCTGATACGCGAAATAGCCTGATGTTTGGTGTCCGGTGAGGTAGTAGATATTCTCCGGAGCGTGCAGCAAAAGAATATCGATGCCCCGCACCGACATTTCTGACTGCACCCGCGCCACGCGCATCTTAAACTCTTCGGTTGTAAACGCTTGCCGGTTCCCGGTCATGTGCTCATCCCATGTACGTGCATTTAAAGTGTCGAAATAGAGAGCCGAAAGCGGCGGCCTTCGCGGAACGAGGCGTAGTCAGCGGGAGGGTGCCGTCCTGACCATGCGATCCGTGAAGGCCGCCTGAGCCGATGCTCGCCACCGACGAGCACCCGGCCTGATCCCGGTTGCGCGACCAAGGATAAGCTTGTCGTCCGGATGTCTCAACTTCATCAAGGACAACCGGATGCTGGTCAGAGGCAGCAACGGCCGCCCGCAACCTTTCCAACTGCCTTAAAGCGCGATCTGCCATTGGTCCCACTCAGCCAGCTCGTCATCCATCGCTATTCCATACTTCCACATTATGGGATTTACAAGCATTTTTTTTCATATAATGGTGTTTGCGATCAAAAACGTTCAATCTCGTTCGAAGGCGGCAGCAGCTCCATGACCATTGCTCGACATTTTGCAGATTTCCTTTTTGACGTCCGCGAGATCAACGGCCCTGCTGCTGAACAAGCGAAAGCGGCGGTGCTGGACTTGACGACAGCTGCTCTCGCCGGCGTCAATGAAGATGCGACGGTCGCAGCACGAAATGCGGCCTTCATGATCTGGCAGCATGGAAATGCCCCAATTTGGTTCACCAAGCACCGCACCAGTGCGGCCGGCGCGGCCTTTGTTAATTCGACGAGTGCGTCGAGCCTTGATCTCGATGATGGTCATCGAGCAGCGGCTGGACATCCCGGGGCGTCGATTATTCCCGCTGTTATGGCTACAGCAGCGGAATGCAAATGTCCGACCAACCGGATATTACCCGCGATCGCGCTCGGCTATGAAATCGCCGTCCGCGTGGCTGCCTCGCGGGATTTCACGACCCTGACGACACTCGTTTCAGGCCCATGGGTTGGCTACGGCGCTGCCGCCGCGGCAGCTTGGTTGCGCGGTCTTGAGCCCCGCGCAATCGAGCAAGCCATTGCTATAGCGGGCTCGACTGCGCCGAACCTTTCTGCGGTCGCATACTCGAAGGTGATGGGCAACCACGTGAAAGAGGGTATCCCATGGGCAACCGCTACAGCCCTCGTTGCGGTCGAACTCGCGGCCCAGGGCTTTACCGGGCCGGACGACCTACTGGACAACGAAAGGGTCTTCGACCGCGGTCGCCTCCTCGATGGGCTTGGAACCGAGTGGGCAATCAACGGCATTTATTTCAAGCCTTACGGTTGTTGCCGTTGGGCGCATTCGGCGATCGATGCGGTCCTGGCTCTTAAGGCTGAGCATGGGCTGCATGCCACCGAAATACAGTCGATGGAAATAGAAACGTTTTCATGGGCACTTCGTCTGAACAACGACGTGGCGCCGCGCACAACGGAATCCGCCCAATATAGCGTCCCCTTCTGCGTGGCCATGGCGGTGACAAAAGGAGCCGAGGCGCTTTTGCAGATCACGAACAGGGACTTAGCTGATTCCGGTACGATCGCACTTGCGAGGCGAGTTCAGTTGCGGGTCGACCCCGGCTTTGACGCGACATTCCCGCAGTCCGTTCCAGCACGTGTGGTAATAGCGACGAAGGAAGAACGGCTGTCTAAGGAGGTTCTCGCCCCAATGGGTGAGCCCACAAACGCGATGGGCTGGGCTACTTTGGAGGAGAAATTTCGAATCGTGGCAGCGCCCAGGGTGGAAGAGCAGCATATGGAAATCTTTCTCGCAGCATTCCGGGATCTTCGACAGGGCGAGCTTGGCAGGCTGATTGAAACTTTGCAGCGACCAATTCCGCGCCTTTCGTCGATAGACGAGCCTGCACTCGAGGCAAAGAGCGGGTAGTCCCGGTAGCTAGCCTCGTTGAGAGCTGTCGTGATAATGGGGCGACGACCTTGTGGATCGTTTTGATCCGCCGGCTGGTTGATCGAGGTGCACGTGAAGACGACCGAAAGCGAGGAGAAGGCGACCGGAACGCAATTGCTCGATCGTTCCATCGCTATTTTGAATCATCTTGGAGAGCTCGGCCGTGGCGGTGCGCGGGTTTCCGAGATTGCCGAAGCCTTCGACCTAAATATGTCGACGGCACATCGCATCATCAGCGGCCTTGAGCGGCATCGCTACATCGAGCGCGACGAGACAACAAAGCGGTACAGACTAGGGCTGGCCTTATTTGCCCTCGGAGCCAAAGCCGCGGACACCACGGGTATGCGGCGGGTCTGTCATCCTGCTTTGCTGCGTATTGCGGCCGAAACGGGTGATACTGTTTTTCTTATGGCTCGCAACGGCTTCAACACCGTCTGCGTCGACCGACAGGACGGTGGCTACCGGATCGACAGCCTCACGGGACAGGTCGGTGGCCAGATACCCCTTGGGGTTGGCCCCGCTAGCCAAGCGATCTTGGCCATGCTGCCACCAAACCAGGCCGAGGTCATTCTAGAAACCAACGCACCACAATTCGAGCGCTACCATGGATTGACAGCGGACGAGATCAGGCATGCGCTGCCAGATATTCGCAGGCGCGGCTATGCCGTCGATGACGGGCACCTTGTGGAAGGAATTTCCGCAATAGCGGTGCCAATCATCCTGGAAAGCGGAAATGTAGCAGGCGCGCTCGCCATCAACATGACTAGCGCAAGGCTGCGGAGGAGCAGCGTAGGCGACTTCGTTCAGATTCTGCGACGTGAAATCGACGAAATCGAACGCACGATGAACCCACACGATATTTCGATTGCCAGCTAAGCTGGCAAACTTGAGAGAGGAAAAGCTATTGAGACGCACGCCCTGGATGACAGGACGCACTGGATCGCGAGCCCCTGCAGTACAAAGCCGATTGACGGCGATGCCACGTTGTCTGCATATAAACGCGTTGAGACCTGCGGCCCCTGAGTCAGCTGAACACGGCCACGGCTTTCCATTCCCATTCGCTCCCGTTTTCGCAACGGCACCGGTCGCCTGCCTGCTCGGTAGGAGCGCAGCTTGTCGGTGATTATGCGTTTCGGCGCGACGCCTTGCTTCTTCAACAGCCGCGTCAGCAAGCGTTCGGCCGCCTTGATGTTGCGGCGGTTCTGGATGAACTCGTCGAGCACAAAGCCATCCTGGTCGACGGCGCGCCACAACCAGTGTTTCCTGCCGACGACGGTGAGACGACCTCGTCCAGGTGCCAGACATCGTTTCGGCTGTGCTGCTTGCGGCGCAAGCGGCGACCGTAATCCGGACCAGATTTGATGCCCACCGGCGGATTGTCTCATATCATAGGAAACCACGATCCCCCGCTCCAGCAGCATTTCCTCGACAGACGCAGGCTCAAGGGGAATCTGTAATAGAGCCAGACTGCATGGGCGATGATCTGAGGCGGGAAACGATGGCGCTTGTCGCTGACGGTCGCGGTATTCATGCCATCGGGTCCATGCGGCAAATCCCTGAACGCGAGTTAAATTGATAACGCTGGATATATCCAATGGCCGCGGACCTTGATGTAAGTCTCGTCGAGATGCCATTTTGCCGGTCACGCTACGCTTGCGGAACATTGCAAGCTTCCGAAATGATCGAAGGCTTCCATGCCACAGCGCTGGTGATCAAAAGGTTGGAACAGATCCCCGGCCAAAGCGGTTGTCAGTCCGGTTCAATATCCGCCGGAGTCTGGATCGTCGTTTGCTGGTGGTCGTGATATGGCTAACGCATTTCGACGAGGATTGGCACGGATGACGATCCCTTGCCTGAAACCGAGACGAGAGCCTCACAGATTGGCCCATACGATAATCCATCGATGAGGATCTCGGCGGTCATAAGCCTCCGTTTTGGATCCACATCTGCCGGTGCAACAGCCGTGAAGACAATTTCACCGTGTTCTGACGGCCCAAGAGCAACGCTTCGCATGCCCTGGCGGCAGACCCAGTCCGGCGCCGGCAGAAGTCGAGCGCTGTATACGGCAGCGCGGTCAAGATTGTTGCGGACCTTAATTGTGTAGATGACTTCGCTGCTCGGAGGTACTTGGGCAACATAAGGAAGCATGCGAGCCCAAAATAAATCGATAAAGTGATCTGCAGGTTCGTTGACAACCTCGCGAAAGGAAATTTCCTTCCTTTCAACGTAGTCCAAGTACTCTGTGAGCCGAAAATTATCCATCTGGATTAATTCCCCGTGACCTGGACAGAGAAAATCTGGGCGTGTTGTGTGCATCACCTCAACGCAACGGCGGTGCATTGCCAGTTGGAAGCTATTACGCATGATATTAGTCTGGACGGGAATATCACGATTGACGTGCTCGGTCCTGGGATTGCAGAGGGTGACGTTGTCTCCGCTAAACAAGACCCGCTTACCGTCGATCAAGCCAAGAATCATTGAGTGATACTCGGTTTGGCCAGGTGCGTAGTAGATTTCGAACTCGTGCCCTCGCCAATGGAAGACTTCACCATCACGCAGCACCTTTGATACGCTGATTGGCTTGTTGAAGCAGCAGGGCGTACTTGCCCAATCGGACGGGTTAGCGATTACCTCCGCGACACAATCAAGGGCCCAGCACTGGGTTCCAAAGTTGCGCTGAAGGTATGGAATTCCACACGTATGATCGTCGTGAATATGCGTAGGTATTACGACCTCGATATGGTGTACGCCATAGTCATCCCGCAGCTGATCGAGGTGGTGTTCGACAAAGCGCAGGGCCTGTATGCCTTCGTGCTCGACCCCAAAATGGAGATGTGCGTCGGAAGCCAAGCCGTAATCAATGAGTAGCGCGTGTCCACTCCCGCTAAGCACGATATAGAAATTGGAGCAGGTGTACGGCCCTCCCCAAAGCAAGTGTTCTGATATCTTCTGCAGTCTGCTCTCGCGGACCGTTTGCCACTCGGGGAATTTGCTATTTAGCCCTGAGGTGTATAGCCTGCCCAAGTTAGCAAGTGCTTCCAGCCTTTGCTCAAGCCCAACAATGTCCTCGTTGACGTTGATAATGGCCTTGCCATGCGACGGATAGGCGATCGCGACTTGCTGCTTCTTTAGGGCAAGTATGGACTGCATAGTGAACTGCACGCCGATCATATCGGCGTAGGCGTACTCCATGGCATGGAGCTGATACAGTTTGCCACCGCTTGCCATCAGGTCGCCGGTGAAAGCAACTCTTTGCCCATCCACCTCGGCGATTAGGGTGACCATGCCGTAACTGTGACCTTTGGCCGGCAACACGTAGAAACTGTATTCGTTCCAAACGAAATTTTCGTAGTCTTCTAGTACCGCATCGACCGGGACATTTTGTGCAAGGGAGAAAAACGTATTGGTATCATTATAGTTGTCAAATACTGCTCGGGTTTGCCAATGCGCTTCAACATCGTCAAACAAGTGCCGTTCGAATTCGGGAACGGCGATGTGTGCGCCGCTCGCCCTCACCATGTGGGTCCCCCAGCATTGGTCACGATGATGGTGGGTATGAAGTACCCACACAACTCTGTCCACTCCGATACTTTTAAGATGTTCAAGCACGGCGCCTGACCCCGTATCTATCAAGACACAGTCCGTGCCACTTTTCACCACAAAAACGTTGCAGGTATCTTTGAATTCGAAAAGATTCTCGGAGTGTTTGACAAGGTTCATCTGGATACCTGGTGAGCAGAGCACGTCTCGCTCAGATCTGAGCGTTAATAATTAAGCGATCAAGGCAGCATCGAACGGGCACTTAGTTAGGTTCTCGGCATCATTCTCTCAGTGACTAGAACCTGCTTCTCGAGCTTCACGCCACCCCGGCCGCCGACGGCGCCGACGTACGCCTCAGCTGGACATAGCATCGATTCTGTACTCCCATATTATGGGATTTACAAGACGTTATTTCCATATAATGACATTTGTGGACGGAGAACGTTCAATCGGTATTCGCAGCCGGCAGCAGCCCTATGGCCATTGCCCGACATTTTGCAGATTTCCTTTTCGAGGTCCGAGAGATCAACGGCCCTGCTGCTGAAGAAGCGAAACCGGCGGTGCTGGACTTGACGACGGCGACGTCACGTTGTCTGCATATTAACGCCTTGAGACCTGCGGCCACTGATGTCAGCTGAACGCGGCCACAGCTTTCCATTCAGCAATGGCCTGCATGCGGTGAGTATATGTAGCGAGAGAGCGGAGCGTTTTGAGCGGGGGATGACGAGATTGCGCAGAGCCGAGAAGATCGGAACGAAGCGTTGCAGTGCTTCCTGGTGATCGGAAGCCTTGCATCATTCGCTCCCGTTTTCGCAACGGCACCGGTCCCTAGCTGCTCCGTAGGAGCGCAGCTTGTCGGTGATTATACGCTTCGGCGCGACGCCTTGCTTCTTCAACAGCCGCGTCAGCAAGCGTTCGGCCGCCTTGATGTTGCGGCGGTTCTGGATGAACTCGTCGAGCACATAGCCATCCCGGTCGACGGCGCGCCACAACCAGTGTTTCCTGCCGACGACGGTGAGACGACCTCGGCCAGGTGCCAAACATCGTTTCGGCTGTGCTGCTTGCGGCTCAAGCGGCGAACGTATTGCAGGAGGCGGCGCAGGGGAGCGCGAATCTCAGCCCACCCGGCCGCTTGGCTGGGACCGCCCCGACGAACCGTCCCTTGCCATCGAGGCCTTGCCGATGCAAATCCAGTATCATCATCATCTCCCCGATCTTGGTCATCGAAATCCCTCTCCCGACCATCAGGAGAAGCATCAACGATTACGCGCCGCCGGTCTCCCGGAGCCCGCGGCGGGGGACCGGCGGCCTCGCTATAATGGGGGAGATTAAAATGGGACTTCTGGGGAGTATTGAGCCGGCATCGACACACGATTCCATTCCCACGATCGCAGGCGCTGCCCGCTCAAAGAACTGAAGCAGCGTATCGCGTCGGAAACGAGCTCGCTGGACGGGCTCGCCGTCGCGATCCAAGCCGACCACGTGGAAGACGTTTTTGCCGATATCAACTCCATAAACGCCCGCAGGGCGCGGCACATTGCGTGGGGACATTGCAACCCTCCTTTGTTGTGACTGCTGAGATGATGCTGCGGAAGGACGGGGCGGACCATCCCATTAAGCCATAGGCTGTTGGCATGACGGTTCGCTACGAAACCAGCAGGCCCGACGACCGCGAGCTTCGCGCACGGATGAAGGCGATCGCGGAGGAGCGTCGCCGGCTCGGATACCGGCGTCTACTCGTGATGTTGAGGCGCGAGGGACGCGTCGTGAACCACAAGAAGCTCTTCCGGCTCTATCGCGAGGAGAAGCTGACCGTTCGCCGCCGTAGCGGGCGCAAGCGGGCGATCGGAACCAGGGCGCCGATGCTGGTGCCGCTGCGTCCCGACAAGCGGTGGTCGCTCGACTTCGTCTCCGACCAACTCACCGACGGACGCCGCTTGCGCATCCTCACCGTCGTCGACGACTGCACGCGGGAATGCCTGGCTCTGGTGCCCGACACGTCGCTCTCGGGTGCACGGGTTGCGCGCGAGCTGGATCGGCTCGCCACCGAGCGCGGCCGGCCGACGAGTGATGGTCAGCAACAATGGCGGCGAGTTCACCTCGAACGCCATCCTGGCATGGGCCGACCAGGTCCGTGTCGAATCGCACTACATCGCGCCTGGCAAGGCGATGCAGACGGATGTTGTAGAATAGCCCGTTCTTCTCATTCGGCGGCTTTTTCCACAGCCTTCTGCCTTTCCGGCCTCGTTCGCCATCGGGAAGTCGCTGCTGCATAGGCAGCTTCCGCCTTCTCGACGCGGGATCGTTCTTCGGCGCGCTTGGCCGGGATGTTGTAGTCGAAGGCGGTGCCGCGTCTGGCATGGCTGGTCGGAAGGCCGGCACGCAGCTCGACCGATCTGAACTTGCGGGCGAGCAAGGCCGGCCGGGCCCAGATGTAGTCGGTATCCTTGCTCAGCATGTGCCAGATGATCATTGCGAGCTTGCGCGCAGTGGCGACGGCCGCGATGTGCTTCCCGCGGCGCGAGGCGATCCGCTTGTGGAAGGCGCGAAGAGGTCCTGGCGATCGCACCGCCGCCCATGCCGCCTCGACCAGCATCCCCTGCGCATGGCCGCGGCCCTGCTTCGTGATGCGCCCGTGATAGGCTGGCCCCTCACCGGACTGCCGCACGCTCGGATTGAGGCCAAGATAGGCAACGAGCTTCTGTGGATCGCTGAAGCGCCCTATGTCGCCGATTGCCGCGGCAACGCTCGCAGCCACGGTGACGTCGAGGCCGGGCAACGTCATCAGGCGGCGGATTGTCGGATCCTGAAGGGCATGTACGGCGATATCCGCCTCGACCACCGCAACGCCTCGTTGATCTGGTTAATCAAGCCGAGGTGGCGCTCGATGGCGGCGCGCTCATCCGCAGGCAATATTTGCCTCGTCAGCCATTTGCGCCCGCTGATTCCGACGAGGTTCCCATGCGGACACGGCGGGATCAGGTGGGCGTGGAGGATTGACTGGATCAGGTTCTTCAGCCGCGAACGCTGGCGAACCAGCTGTGTCCGCCTGGTGACCTGTCTTCGGAGGGCAAGGGTCCCCGGATCCGGAACCCAGACCTCCGGCAGAAAGCCGGAGGCGTAGAGCTTCGCAAGGACAGTGGCGTCGATCGTGTCAGTCTTCACCTTCGCGTGCGCGATCATGTGCACCTGCTTGAGATTGGCGATCACGATCCGATCGACGTAGGGCGACAGCACTTCAGCGACGGCAGCAGCATTGCCCGTGGCCTCGATCACCACATGATCATCGTGGGTGAGTTCCTTCCTGGCGAACTCCTCGAGCTTATTGCGCAGCATTTGAACGCGGCCGAGCTTGACGACCTTGCCATCAAGCAACGACACGACCTCGGCGGCTACGCGGTGTATGTCCATGCCGATAATACGCACGGTTCCCTCCATCGTTGGTCACGAACAGGGAGCGAGCGGGCAACACGACAAATACGGATCCGCGCTCGCAGCGCATCCGGGCGAGTCGTAGGGGCGGCCAGATAATGTGCTCGAACTCGCAGTTCATCTGCATACGACGGCCTGCCCGCACTTGCGTGCTCCCGGTGCCCCGTGGCCCGGATGCGCCAAGCTTAACGAACCTGACGTACCGAACAAACGATGGCACCAAGAACATCATGCCGGATAATGGCTTCATCGAGAGCTTCAACGGCCGCCTGCGCGACGAACTGCTCAACGAGACGCTGTTCACCTCGCTCGCACAGACCCGCGCGTCCCTGGCGCCAACTTCAACAACGCGCGCCTCATTCGCAGATCGGATGGCAAACGCCGAACGAGTTTGCACGGACCTTCAATCCGCGACGGGCGGTGTGGTTTCCGGGAAATGGTTCGGATCGAGTCAAGCAACCAAATGCCAGGCATTTCAACGGCTTGCGCCAGATCCGCCAATCAACCACCCTGGATTTTTCTGGCTAACTTGCTAAGGGTGGTTGTTCCCGACACCTTTCCTCTCCTACCACCTAAATAGGGAAGCAGCGAACGTGGGAACGACTGGCTCTCCCGCAAAGAACTGTTGGAGCAGCGCACTGGGGAATTTGTCTGCTTTGGAGTGATCAGCAGCGTCCTTATGTATGCCGCTGGCGATGAAGAGCACGTCCATGCCTTGTTTCGACCAGCCGCAACGTCGGTCCGTAGCGAATCACCGACTGCGAGCACTTCATGTCTTTCGTAGCCGAGGAGGTCGAGGGCGAGTTGGTAAGCCGATGAATACGGCTTTCCATGGTAGAAAACCTCCCCTCCCAGCGCTTCGTAGTGCTCGGCGAGCGCTCCCGCACAAGCAACAAGTTGATCGCCAACTAAAACGACCAGATCGGGATTCGCGCAGACCATTAGAAGTTTGCGCAAAGCACATTCCTTCAACAATGCCGCAACTTCATCTGGCGGCTGAGTGCTCCCCCCGGTGGTCAAAAATAAAGTCGGCGTCCCGAGGTGAAAAGACCTCGAACCGATCTAACCCCCGAAGCAAGCCCGCCAGCTCAGAAGGTCCGATGTGGAAGTAGCAAGCTGCTAGTGCTCTATGCCAATTGTCTGCGGCATTCTCCAGCGCCTTGTAAACAAGCTCTCCGGACGTGACGATATAGTTATATTGTGATTGCTCTATACCCATCGACTTCAAATGTTGAGCAACTTGGTAGGCACGACGGGGGGAGTTGGACAGGAGACAGATATCACGCTTGCCTATTTCGCAGAGCATTCATGGCAGCGATCGCGTGAGGAAAGGCAACTTTCCCGTCGTGCAATACGCCCCACACACCCAGAACGACGGCACGATACTTTTGTACGACCGCCGCAATGCCTTCAATTATGATCGGCGCTTGCACATTTTCATTGACCTTCACTCCTTTTCACGCCTTCCTGCAACTCCTCAGACAGCCAATCGTCAGCGTTGCGGGCGCGCTGGAGTCCGGTTACTACCAGTAAGTACCCAACGTTTTGGCGATCGAGGTTAACTGAGACGCGGGGATGAACGCTAGCATGGCCATTGCCATCGAAGCTGCAACAATCACCCCTCACCTTGTTGGGCGAAAGCTATGTCTTGGCCCATCTACAAAGAGATGAATTGCCAGGAACGCCTCTGCAAACAGACTGCGCCAAAACAAAATTGTCCAAGCGTCAAGAGGCAGAACCCTGACGAACAACTCGGCGGTGCTCCACGCGACTGCAGAGATCGTGACAAAGAGAAGCCCCTTACTATAACCATATTGAAGCAATGCAGTCTGGCCTCTTTACTCTAGCCACGGATGGCGCACGGATCGTGGCCATGGCCCGCATTAGTAAAATTGCCTCGGCATCCCCCAGATGCAGAAGAACTATTCAGATACCGCCTCGCGCAACCGACACCAAGCCGCGTGAGTAGTTCTTGTGGATGAATTCCAGCGGTCGCGGCAAGGTCATCGACGGTGAAATCGTCACCCAGCAGTTCCACATTCGTACCCGGACCACAAAGCGTTTCAGGAACATCCGTTACATCGATTGTTATGTATTCCATGGACACCCTTCCGACTAATGGAGCAGAATATCCAGCAAACCGGACGGATATCTTGTTGGCGCAGGCCCATGGAAGGCCATGCTTATAGCCGATCCCGACGATCGCTATGCGGCTGGCTCGGCCCGTTCGAAAAGTCGCACCGTAGCCAACTGCCTCACCCCTTGCTACATTGCGCGCCTCGAGTGTTTTTGCCTTGACGCTGACAACGGGCTTTAAAGGATTTGGCCGGATGCGGGCATTGTTAAGTCCGTAAAGTGCCGAGCCCACCCGCACCATATCGAAGTGATAGCGCTCCCCTAGCCAGAC
>NZ_JAMYSZ010000047.1:0-30563 GCF_040322215.1 Mesorhizobium sp. M0184
AGCAACGCTTTCAACTCGCCTCTGCTCAGTCTAACTTCTCGATTGGTCATGGCACTTCCCCTTCCACGGGAATCGGTGATCGCAATGTCACCACCGTGCCATGGCCGCTCGCCCCTCAGAGCAGGCGCCGTTCTCTCTCCAAAACTTTTTGCAGAACCTCCAGCACACTATCCGCCTCGCCGATCGGCCCCGGAAGAGATCAGGTGGGCGTCTCCCTGGGGGCCGGGCTGCGGGCTTCGCTGAAGCCGGCCTGCGGTCGTCTTCACCCCTTCAGGCACGCATCCCTAACGCGCCCGCTGCCGCACCTCCGGCGCTTAGCCTGCTTGAGTGCGGATAAAGCGCCTTGCCTCATTACCGAGGCAGTTTCTTCATCTCCGCTGCGAACCCGACGTGCGCGTTTCCCGCATCCGCCTCTCCATGCGTGACTTCGACCACAGGGCGAGGGTGCCTGGTAGCATTCCAGGGCTCGTTCAATCCATTCCCAGGCGCGGGCACCGTGCGCATACCGCAGGCGTTTGTGTCGGCGAACTGGGCGGAGTTTCTTCTAGGCAATCTGCATCTCTGACCGGGTTGAGCTCGTCAATGACCTAAACAAAACAAAACCGCATCGCGAAGCGATGGCCTGAGGCAGCTATCAAATCGCCTTGACCGGCATATCGCTCAAGAGCGACTTGCAGGGCTACATTTGCTTTGAACGTTCTGGGAATGCTGCCGAGCGGTGATCATCGCGCTGACGAGGAGCTCCTGACCATGGCGTAGAATAAGTTCATCACGGCGTCATTGAGGAAGCCGTTGTTACGGTGCCGATATCCGCATCGTCGGCGATCGCGCCTTCTACACGCCGGGCGGCGACTTCATCCAACTGCCGCCGCAGCCCGCTTTTTTCCGAGGCCGCGCGGACAACGACAGGCAAGGTACGCGCTGAATCCCAATCCCTCCCTGGCCGAGCAGTTCGCCATACTGGTGGCATGACAGCGGCCGGTTTCGACCACCTTCATCACGCAAAAAAACTTTGCAACACAACCCATCCGCCGTCGCCAGCACCTGCTTGCGTGTCGCTTCGGAGGGTCGGCCGGTTCCCGAAAGCACGTATGATGCCATCGCGACCGACGCCTGCCGCCGCCGCGACTTCCTTGATTCCGGACTGTTTCATGAGTGTGCCGCCGGCCGGTAACGTCAAGCGGCAACAAGCCGCATGATCGTATCGATATTGAACTTGAAGCGCTGCTCTAGGGCGTCCTTGGCCATCAGGTCCCGCTCGTAGATGATCGAACCGGTGAAACGGTTTGTCAGGTAGTAGTAGCCGACGGCCGCGATGGTGATGTTGAGCTGCACGGGATCGATGCCGTCGCGGAGGACGCCCGCCTTCACCCCGCGCTCAAGAATGCTCGAGACCAAGTTCACGAGCTTCCTGCTGGAGACCCGGACGATCTCCGATTTTTTCAGGTGCTTGCCTCGATGCAGGTTTTCGCTGTTGACGAGCGTCAGAAATTCCGGATTCTTCAGGTAGTATTCCCAGGTGAAGCGCACCAGTTTTTCGAGCGCTGCCCTTGGGTCAAGATCTTCCAGGTGCAGCTTCTGTTCGGCGTTGCGAATATCGAGATAGGCCTCTTCGAGAACGGTCTGGAACAGGCCCTCCTTGCTCTCGAAATAGTGGTAGATCATGCGCTTGTTGGCCTTCGCCTTCTCTGCGATATCATCAACGCGCGCCCCACCCAAGCCTTTCTTTGCAAATTCTTTTTTTGCCGCTTCGAGGATGCGCGCCTTGGTGGCTTCCGCGTCGCGGATGCGCGGTTTTCGTCCCGGTTTTTCGTTTTGTTCGCCCGTCATGTTTTGCGCCTGCCCTCTGCCGCGGTCGGGATTTCTTCCCTGCAACTCATACACGCGCGTCGCCGTCCGTCACAGCCGTTCGACGCGATTGCTTGTCTTGTCTTGATCATACTGAAACCGCTTGACTTGGGCAAACTAAAAGAAGTAACTGGTTAGTGCGTTAAAAGGCGTAGGTCACGCCGGAGCGCCTCGCCCGAAGGCAAGGCTCTCCTGTCGACAGCAGCGCCAGTCGTGACGCGGAAAGCGTTTCAATCGAGAATTGGGAGGAACCAATGTCGACCTTTATCAAGGATTTCATCGAGCGCGAAACGGTCAGCCGTCGCAATTTTCTGTTCGCAGCTGCGGCCGGCATGGGCGCGGCTGCCGTGCCGGGACTATTCGGTGGCGGCATCGCACGCGCCGCGCTGACGGACCCGGCGATTGCCTGGAGCTACCGCGACCGCGCCTCGGCATACTGGAACTCTGTCGTCTCCGGCGGCGAGGCCTTCGTGGAGTCGCTCGGCAAGCCGAAGAGCGCACTCATCAGCCTTATCAACGAGGGCTCGACGGAAAAGTCGCTCGCTGACATCAAGGCCTTCCTTGCCAAGAACAATGGCAATTGCGCCATTGCCTGCGATGCCAATGACAGCCCGAACGCCCGTCCGGTCGTCGAGGCCGTTCAAGCTGCCGGCGCCTATGTGTCGACGATCTGGAACAAGACCGACGACCTGCATCCTTGGGATTTTGGCGACAATTATGTCTCGCATATGACCTGGTCGGATGAAAAGCCGGCGGAAGAAACCGCCCGCATCCTCTTCAAAGCCATGGGCGGTGAGGGTGGCGTGGTCCATCTCGGCGGCATCGCAGCCAACAATCCGGCCGTCGAGCGCCTCAACGGCCTCAAGAACGCACTGAAGGACTTCCCGAAGGTCGAGCTGCTCGATGCCGAGCCGGCCGACTGGGACACACAGGAGGGCGCGGCCCTGATGGCCTCGTTCCTGACGCGCTACGGCGACAAGATCAAGGGCGTGCATTGCGCCAATGACAACATAGCCTACGGCGTCATCGAGGCGCTGCGTGCCGAGGGCATCGAGAACATGCCGATCGTCGCCTATGACGGCAATCCGGAAGCCGTGCAGATGGTCATGGATGGTCAGCTGCTCGCCACCGTGTTCACCAATCCGCATTGGGGCGGCGGCATCAGCGCTGCACTCGCCTACCATGCCGCCATCGGCACCTTCAAACCTTCCGAGGAGCCGAAGGAGCATCGCGAATTCTATGGCCCGACGATTCTCGTCACGGCCAAGGACGCCGCTGAATTCAAGGCGAAGTACCTGGATTCCGTTCCGACCTACGACTGGAAGGACTTCTGGGGGCCGTCGAAAGGCCAGATCCAGTACAAGTCCTGACCATAGGCAGGGCGGCAGCCGTACGCGCTGCCGCCACATCTCCTGCGAAATTTTATTAGAGGGTGTCTGACGTGACACGTCGCCTATCACGCGAAACCTTGATCAAGTGGGCGCCGCTACTGGTGCTGATCGCGCTGCTGATCTTTTTCACCGCACTCAACCCGACCTTCTTTTCCTTGCGGAACTTTGCCCGTATCGCGATCGCGGCGGCCCCGGCGCTCATGGTCGCCGTCGGCGTCACCTTCATCATCGTCATGGGTTCGATCGACCTTTCCATGGAGGGAACGGTCTCGCTCACGGCGGTCTCCTTCGCCTTCATCTTCGCCCAGCTTGGCGGCACGCTCGCCGGCTTCGGCTGGATAGCCATTCCGCTTGTGCTCGTGCTCGGCGGCATGCTCGGGCTCTTGAACGGGCTGGTGCATGTGAAACTGAAGATCCCGTCCTTCATGGCAAGCCTCGCCATGGGCTTTGTCGGCACCGGTGCCGCGATCCTGCTGACCGGCGGTGATATCGTGAAGGTCAGCGATGCCACCTTCCGCGGCCTGCTCACGGTGCGCTGGCTCGGCTTCCCGCTGATGGTCTATGTCGCGGCCCTCTTCCTGTTCGTCGGCAGGTTCATCCAAACCCACACGACGCTCGGCCGCAATTTCTACGCTGTCGGCGGCGGCGAGGACCTCGCTCACGCCTCGGGCCTCAACGTCACCCGCGTCCGCGTCACCGGCTTTGCGCTCGCCGGCGTCTTCTACGCCATCGCCGCGATCCTCGTCGTCGCCCGCATCGGGCAGGCGGAATCTGTGACGGGCGCAAACTTCATGTTCGTCTCCATCACCTCTGTGGTCGTCGGTGGCGTGGCGCTCTGGGGCGGCATCGGCGGCGTGTGGAACGCGCTCGTCGGCGTTCTTATCGTCAACGTCATCGACAACGGCATGGTCGTCATCGGTCTGCCCGATTTCCTCCAGGACGGAGTGCTGGGCCTCCTCGTCATTCTTGCGGTGGTGCTTTCCACCGACCGCAAGATGGTTTCCTTCGTTAAGTGAGGAGCGCCATGTACGAGCTGAAAGCCGTCGACAAGAAATTCCCCGGCGTCCACGCGCTGAAGTCTATCAATTTCCACATCAAGCGCGGTGAGATCGTCGGTCTCGTCGGTGAGAACGGCGCCGGCAAATCCACGCTGATGAAGGTCATCTACGGCGCCTACCAGCCGGATGGCGGCCAGGTCCTTATCAACGGCGCGTCCGTTCGCTTCGCCAATCCGCGCCAGGCGATGGAAAAGGGCATCGGGATGGTGTTCCAGGAACAGTCCCTGATCCCGAACCTCTCTGTCATGGAGAACATCTTTCTCGGCTACGAGCGCCAGTTCGTCCGCTTCGGCGTGGTCGACTGGAAGGCGATGGCGAGCGCGGCCAAGGCGCAGCTCGCCAAGGTGAAGCTCGACATCGACCCGGTGACGGTGACCTCGAAACTCTCGTTCGCCCAGCGCCAGCTTGTCGAACTCGCCAAGGTTCTGACGCTGGAGGAGCGGGTTCAGGGCGACCTCGTCATCCTGCTCGACGAGCCGACCTCGGTTCTATCGAAGGAAGAGGTCGAGCTGCTCTTCAAGCTTGTGCGGGAGCTGACGACGCGCGCCTCCTTCATCTTCGTTTCGCATCGCATGGAAGAGGTGATGGAGCTCTCCGACCGCATCTATGTCATGAAGGACGGCGAGGTGGTCGACGTGGTAGAGCGGGGCGGCGCGACGGCGGAGGCCATCCAGCACAAGATGGTCGGCCGCAACGTCGACAAGCAATATTACCGAGAACACCTGCAGAAGCCGTTCGATGGCTCGAAGGTGCTGGTCGAGATGGCGGCCGTCGGACTGCCGGGCAGCATCCAGGATATCTCGTTCAAAGTGCATGCCGGTGAAGTCCTGTGTCTCGTCGGCACGGAAGGTTCCGGGCGCGAGGCGATCCTGCGCACGATCTACGGCATGCTGACGCCGGCGACCGGCCGTCTCAAGATCAAGGGCGCTGACGCCACAGGCTATTCGCCGCGCCAGTCGGTCGCCCATGGGGTCGGCTATGTGCCGCGCGAACGCAAGATCGAAGGCATCGTCGCCGGCATGAACGTCTACGAGAACATGACGCTCTCGCAGATGCGGAACCATTCGAGCCGGGGGGTACTGCGCGTTAACGAGGAGCGGGCGCTGGCGCGCGACTGGATCAAGAAACTCTCGATCAAGGCACATTCGGAATTTGCCGATTGCGGCAATCTCTCGGGCGGCAATCAGCAGAAGGTCGTGCTGGCCAAATGGCGTTCCGCCGGCTCCGACATCATGTTGCTCGACCACCCCACGCGCGGCCTCGACATCGGCGCGAAGGAAGACGTCTACGACATGATCCGCGCGATGGGCGCGGCAGGCGTCGGCATCGTGCTCGTCGCCGATACGCTGGAAGAAGGGATCGGCCTGTCGCACACCATCATCGTCGTCAAGGACGGGCGCATCCAGAAGCAATTCGCCTGTAAGCCGGGCGCCAAGCCCACGCCCTTCGACCTGCTGCACCATATGATCTGAGGGAAGAGATGGATATTCAGCGCCTCAAACCGCACCTGCCCTGGATCACGCTGGTCGTGCTCGTCGCGATCGTCGGCGTCAACGATCCCGGCTTCCTGCGCCCTTCGAACCTACTCGGCATCGCCGGGGATATCGTGCCGCTCTTCATCATGGCGCTCGGGCTCACCTTTGCTATCTATATCGGGGGCATCGATCTTTCGGCCCAGTCCATGGCGAACATGGTGACGGTCGTCGCCTCGGTATATCTCGCCTCCATGGGGGCGTGGGTCGCCGTGCTGTGCGTGCTTGCCGGCTTCCTGCTCGGCATGCTCTCCGGTTATGTGACGACGCGGCTTTTCGTGCCGTCCTTCATCTCCACGCTCGCCGTCGGCGGTGTCGCCTTTTCTATTGCGCAATGGCTCTCCGGCCAGCGCGCACTCAACATGGATGCCACACAGCGCAACGAGACCTTCGGCTGGATGATCGGCCGCACCTGGGGCGTGCCGCATGAGCTGCTGATTGCCGCGGCGCTCGTCGCGATCTGCCTCTTCATCGAGCGACGCACGACGCTTGGCCGTGCCCTGAAGGCCGTCGGTGCCGGCGAACTCGCGGCCGCGGCCTCAGGCCTCAATGTCGCCCGCTACAAGATTCTTGCTTTCGCGATCTCGGGCGCACTCGCCGCCATTGCCGGCCTCCTCTTTGCGGTAAAGCTTTCGGGCGGTGCGCCGACGATCGCCAACGGCTTCCTGCTGCCGGCCATCGTTGCGGTGCTCGTCGGTGGTACGCCGCTGACAGGTGGCGTCGGCGGTGTCGTCAACACCGTGGTCGGTACGCTCATTGTTGCCGTCATCCGCGCCTCGATGCTCTATTTCGAGATCGACGCGACGCGCCAGCAGATGGTTTTCGGCGTCGTGCTGATCGTCGCCATCGCGCTGACCATCGACCGCGCAAAGCTGCGCACCGTGAAGTGAGGATCTGGCCATGAGCACCATGCGCGCCGCTGTCCTCACTGCGCCGAAGCGCTTCGAACTCCGCGACGTTCCGGTGCCGTCCGTCGGGCCGGATGATGTACTGGTGCGGGTAACGCGCACAGGCATTTGCGGCACGGATATCCATATCTTCAACGGCCACTACGCCGCTGACCAGTTGCCGCTGATCCCCGGCCATGAGTTCTGCGGCACGATTGCTGAGATGGGCACCAATGTGCGCCATCTCTCGCCTGGTACGCGCGTGGTCGTCGACATTAATATCGGCTGCGGCACATGCTTCTGGTGCCGGCGTAATGAGGTGTTGAACTGCGCCGAGGTCACCCAGGTCGGCATCGGCAGGGATGGGGCTTTCGCCGAATTCGTCGCCGTGCCCGCGCGCCTCGCGATCCCCGTTGAGGCTAACATCGCTGACGAAGTTCTCGTCCTCACCGAGCCGGTCGCCTGCGTCGTCCGCGCCGCGCGCAAGGCGAGGGCGACCTTCGGCCAGTCGGTCGTAATCTTCGGCGCAGGGCCGATCGGCAATCTTCATGTGCAGATGATGCGGCTCGTCGGCGCGGCCCCCATTATCGTCGCCGATCTGTCCGCCGAGCGCTCCCGGATGGCTCTCGAAGCCGGCGCGGATGCGGCGGTGTCCGATCCGGCCGAGCTCAAGAAAACCGTGCTGCGGATGACCGGCGGACGCGGCGCGGATCTGGTGGTCGAAAGCGTCGGCAACAGAAAGCTCTATGAACAGGCTTTCGACCTGACGCGCCGCGGCGGGCACATCGCCTTCTTCGGCATCACGTCGCGGGGCGAGACGGTCCCCCTCGATATCCTCCGCACGGTTCTGGAGGAGACGAGCCTCAAGGGCTCCGTCGCGGGCATGGGGGAGGATATGCATGACGCATTGACCCTTCTATCGCATGGCCGGTTCCGCACGGATGATTTCACCAAGGCGAGCTACTCCCTGGAGAATATCCAGGCGGCTTTCGACACCCTCGGGGAACGGCCGCACGACCTGAAGACGCAAATCGCCATTGCGGCGTAAGACCTATCGAAGTGGAGGTATCCCGTGGACCAGAAAAACCCGTTCCTTTCTGCCCCGGCCGCAGCGCGCACCTTCGGCTTTTTCGTCGATGGCGAGTGGAAAGACGGCGCGCAATACTTCGAACGCACGTCGCCCGGCCACGGCACGCCTGTCACGCGCACGGTTCGTTGCACGGTCGATGATCTGAACGCCGCCGTCGCCGCGGCACGCCGCGCCTTCGAAGATCGCCGCTGGGCTGGCCTTTCGGGTGCGGCCCGCGGAAGCGTCCTGTTGCGCGTTGCTGAAATCTTGCGCCGCCGTCGCGACGAAATCGCCTATTGGGAGGCGCTGGAAAACGGCAAGCCGATCTCCCAAGCGCGAGGTGAAATCGATCACTGCATCGCCTGCTTCCAAACGGGCGCCGGTGCGGCGCGCATGCTGCACGGAGACAGCTTCAACTCGCTCGGCGACGATCTCTTCGGCATGGTGCTGCGCGAGCCGATCGGCGTCGTCGGCCTCATCACGCCCTGGAACTTCCCGTTCCTGATCCTCTGCGAGCGCGTGCCCTTCATCCTCGCCTCTGGCTGCACGATGATCGTGAAGCCGTCGGAAGTGACCGCTGCAACGACGCTGCTGCTCGCCGAAGTGCTGGCGGAAGCGGGCCTTCCGGCCGGTGTCTACAACGTCATCACCGGTGCCGGCCGCAGGATTGGCCAGGCGCTGTCCGAGCATCCTGACGTCGACATGCTGTCCTTCACCGGCTCGACAGCCGTCGGCCGCTCCTGCGTCCACGCGGCAGCCGACAGCAACTTCAAGAAGCTCGGCCTGGAGCTTGGCGGCAAGAACCCCATCATCGTCTTCGCCGATGCCGATCTGGAAGACGCCGCCGACGGCGCGGCCTTCGGCATCAGCTTTAACACCGGGCAATGCTGCGTCTCCTCCTCGCGCCTGATCGTCGAGCGCTCCATCGCCGCCGAATTCGAAAAGCTGCTCGTCGAAAAAATGAAGAAGATCCGCGTCGGCGATCCGCTGGACGAGGCGACTCAGGTCGGGGCCATTACGACAGAGGCGCAGAACGCCACGATCCTCGACTACATCGCGAAGGGCAAGGCCGAGGGCGCAAAACTTCTCACCGGCGGCGGGCCGATCAATCTTGGTCGCGGCCAGTATATCGCGCCGACGCTCTTCTCCGGCGTTTCATGCGACATGGTCATCGCCCGCGACGAGATTTTCGGCCCCGTGCTGTGCTCCATGCATTTCGATACGTTGGAAGAAGCCATCAAGCTTGCCAATGACACGGTTTACGGTCTTGCGGCGAGCGTCTGGACGAAGAATATCGACAAGGCACTGATGGTGAGCCGCCGGGTTCGCGCCGGGCGCTTCTGGGTCAACACGATCATGGCCGGCGGTCCCGAAATGCCGCTCGGCGGCTTCAAGCAGTCCGGCTGGGGCCGCGAGGCGGGGATGTATGGGGTAGAGGAATATACGCAGGTGAAGTCCGTTCATGTCGAGATCGGCAAGCGCACGCATTGGATCGCATGATGGCCGCTGGCTATGACTATGTGATCGTCGGCGGCGGTACCTCCGGGTGCGTGCTGGCGGCGCGGCTTTCGGAAAACCCGTCCGCGCGAGTGTGCCTCATCGAGGCGGGCGGGCGCGATACCAATCCGCTCATCCACATGCCCGTTGGCTTCGCTAAGATGACGACGGGGCCGCTCACCTGGGGCCTGAAGACCGCGCCCCAGAAGCACGCCAACAACCGTGAGATCCTTTACGCGCAGGCCAAGGTGCTCGGGGGCGGGTCGTCGATCAATGCCGAGGTTTTCACGCGTGGTGTGCCCGCCGATTATGATCGCTGGGTCGAGGAAGGCGCGGAAGGGTGGGGCTTCAAGGACATCCAGAAATATTTCCTGCGATCGGAGGGCAATTCGATCCTCTCCGGTGCCTGGCATGGAACGGATGGCCCGCTCGGCGTCTCCAACATCCCCGAGCCGCAACGCATGACGCGGGCCTTCGTGCAGAGCTGCCAGGAGTTCGGCATTCCCTACAATCCGGATTTCAATGGCCCGGTGCAGGAGGGGGCGGGCGTCTACCAGACGACGACGCGCGACAACCGGCGCTGCTCGGCGGCCGTCGGCTATCTGCGTCCGGCCCTGAAGCGTCCGAACCTGACGGTCGTCACCGGTGCGCTTGTCCTGCGCATCGTCTTCGAAGGACTCCGTGCGGTGGGCGTCGAGTACGAGGCCGGCGGCTACCGCACGACGGCGCGGGCGGAAAGCGAGGTGATTCTTACCTCTGGCGCCATCGGCACGCCGAAGCTGATGATGCTCTCCGGCGTCGGGCCGGCCGATGCGCTCAACAGCCACGGCATCGAGGTGGTGCAGGACATGGCCGGCGTAGGGCAGAACCTCCAGGACCATTTTGGCGTCGACATCGTCGCGGAACTGAAGAACCACGATAGCCTCGACAAATACAACAAGTTGCACTGGTCGATCTGGGCAGGCATTCAGTACACACTCTTCAAGTCCGGCCCCATCACCTCCAACCTCGTGGAGGGTGGGGCGTTCTGGTATGGCGACAAGGCGAGCCGCATCACCTCCAACGTCGTGCAGGGTGGGGCGTTCTGGTATGGCGACGAGGCGAGCCCGACCCCGGACCTGCAGTTCCACTTCCTTGCGGGCGCGGGGGCGGAGGCAGGCGTACCGAGCGTGCCGAAGGGCGCGTCCGGCATCACGCTCAACTCCTATACGCTTCGGCCAAAGTCGCGCGGAACCGTGACCTTGCGCTCGGCCGATCCGCGCGCCTTGCCCGTTATCGATCCGAACTTCCTCGGCGACCCCGACGATGTAAGGATTTCCGCTGAAGGCGTGAAGATCAGTCAGGAAATCTTTGGCCAGCCTTCCCTGCAGAAATGCATCAAAACGTTGCATTTTCCCGATAGAAACGTGCGCACGCAGGAAGACTATGTCGCCTATGCACGCCAATACGGGCGTACCTCCTATCACCCCACCTGCACCTGCAAGATGGGGCGGGACGAGATGTCGGTGGTCGACCCGCAACTGCGCGTCCACGGCCTCGATGGCATCCGCATCTGCGACAGTTCCATCATGCCGAGCCTCGTCGGTTCCAATACCAATGCGGTGACGATAATGATCGGCGAAAAGGCATCGGACATGATCCGCGGCAATGCCTAATCGATCGAGGCTTCTCAAGCAAAAGGGCGGCCTTGCGGCCCCCCCAGACTGCTGACAAACCCCTGGCATTTTGAAGGGGGTTTTTGATTCACTGGGTCATGTTGAAGCGACCCGCCCCTGAACAGACCGCGCTCGAGATGGTAACGCTGGATCAGTTGGTTCCAGCTGATCACCTGTTGCGCAAGATCGACCGTGTGATCGATTTCTCCTTCATCCACGAACTGACCTCGCCGCTCTATTGCCCCGACAATGGTCGCCCGCCGCTCGACCCGACCTTGATGTTCAAGGCGCTGTTCATCGGCTACCTGTTTGGAGTTCGCTCGGAACGGCAGTTGGTGCGCGAGATCGAGGTCAATGTCGCCCATCGCTGGTTCCTGCGGCTGAAGCTGACGGACAAGGTGTTCGACGCCTCGACGCTGAGCCAGAATCGGCGGCGGCGTTATGATGATACCAGCGTGTCGCAGGCGATCTTCGACCGCATTGTCGAGCAGGCGATCCGGGCGGGCTTGGTCGACGGCACGGTGCTGTACACCGACTCCACCCATCTGAAGGCCAATGCCAACAAGGGCAAATACGACCTTGCCATGATCGCCAAGTCGCGGGCCGACTATTGGGCCGACCTCGATCGTGCGATCGACGCCTAACGGGTGCTGCACGGCCAGAAGCCGCTGAAGGAGAAGGAGCGGCGGCCTGCGGTGAAGGAGACCAAAGTCTCGCGGACCGATCCCGACAGCGGCTACATGGTGCGCGAGGGCAAGCCGAAGGGCTTTTTCTATCTCGACCATCGCACGGTGGATGCAGCCCATGCCATCATCACCGACACGCATACGACGGCGATCGTCCACGATTCGACCGTCTACCTGTCGAGGCTTGATCGGCAGGTGGAGCGCTTCGGATTTGATGTCGGCGCCGTCGGACTGGACGCCGGCTATGCCACGGCAGGCATCGCCAAAGGACTGGGGGACCGGGCAATACGCGGCGTCACCGGCTATCGTCGCCCCACACCACCCAAGCCCGGCATGATGGCACCGTCGTCCTTCACCCATGAGCCGGCGGCTGATAGCTATCGCTGCCCACAGGGCCAGGTGCTGGCCTATGTCACCACCGACCGCAATGGCTACCGCCACTACAAGAGCGACCCTGCTATTTGCCGCGACTGCCCGTTGCTTGCCTCCTGCACGACCAATGCCAAGGCCCAGCGCACCATCATCCGCCATGTCTGGGCAGATGCGAAGGAGCGCACCGACGCCAACGGGCTGACCGCATGGGGCAAGGCCATCTACCGCCGCCGCAAGGAGACCGTCGAACGCTCCTTTGCCGACGCCAAGCAACTGCACGGTCACCGCTATGCGCGCTTCCGAAGTCTCACCAAGGTCGCCTGCCAGTGCCTGCTCGCCGCCGCAGCACAAAACATCAAGAAGATCGCTCTTTGCTTGTGGCCGAAGCCAAAACCTCGCCTCGCCTGAGGCTCAATGCCTCCTGTCAAAATCCCCTGACAGAAGCAGTCCAAGATACTTCAATCACATAACAAAAAACCCCGCCGAAAATCGACGGGGTTTGTCAGCGGCCTGGGGCGGCCTTGCGGCCGCCCTTTTGCGTCAGTCCCATTGGGGGACCCAGGGCAGTTGCCCCGGCTTGACAATGCGGTAACCGGTCGCGTTCAGGGCGTCGATCCTGTCCATGTCGATGGACGACAGCGTGAAATCCATGATGTCGAAATTCCCCCGGATGTTTTCCGGCTTCGTCGACATCGTGTTGAGCGGCACACCCTTCTGGAGAGTCCAGCGCAGCACGACCTGTGCAGCAGATTTTCCGTAGGTTTTGCCGATCTCGGCGAAAAGACGGTGCTTGAACACTTCGCCGCGGGCGATGGACGCGTAGGAGGAAAGCGGGATGCCCGTCTCCGATGCGGCGGCGAGGAGCTTCTGCTGGTTGACCAGCGGGTGAAACTCCACTTGGTTGGTGACGAGCGGTCCTTCGACCACGGCGCGCGCCACATGCATCATGCGTGCGGTATAGTTCGAGACGCCGATGGTATCCGTAAGACCCCTGTCCCGGGCGGATTGCAGGAGGCGCAGGGATGGCGCGACGTCACCGTCTGCCGGCGGCCAGTGCAGGAGAAGCGCATCGAGGCGATCGATCTGCAATGACTTCAGGCTGGCCTCGACCGAGGGCAGGAATTTTTCTTCTGAATAGTTGTCCGGATGCACCTTCGTGGTAATGCAGAGCTCTTCCCGCGCGACGCTGCAGACTGCGAGTGCCGCACCCGTATCGGCCTCGTTGCCGTACATCTGCGCCGTATCGAACGCTCGGTAACCGGCGCCGATGGCGGCAGCGATCGCGTGTCTGAGGTCGTTTCCCTTCAGCGGAAAGGTGCCGAAGCCGCGCTGAAAGCTCTTCTGGAAATAGATGTTCATGCCTCCTCCTTGGCTGTCTGGGAGCATCGATGGCGCCATGCGCGTCGACGCGAAAAACCTGCTTGCCTGATTGCCCAGGCCGTGTTTAATCTATAACTAGTTAGTTACTTAGTGCAATGCGGAACGGAGGTGAAGTCGATGAAGAAGGTAAAGACGGCGGAGGAGGCGGCCCAACTCGTCAGGGATGGTGCGGTCGTTGCAGTCAACTCTTCGTCGGGCCTGTGTTGCCCTGAGGCCGTTCTCAAGGCGCTAGGCGAACGCTTTGATCGCGAAGGCCATCCGCGCGGTCTCACCTCCATTCACCCGATCGCGGCCGGCGACTTCTTTGGCACCCGTGGTGTTGACCACATCGCCAAGCCGGGCATGCTGAAGAAGATCATCGGCGGCTCCTATCCCTCGGGGCCAAGCAATGCCGAGCCGCCGCTGGTCTGGCAGATGATCCTCAAGGAGGAGCTCGCCGCCTGGAACGTGCCCTCCGGCATCGTCTTCGACATGCTCCGGGAGGGCGCCGCCAAGCGTCCGGGCGTGCTCACCAAGGTTGGCATGGAGACCTTCGTCGATCCCGATCAGGAAGGCTGCGCGATGAATGCGAGTGCGCGCGCCGAGCCGATCGTTCAGCGGGTTTCGTTCGCGGGAGAGGACTGGTTGCATTTCCCGGCGCTTCGCCCCGATGTTGCGATCATCCGTGCGACGACCTCCGACGAGAAGGGCAACCTCACCTTCGAACAGGAGGGTGCGACTCTCGGCGCTATGGAAATGGCGCTGGCCGCCCGCAATTCCGGCGGTCTGGTCATAGCGCAGGTCAAGCGGGTGGCGGCCAGCGGCACCCTGCGGCCCCATGACGTGCGCGTCCCCGGCATCCTCGTCGACGTCATCGTCGAGGCGCCCGATCAATTGCAGACGACGGCGACGCCCTATGACCCGGCGATTTCCGGCGAGCTCTTCCGGCCGCTCGAAACCTTCCGCCTGCCGGCCCTCGATGTTGGCAAGGTCATCGCCCGCCGCGTGGCGCGGGAACTGCAGGATGGCTGGGCCGTCAATATCGGCTTCGGCATTTCGGCCAACGTGCCGCGCATCCTCATCGAGGAAGGGCATCACGGCAAAATTACATGGGTAATCGAGCAGGGTGCCGTCGGCGGCGTGCCGCTTCTCGATTTCAAGTTCGGCTGTGCCTCCAACGCCGAGGCCTTCGTCGCCTCGCCCCATCAGTTCTGTTATTTCCAGGCGGGCGGCTTCGATTGCTCGCTCCTGTCCTTCCTCGAGATCGATTCCGAAGGATCGGTCAATGTCAGCCGCCTGGCGGCAACGCCACACCGCACCGCTGGCGCCGGCGGTTTTGTCGACATCACGTCGCGTGCGAAAAAAATCGTCTTCTCCGGCAATTTCAATGCAGGCGCCAAGATGCACATCGAGGACGGCCGGCTGGTGATCGACACGGAGGGCCGCATCGCCAAGTTCGTGCCGAAGGTCGATCAGGTCAGTTTTTCTGGCAAGCGCGCCCGCGCGCAGGGGCAGGAGATCACATATGTCACGGAGCGCTGCGTAATAGAGCTTGATACGGACGGACTTGTGATAACCGAGATCGCCGCTGGCCTCGACCTCCAGCGCGACGTCCTCGACCAGGCGGCGACGTCGTTGCGCGTATCGCAGACGCTCAAGGTGATGGACGATGCGCTATTCCGCGCTGGCACCATGGGGCTTGCGCTGTGAGCGATCCGCGCATCGAACTCCGAATCGAGGGCCACCTTGCGCGGCTCACCCTGCGCCGCCCGGAAAAGCTGAACGCGGTCGACGAGGACATGGTCGATGCGCTGTTGCGGGCCTGCCGTACCATCGAGCGCTCGGATGCCCGAGTTGCGATCGTGTCGGGAGAGGGCGGCAGGTCCTTTTGCGCGGGGGGCGATATCGAGGCGTGGAGCAGCCTCGACGCCGACACGTTCTCTCGCCGCTGGCTGCGCGACGGACACGGCGCCTTCGATGCGCTGGCCCGCCTCACGGTTCCACTGATCGCGGTGCTGAACGGCCACGCGCTCGGCGGCGGGCTGGAGCTTGCTGCCTGCGCGGACCTGCGCATCGCCGAAGCGCATGTGAAGATCGGCCAGCCGGAGGCCGGCCTCGGCATCATTCCCGGCTGGTCCGGCACGCAGCGCGCCTCGCGCCGCTTCGGCACGCAGCTTGTCCGCCGCATGGCGCTTTTCGGTGAAGTCTACTCAGCTGATGAGGCCATCGCGCTCGGGCTCGTTGATCAGGTCGTGCCCACGGGCGAGGGTGGCGCCGCCGCAGAGGCCGCGGCGGCCCGCGTGCTGAAGCGATCTCCAAGGGCGACAGAATTGACGAAGATGCTGATCAATGCCGCCGAGCACGAGGAAAGCGAACGGGTCGTAGAGGCCTTGGCCGGCGCGGTGGCGGCTGCATCCGAAGATCTCACGGAAGGGCTGGCGGCCCACAGGCAGAAGCGGCCGGCGCGTTTCGACAGATAGCTTTCGGTCATCCCATACTCCTGATCCGTTTGGCGGTCTCATGAAGCCTGAAGACAAAGATTTTCTCGCACAACTCTTTCGCGCAGCGATCGAAGCCGCGGCTCCCGAAAAGGCCTTAAGCACATATCTACCGACCCGACCCAAAGGAAAGACCGTCGTCATCGGCGCGGGCAAGGGCGCCGCGCAGCTTGCCGCGGCTTTCGAAAGGCTGTGGGATGGCCCACTGGAAGGGGTTGTGGTGACGCGTTATGGCTATTCGGCGGCCTGCCAGAGGATCCGTGTGCTGGAGGCTGCCCATCCCGTTCCGGATGTTGCGGGGCTTGAAGCGTCTCAATCGCTTTTCGACGCTGTAAAGGGGCTTGGTGAGAATGATCTCGTCGTGGCGCTGATCTGTGGCGGCGGGTCCGCCCTGCTCCCAGCCCCGCCCGGCGATCTCACGCTGAAGGATGAAGCCGCCCTAAACAGCGCGCTGCTGGCGAGCGGTGCGCCGATTTCCGTCATGAACGCTATTCGCAAGCAGGTCTCCGGCATTAAGGGTGGGCGGCTCGCCGCCGCATGTCATCCTGCAAGGGTTGTGACGCTCGTTGTCTCCGATGTGCCTGGCGACGACCCGGCGCAGGTCGCCAGTGGACCGACCGTGCCGGATGCAAGCAATCGCAAAGAGGCGCGCGCACTGGTCAAGACATGGGGTGTCAAGCTGCCCGAGCGGATCCAGGTTTGCCTTGATGAAGACGTGGGCCAGCCGCCATCGCCTCATGACTCAGCCTTTGCCGGTCATGAGGTCCACATCATCGCTTCTGCACGCCTTTCACTGGAGGCTGCCGCGCAACGGTCGGAGGCGCTCGGCGTGCCCGCCGTCATTCTATCGGACTGCATAGAGGGGGAGGCGCGCGACGTCGCGGTTGTTCACGCCGCTATCGCTCGCGAGGTCGCCAGCCGTGACCGTCCGTTCTTGCGTCCCGTCGTCATCCTCTCCGGCGGAGAAACGACGGTGACGATCAAGGGACGTGGCAAGGGTGGACGCAACACGGAGTTTTTGTTGTCGCTCGCGCTCGCAGGCGAAGGTGTGCCGTTTGCAGCACTTGCCGCCGATACGGATGGTATCGATGGCTCAGAGGACAATGCGGGGGCCTTTGCCGACGGCGCCAGCATGGGGCGCCTGCGCGAACTGGGGGCGGATCCTGCCGCACTGCTTGCCGGCAACGACGCCTGGACGGCGTTTCATCGTTTGGGCGACCTGTTCGTGCCCGGCCCGACAGGAACCAATATCAATGACTTCAGGGCAATCCTGATCCGTTAGAGCTTGCCCGCGCCGCTTGCTGCAGCGCGGGCTGATGCGAGCTCAGCCCGGAACGGGTGCGTCCTCGCGCAACAGGCGCTGCCTCTTGAGATCTGCCCAGAACTCTGCCGGGATCGGATGGGAGAACCAGGCAAGGTTCTGGTCAAGCTGTTCGACCGTGCGCGTGCCCGCCATGAAAGAGGGTACGCCAGGATGGGCGAGCACGAATTGCAGTGCGGCGGCGGCCAGCGGCACGCCATGCGCCGCACAGACCCCCTCGATCTTCGCGACCTTTTCCAGGATGTCGCGCGGCGCCGGCGCGTAATTGTACTTCGCCCCTTCCTTCGCGCCGGTGGCAAGGATTCCCGAATTGAAGCCGCCGCCCACGACGACCGCCGCGCCACGTGCCTCGCACAGCGGAAGGAACGCGTCGAGCGCGTCCTGTTCAAGGAGGGTGTAGCGGCCGGCCAGCAGGAAGCAGTCGAAATCGTGACGGCGGAGGGCCTCATGGCAGACCTGCCATTCGTTGACGCCGACGCCGATCGCCTTCACGACCTTTTCCGAGCGCAGCCGCTCCAGCGCGCGCCAGGCGCCGTCCATCGCCTGCTCGAACACTTCCGGCTGCTCGCTCCCGCGTGTGAAAACGTCGATGTCATGGATGAAACACATGTCCATCCGCTCCAACCCCAGCCGCTGCAGGCTGTCCTCGAAGGCGCGCATCGTGCCGTCGTAACTGTAGTCGAAATGCATGGTGAAGGGCGCAGCATTCGTCCACGGCGCAAAATCGATGGTGTCGCGCCGTGCCGGTCGCAGCAGGCGCCCGACCTTGGACGAGAGGACGAAATCGTCTCGCTCCTTCCAGCGCAGGGCGTGGCTCGTGCGCAGTTCGGCAAGCCCGTGGCCATACATCGGCGCGGTGTCGAAGAACCGTACGCCGGCGGCCCATGCGCGTTCGAACATAGCCCCGGCTGTGGCTTCGTCGATCTCGCGGAAAATGTTGCCGAGGGGCGCGGTCCCAAAGCCGAACGTCGTGACGTCAAGTTCTGTTCGGCCGAATTTCCTCTTTTCGCCAGGGTGCATGCCTCTCCTCCATAAGTAACCAGTTGGTGAATAAATAAGCACGGACCAAACGCCTGTGCAAGCAGCTTTCTTCCCGGTCTCAGATTTTTCCGACTTGACGTCTTGAGACTGGGGAATGTATATAACCGGATAGTTACTAAGTGGGAGTCGAGGGCCATGTATCTCACTGAAACGCAGGAGCAGGTGCGAGAGATGGCGCGCGCCTTTGCCGACGAAATGATCCGGCCCGTGGCCGAGGAATTGGACCGCGAGGAACGCTTCCCGGCGGCTCTTTACGACGAAATGGCAAAGCTCGGCCTATTCGGCATAGGCGTGCCGGAAGCCCTCGGCGGGCCGGGCTTCGACACGCTGACCTATGCCCTTGTGATGGAGGAGTTGAGCCGCGGATATGCTTCCGTCGCCGACCAGTGCGGCCTGGTCGAACTGATTTCAAGCCTGTTGGTGCGCCACGGCACTGAAAGCCAGCAGGCCCTGCTGCCGGAAATACTCGGCATGCGCTCGAAGGTCGCCTACTGCATCACCGAGCCGGAGGCGGGCACTGATGTTTCGGGCATCCGCACGACGGCCGAGCGCGACGGCGACGGCTGGCGTTTGAACGGCGGCAAGATCTGGATCCACAATGCGCCGGTGGCCGACTACGGTTTCGTGCTGGCGCGAACCGACAAGCAAGCCGGCAATCGCGGCATGTCGATCTTCATCGTCGACCTGCATGCGGCCGGCGTAGAGAAGGGGCCGAAGGAGCACAAGATGGGCCAGCGCGCCAGCCAGGTCGGCGCGCTGAACTTCACCGATGTGCGCCTTCGGGCAGATGCCCTGCTCGGCACCGAGGGGCGCGGTTTCCACATGATGATGTCGGTCCTCGACAAGGGGCGCGTCGGCATTGCGTCACTCGCCGTCGGTATCGCACAGGCCGGCCTGGAGGCCGCCCTCGACTATGCCGGGACGCGCAAACAGTTCGGCAAGGCGATCGCCGACTTCCAGGGCGTGCAATGGCTTCTGGCCGACATGGCGAAGGACATCGAGGCCGCACGCCTGCTCGTCCATTCTGCCGCTTCGAAAATCGACAGCGGCGCGGATGCGACCAAAGCCTGCTCCATCGCCAAGTGCTTTGCCGGCGACATGGCTGTACAGCGTACCGCCGATGCCGTGCAGGTCTTTGGCGGCTCCGGCTATATCCGCGGCTTCGAGGTGGAGCGGCTCTACCGCGATGCAAAGATCACGCAGATCTATGAAGGCACGAACCAGATCCAGCGCATGATCATCGCGCGCGAACTCCTGAAGAAAGGCGCTAGGGCATGAGCGCCGCGTCCGCCCGGCCGGTCGCGCTCGTCACCGGCTCCTCGCGCGGCATCGGCCTTGCCGTTGCTGAAGCTCTGGCGAAGGAAGGATTTGCGGTCGCCGTCAACGGGCCGGCTGAGGACGCCGAACTTGCCGCCGCGGTCGAGCGCGTCGCCGCCCATGGCGTCCCCGTCGTCGCCGCCGCGTTCGATGTCGCTGCGATCGGCGGTCACGGTGCGGCGATCGATGCGGTCGAGGAAAAGCTCGGGCCGCTTACCACGCTCGTCAACAATGCCGGTGTCGCCGTGCTCAAGCGCGGAGACATGATGGAGGTCTCCGAGGAGAGCTGGGACCGGTGTTTTGCCGTCAACACGAAGGCTATGTTCTTCCTGAGTCAGGCCTTCGCGCGTCGTCTGCTTGCACGCGCGCGGCCGCCACTCTTCCATTCGATCGTCAATGTCACGTCTTCGAATGCGGTCGCGGTGGCGGAGCAGCGCTCGGAATACTGCGCCTCGAAGGCCGCCGCCGCCATGGTCTCCAAGACTCTCGCCGTCCGTCTCGGGCGCGAGAACATTGCCGTCTATGACGTCCAGCCGGGCCTGATTGCCACCGAGATGACCGCGCCGGTTATCGAGGCCTATCGCGAACGGGCCGCGCAGGGCCTCACGCTTTTCCCGCGTGTCGGCGAGCCGGAGGAGGTCGGTGCGCTGATTGCCTCGCTTGCGACTGGCAGGCTTCCCTACACAACCGGACTGTCGATCCCAGCCGATGCCGGCATGCTCGTCCCGCGCTTCTGAGGTTTTTCATGAAAATCGCCCTTCCCGATACCGCTGGCCGCCTTGCGCACTATGCCCTGACCGGAAAGCCAATCGCCGCCGCCACGCTTGGCAGGAACCCGGCGCGAACAGTCTACTCGGCCGCCCACGTCGTCGCCGATCCCTTCACTGCGAACGATCCGTCGGGTCGCGCCACGGTCGACTGGGCCAAGACGATGGAGTTTCGCCGCTATCTCGCCGGCCTCGGCCTCGGCATTGCCGAGGCGATGGATACGGCGCAGCGCGGCATGGGTCTCGACTGGCCGGGCGCACTGGAGCTGATCCGCCGCACCCGCGAGGAACTCCCGGATGCGGTGGTCGCCAATGGCTGCGGCACGGATCATCTCGACCCCGCGGCAGTGGCGAGTCTGGACGATGTGCGCCGGGCCTATCTGGAACAGGCGGAAGCCATTCAGAAGCTCGGCGGCCGCCTCATCCTCATGGCCTCCCGTGCTCTGGTGCGCGTCGCAAAAAAGCCGGAAGACTACGTCAAGATCTATTCCGATGTGCTCGCCGCCTGCGACCAGCCGGTGATCCTGCATTGGCTCGGCGATATGTTTGATCCGCAGCTTGCCGGCTATTGGGGCGACGCGGCGTTTGACCCCGCCATGCAGACGGCGCTCGCCGTCATCGAAGCGAACACGGCCAAGGTTGACGGCATCAAGATCTCCCTTCTCGACAAGGAAAAGGAGGCCGTCATGCGCCGTCGTCTGCCCGCCGGCGTGAAAATGTATACGGGCGACGACTTCAACTATCCGGAACTCATCGAAGGTGACAGCGAGGGCTTTTCGCACGCCCTTCTCGGCATCTTCGACCCGCTCGCGCCGGCTGCCGCCTATGCGGTGGAGCGGCTGGGCGACGGCGACAAGGCGGGCTTCCGTGCAACGCTCGACCCGACCGTGCCGCTCGCTCGCCTGATCTTCCGCGCGCCCACCCAATACTACAAGACCGGCGTCGTCTTCCTCGCCTGGCTGAACGGCTTCCAGGATCACTTCGTGATGCTGAACGGCGCCCAGGCGATGCGGCCGCTGCCGTATTTCGTCGAGGTGTTCCGTCAGGCGGACCAGTGCGGCCTGCTGCGCGATCCCAACCGCGCCGTCGAGCGCATGAAGAAGTTGCTCGCTGTTTACGGGGCGTAGGCGATGCGCGATTTCTCGACGGACCATTTGGCGCTCGCGCTCAACACCGCCAGCCTCGGACACAACTTGGATGGCCACGGTGCAGGCTGGTCACCGGAGCGGGTGATTGATGCGTGTGCTGCCCGTCGTTTCGGCTCGATCGTCTTCTGGCGCCGCGAAGTCGGTGCGCGGGCGAACGAGATTGGCGAGCGGGTGCGCTCGGCAGGCCTTTCCGTCGCCGGGCTTTGCCGCACACCGTTCCTTGTCGGTAGCGAAGCGATCGACAGGACAGCGGTTCTCGATGAGGCGAGGGCGTCCATCGATATGGCTGCCGGTCTGGGTGCCACTGTGCTGACGATTGTGGTGGGCGGCGTACATCCCGGCACCAAGGGCACTGCCGAGAGCTTGAAGATTGTCGCTGAACGTGTTGCCGACCTCGCACTCTATGCGGCGGACCGCAATGTCAAGCTGGCGCTGGAACCTCTCAATCCCGTCTACGCCGGGAACCGCTCCTGCCTGACGACCGTGCGTGACGCTGTCGATATCTGCGAGGCGGTTGATGCGCCGAACCTTGGCATTGCCGTTGACGTCTACCATGTCTGGTGGGACTGCGATCTTGACACCCAGTTGCAGCGCGCCGGCAAGGACAGGATTTTCGGCTATCACCTTTGCGATTGGCTTGCCGACACGCGCGACGTGCTGCTGGACCGCGGTATGATGGGCGACGGTGTTGCCGATCTCAAGACGATCCGCGCGAGTGTCGAAGGCACCGGCTACACCGGTCCCTGCGAGGTCGAGATTTTCTCCGCTAACAATTGGTGGAAGCGTGATCCCGGCGAGGTGCTTGACGTCATGGTCGAACGTTTCCACGCCCTCTGCTGACGAATTTTGGAGTCGAGCCATGAAGATCTTGGTCCCAGTCAAGCGCGTTGTTGATTACAACGTAAAGATCCGCGTGAAGGCGGATGGCTCCGGTGTCGAGCTTACGAATGTCAAGATGTCGATGAACCCGTTTGACGAGATTTCGGTTGAGGAAGCGCTACGCCTCAGGGAAGCCGGCAAGGCTGAGGAAGTGGTTGTGGTGTCGATCGGTCCGGCGAAAGCCGAAGAGACGCTGCGCACCGCGCTTGCCATGGGCGCCGATCGCGCCTTGCTGGTCGAGACGGACGACGCCGTCGAGCCGCTCGCCGTCGCCAAGATTCTCAAGGGTGTCACCGAGGCCGAACAGCCCGGCCTCGTCATCGTCGGCAAGCAGGCGATCGACGACGACAGCAGCCAGACCGGCCAGATGCTCTCGGCCCTTCTTGGTTGGGCGCAGGCGACGTTTGCTTCCAAGGTCGAGATCGACGACGGCAAGGCACCAGAGGGCACAGCCAGGGTGACGCGCGAAGTCGACGGTGGTCTCCAGACGATCGACGTGAAGCTTCCGGCCGTCGTTACGACCGACCTTCGCCTCAACGAGCCGCGTTATGCGTCGCTGCCGAACATCATGAAGGCCAAAAAAAAGCCGCTCGACAAGAAGACGCCGGTCGACTTCGGCGTCGACACCGCCCCGCGCCTCAAGGTGCTGAAGACCCAGGAACCGTTCGGCCGCAAGGCAGGCGTCAAGGTTAAGTCGGTCGCCGAACTGGTTGAAAAGCTCAAGACCGAAGCCGGCGTGCTCTAAGGTGGGAAAGGGGGACTAAACCATGGCCATTCTTCTTCTGGCAGATCACGACAATGAAACCCTTTCCGACCAGACCGCAAAGGCGCTGACGGCCGCGTCGAAGATCGGTTCCGACGTGCATGTGCTCGTCGCCGGCTCCGGCGTCAAGGCTGCGGCCGATGCGGCTGCAAAACTCTCCGGCGTTTCCAAGGTGCTGCTTGCCGACGACGCCAGTCTTGCCAACAATCTCGCAGAACCGCTGGCGGCGCTCATCGTGTCGATCGCCGGCAATTACGATGCGGTCGTCTCGGCCGCGACCTCGGTCGGCAAAAACATCCTGCCGCGCGTTGCTGCGCTGCTCGATGTCGCGCAGATCTCGGAAATCGTCGAGGTCGTCTCTGCCGACACGTTCAAACGGCCGATCTATGCCGGAAATGCCATCCAGGTGGTGCAGTCGACTGACGCCAAGAAGGTGATCACCGTACGCACGGCGTCCTTTTCCCACGCCTCCCAAGGCCCATCTGCTGTCGTCGAGGAAATCTCGACGGCAGCCTTTTCTTCAGAGCTTTCGACCTTTGTGTCGAACGCACTTTCGACCTCGGACCGACCGGAGCTGACCTCGGCGAAGATCATCATCTCCGGCGGTCGGGCGCTCGGCTCGTCGGAGAAATTCAAAGAAGTCATCCTTCCCGTTGCGGACAAGCTTGGCGCCGCCGTCGGTGCGTCGCGTGCGGCCGTCGATGCTGGCTATGCACCCAACGACTGGCAGGTCGGTCAGACCGGCAAGGTGGTCGCCCCGGACCTTTACATCGCCTGCGGCATCTCCGGGGCCATCCAGCATCTGGCCGGCATGAAGGATTCGAAGGTCATCGTCGCGATCAATAAGGACGAGGAGGCGCCTATTTTCCAAGTTGCCGACTACGGTCTCGTTGCGGATCTCTTCGAGGCCCTGCCGGAACTCGAAAAGGCGCTTTGAGGACTTAGCTGCTTCGATGACGATCGAACTCTCCGAACGCGAGAGCATGGAATTCGACGTCGTGATCGTCGGCGCGGGGCCTGCGGGCCTGTCGGCCGCGATCCGGTTGAAGCAGGTCAATCCTGATCTCACCGTCCTCGTGCTGGAAAAGGGCTCGGAAGTCGGCGCCCATATCCTGTCGGGCGCCGTTGTCGATCCCATCGGCATCGACCGCCTGCTGTCTGACTGGTGCGTGGACGATAGCCATCCGTTCAAGACCACGGTGACGGACGACCATTTCTTGCTGCTCGGCCCGGCCGGCTCGATCCGCCTGCCGAACTTCGCCATGCCGCCCTTGATGAACAATCATGGCAACTACATCGTATCGCTCGGCAATGTCTGTCGCTGACTGGCGACCAAGGCGGAAGAGCTCGGCGTCGAGATCTATCCCGGCTTTGCCGCAACCGAAGTGCTCTACAACGACGAGGGCGCGGTGATCGGTGTCGCCACCGGCGACCAGCACGGAAAGATGGTTAGTCCTCTGTTGCGATAGACCATCATCGGGTTACCTCGTTCCGAGAGTTCCCATTCTGTCAGCCCGAAATCCCCTTCGCTTTTCGACCGAAAAGCCAATCCAGAACCCCACAGCCATTCTCCGCCAATCACTGGGCGATCAGGGAAAGAGTGAAGAGTCAGCGACGCTTTGAGGGGCGGTCCAACGCCAACGTGGACCAACGCGGCCAATTTATTCTTCGTTGCACCAGATCCGCGCCTTCTGTCGGCCTTGTCGGGTCCGTGACACACAGTCTCTTTGTCGGATCCGTCACACACAGTCTTGTTTAGCCGATCCTTTGTCTTTGGCTAAATAGCTGTAAAGCAAGCACAAAGTTTTTTCTTCAGCTCGATCAGCCAAATTGGCACGAGTTTTGTGTCTCTTCGTTGAGGAGTGGCGGCAGCAACTGCCGACCAGCATTGATGGCGCGGTTAGCCGCGATGGATGAAACAAGAAGGAGATCTGCGTCAGACCGCATTCTGTGGGAAGGGCGCATCGCCGTCCACCAGAAAGCGACGCTCGCATTCCAGTCGACCTCGGCTAGAGGATTCTCGTTGTCCGCTGTGATTGGCCAACACGTGGTTCGCTTAGGCCCTGATGGATGGCCCCCCTATGCAAGTCCTTGGCAACTGCGGTCGCCGGCGACCCCTCAGATTCTTCTGGAGAGACGATCATGTCCAAAGTGGCATTCATTTTCGGTACTCGTCCTGAGGCGATTAAATGCGCCCCAGTCATCAACGCAATGAAGCTCGACCGCAGGTTCGAGCCACTCGTTGTTTCCACGGGGCAGCATCGCGAGATGCTTGATATCACTTTACCGGAATTCGGTATTCGACCGGACATCGAACTAAACGTCATGCAACCTCGCCAGACCTTGTCGCAGGTCACACATCGAATACTGGAAATGCTCTCCGTGCAAATGGAACAATGGGGAATGGACGCGGTGATCGTTCATGGCGATACCGCGAGCACCCTGGCAGGCGCCCTGGCCGCCTTCCAGCACCGTATCCCCATCATCCATCTCGAGGCGGGCTTACGCAGCGGCAACATTGCATCACCATATCCAGAGGAGGCCAATCGGCGCCTCGTTGCCCAGATAACGGATCTCCACCTGGCGCCGACCATCCGGAGCAGCGAGAACCTTATCCGCGAAGGTGCCCGTGAGGATCGTATCACGGTCACCGGCAACACGGTCGTCGATGCACTTCATTGGGCGGCCGAAAATGCTCCCGCCTTCGCCGAGCCCGCACTTGCCGACCTCAAGAACGATACGCGGCGAATCGTGGTCGCCTCAGCACATCGACGCGAGTCGTGGGGTGCACCGATGCACGAGATCGCAAGAGCTCTGGTGCAGCTATCATCCCAGGAGAACGTGCGTGTCATCATCCCATTGCACAAGAACCTGGCAGTGCGCGAAGTCATGTTGCCCTATCTGAGCAACCAGGCGAATATTACGGTGGTGGATCCGCTACCGTACCGGAATTTCTGCAGCCTTATGCTGCGCTCGGACATCATCATCTCGGACAGCAGCGGCGCAGAGGAAGAAGGCCCTTCACTCGGCAAACCGACGCTTGTTTTAAGGGACATCACCGAGCGGCCGGAGGCTGTCGAAGCTGGCACAGCGCGCCTTGTGGGCCGCAGCACCGCCCGCATCGTGAGTGAAGCGACCCGACTGCTGCGCGATCCGGACGAATATTCACGAATGGCCCGGCCCGTGGACGCCTACGGCGATGGAAAGGCGACAACTCGGGTTATCGATGCAATCGCGAGATATTTCGCTGCACAGACGGCACGCGAGGCGCGGCTGGTCAGCTGATGGGCACCAGATGTCAGCGGCGTGGCGCGCACCGATCTTTGGATTTCGCTGCGATCCACGCCCTCCCACGAACACCACCATGTCCCTGTCGGACGGACCGGACCGGGCGACGATGGCAAGAGAGGAAGCTCATGGCTAGGCGTAACAACCGGCGAGATCTCAATTTCTCCAACGCTGTGGTTGACGCCGAACTGATTGAGGGCGCTTCGTCATTCGCACTTCACGGGCGCAATATCGTCTTCAACATCGGTGATACCGTCGTTGAGATCGCTGGTAAGCCTCGGCAAACAATCCAGCCATTTTCATCGACCACGCTCATCGACGCGGTCATCGAGAACGCACAGGCAATGATTGTGATCCGTGTTCTCGAGACAGTAGGCGCCAGGGCGAGCACTCTAGGGTGGCCGCGATATGCGGAGACGATCACCGACCCGACCGCGGAAATTCTCGGACTGCCGCTCTACCGCTCATCGCAGGACGACCTTATTGAAATTCGTCTGAGCGGTGCAGCGGCAATGCTTGTCGGGAACCCGGAGACCGACGGCATGACTTTTGCCGCGAAAGCCAATCTTTGGTTTGCTCCGGAAGCGACGGACTGCCTGATCCACAATCTGCATCCATTCATCGAGACCCATGTGCAGATCATGGGAGTGGGACGGATGCAGAAGTTTCAGACGCAGCAGCGGGAAACACTGACCGAAGAAATCCTGATGGCTCCGGGCTTCGCCCAGCCATTCTTCGATTGCACAAGCGATAGTATTGGCGGGTTTCTCTACCCATGGCATCAGTATTACGCGGATACGGATTGCATGTGGCTAGCTTTGGAGCTTCATCCATTCGCTGGATCGCATGATTGACGTCGGCTCCATCCACAACGGAGGTTGACCACTGCATTATGAAAGGACGTCAGTCGGAGAATGGCCGTGGCAGAGAGGAAGGTGATCCAGTCGATCGATCGCGCCGTGGTTTGGGACAGCATCCATCTATAGCAGCTCAATGTGCACACGGTTCGCTAACGGCGCCTGGGAAAGGAAAGGAAAATGTCGATCTGCTTTCGGCCGGGACATGAACGTTCGTTTGGAACATATCCGCTCAAGGGCGAGGATTTGGAGAAGGCATTTGCCGCTGCGTACGAGGTCGGCTATCGATCATTCGACACAGCTCAACTGTACGGAAACGAGGCCGACTTGGGCGCGGCCATCCGCCAGGCTAACGTCTCGACAGACGACCTTCTCATCACCACGAAAGTGCATCCCGAGAACTACACCGAGGAACAGTTCCTGAAATCGGTGGAGGCGAGTCTGAACGCTCTTGGCGTATCGAAGGTCGCCCTTCTGCTCCTCCATTGGCCGGATCCGTCCGGGGACAATCGCAAGTCTCTCGCCCTACTTCGGGACGCGAAGCGTAAGGGACTCGCGACCGAGATCGGCGTCTCTAATTTCACGGCCTCAATGATGCGGGACGCGCAATCATTCACCAATGGCGAAATCGCGATCAACCAGGTTGAATTCCACCCGCTTCTCGATCAGTCAATTCTGCTCGACATGTGCTTTCAGACGGGCGTTCCGCTGGCTTCGTTCTCTTCGGTCGCGAGGGGGGAGGTTTTCAAATATCCGCAATTTGGCCAGATCGGCACAGCCTACGGAAAGTCGGCTGCGCAGGTGGTGTTGAGATGGATTCTGCAGAAAGGCGTCGCCGTCAATACAATGTCAACCAAGCCGGAAAACATGCGGTCGAACTTCGACGTCATGGATTTCGTTCTATCTAGCGTCGACATGAAGCGGATCGACGCTCTCACATGCACGAACTTCAGGTGCGTGGACAAGAACAAGGTGCCGTGGACGCCGGAATGGGATTGACCGATTGCATGAGTATGCCATGAGCAACCGCTCTCTGCTTCCTGTCTCTCTGCAAAATCTCCCTGCTCGGTCCCAAAGTTTTTTCTGCGTCATGAAGGTGGTCGAGACCGGCCGCTGTCATGCCGCCAGCATGGCGAACTGCTCGGCCAGGGAGGGATTTGGATTGAATGCGTACTTGCCTGTCGCTTGCGCATCATGTGAAGCATTTCGATCCCGGACAGGATGATGCTGGCGGTGGCCGGCGACTTGAAGGCCAGCATCGGACGCACACGGCGATTGAATGCGCCGATGGTCCTGCTCGATCCTGTTGTTCAAGTATCGACTTTTCCTGATCGTGATCGGTTTCAGCCAGCGTACTGGGCACCACCGACAAGGGCTGATGAATGACTGTTCGCCGGGCCGGGCAATGTCGGCGAAACCATCAAGTCCGGCGACGGCAAGGTGCTTGGCCATTCCGACGTGGCAACTCTGGTCGCGGCCATGGTTGGTTTGGATCCGGCAACGTCGCCCACGGGGATCCGGCATCCAACCCAACGATGCGCAGTTTGGCGACGCCTAGCAGGTTGGAACCATCGCTGCGGCAATGCAGCAGTCCTGGATGGCTAATGAAAACAAGTCCAAGATGCCGGAGGTGCGCTTACACCGCACCACCGGAGTCTTCGCCGGAGCCAAATGCAGAAAAATCCAGGCGCGTGCTGAAACATCGTGAGGAATTCGATTTGGATTATGTCAGCTGATAAAACGACCCGAATTCAAATTCGATCGATCAATCAGCGCCCTTCGCCGGGGGGCTGTCGGTCCGCATCGCGCCTGACAGTATGCCGGTGCTCCTACGGCCGCCCTGTTGGCGAGGGCTTTCGGGTCATCGCACTGTCACGCTTCGGCTATCCGCCTTCCCCCTCATGCTCAGCCCTACTCGATGCGGTGGACGCCCCCCCAACGGCATCGCGATGTGCTGTCGTTTCCGACTCTGACACCATGGTTCAAACCCCCGCAGTTTACTGAGAAAATCCACAACTTCGTAAGCTGCGGCAGGAGAGAAAAAGCAACAGCTAGAAAACCGCCACCGAGTTCCATAATATGCGTTATGCAACTTGAAGTTGTAACAGCTAAGTTACAATGTCCTGATCTGGCAAAATAGGAATGTCGCTCCTGCTTGTGCCTTGCCACTCTCTCGCCTCGAGAGCGGGGAGATTGTATCTTGGGACTGAAATCGCATTGAGGTCTTGTCGGGGGTTATAGAGCGGCGGATGACGCGCGTTGCCGCCGCAAGCGTGGCTCGCGCGAGCAAGCGTAGGTCATCTCGTCAAAATCGAAGTGGAGGTCGATACGCTGACCCAGTTGGAGGAGGCACTTGGCTTCGCCCCCGAGGCTGTCCTGCTCGACAACATGCTCGATGAGTTGCGCCACGCGGTGGCGATGGTTGCCGGGCGGGCGATCACCGAAGCATCGGGCCCGATTACGCTCGATATGGCTGCGCAGATTGCTGCGACGGGCGTCGATCTGATCTCCATCGGCTGGCTGACCCATAGCGCGCCGATCCTGGATATCGCACTTGATTATCGGGACTCATAATCGACTGATGGACGGCACCGGGCGGATAAGTTTTCCGGTCACCGTCAAGCGGCCAGCAGAGAAGCCGTAAAGGCCAGAAACCAGGGAACAGGATGGAAATGGACGCAACGATTTCGACGAAGACGATGCCGCCGGGTCAAGCACATGACTTGGCGCGAAATTCGCAAGAAAGGCTTTCGTGGCCAGATCGGCGTCGTCTCTGAATGGGCGCGGCGCAGACGCCTTGCTGAAAGGACCGATCAAAGCGCCCTTGCCCGCACGCCTTCGGCACGAAGCATCGCCAGGCTCATGACGCTGGCGCGTAACGACCTGTCCAAATCGGACGCTGTACTGATCGCGGCAATCGACCTCGTCACGCGCGAACGCTGATCGACGACTTTCAGCAGATGATCCGATCAAAAGTGGTCGCAAAACTGGACACTTGGCTGGACGGCGCGAAGGCAAGCCTCGTCGGCTCCTTTGCAAACGGGGTCGAAAAGGACATCGCCGCAGTCCGCAACGCCATTATCTCTCCGTAGTCGAATGGCCAGACCGAAGGCCAGATCACCAAGCTCAAACTCATCAAGCGGCAAATGTACGGCCGCCAAGATTGATCTGCTCCAGGCGCGCCTCGTCGGTGCAACTTAGGCTGTGGCCGCAGCGAGAGTGAAGCCGAACGAGGACCCCGTTTAAGGGTAAGCGCTATTTTCGCTGCACGTTGACGCGAGCGCTTTCGACGGATGGCCTTCGAATCGGGAACGGTATCTGGTCTGATCA
>NZ_JAMYSZ010000048.1:0-30545 GCF_040322215.1 Mesorhizobium sp. M0184
ACGAACCCACACAAACCGGCGCCTGCACCCCGGGGTCCCCCCCCAATCAAAAAACCCCGCGCGGCGGCCCGGCCCCCCCGCTCTTGTCTGGAATTCCAGTTCGGCCGTTAGAGCGGTTCATCGTTTCACGGAACGCCGAACCGCTCTACCTCTTTGTTTTGACGCAATTCCGGACGGAAAACCGTTTCACACTTTTCCTGGAATTGCTCTAGTTGTTGCCGAAGAGGTTGCGGTCGGCGCCCTGAGGCGCGGACTTGGGCACATCGCCAGACGAATTCAGCAGCTTGTAGACCGGCGAGTTGCTGTCACGCACCGAATACGTCTGCGTCTTGTCGACGTTGACGGTCGACTGCTTGTTGATGTCGGTCCCGCCAACATTGTCGTTGCGGGCATAAGCGCTGCCGGCGGCAATCAAGAGAGCGGCGGCAGTAAGAACAATCTTTTTCATTTGGATACTCCTGGATTTTCGAATCAAACGGCGGGCATGCCGCCGCCTTGATGGTGGGATCGGCTGTTAGTTGTTGCCGAAGAGGTTACGGTCGGCGCCCTGGACAACCGGCTGCTTTTCAGCCTGGTCCGACGTCTTGACGGAAGCCGTGTAGGAGCTGTCGACCGAGACAGCAGGCTGGTTGGCTCCCTTGGAACCAAAGTTGTCGCTGCCCGCGAAGGCGCTGCCGGTGATGGCCAAAACGGCGGCGGCAGCAAGAACGATCTTTTTCATCTTAATACTCCTGAACTTTTCAGATCCCCGGACGGCGGATATGCCCGCCGCCCTGATGCTGGGATCGGCTGTTATTTGTTGCCGAAGAGGTTACGGTCGGCGCCCTGGACAGGCTGCTGGTCAGCATGAGCCGGCTTCTGAATGGAAGCCGTATACGAGCTGTCGACCGAAGCGGCAGGCTGGCTCGCACCCTTGGAACCAAAGTTGTCGCTGCCAGAGAAGGCGCTGCCGGTGATGGCCAAAACGGCGACGGCGGCAAGAGCGATCTTTTTCATTTTAGTACTCCAGTATCTCAGTTTTCCGTCCGTCCAGCGGCGTGTCTTGGGAGGAATTCGCGTCGTTCGGACAGCCCCGATGTGGGAAAGGCGATGGCCAGTTTCCAATCACGAAGTTGTTTGGTGTGGACCAAGAATCTACACCTTGAAATTGTGCCAGAGATTCCCTTCGCCACAATTTTATTGCTAAATATCAAGTAGATAGCCCATAGTATCGGTCTGGCTGCAAGGTGACTTGGGGAGGCAGCGTTCACAGCGTCCTGCACGCATTGTCAACAGAAACGAACCGTTCGGTTCGATTTTTTAAACCGATAAAAGTCGCAGCCGAGGTTCTTTGTCGAATCGTTAACCATTTCGGACAAACGCGGCGTCGGCGTTGCGGCTGCTTTTGGCCTGCTTTATGCCGCCCAACGAAGGCAGCAACCGGGCAAGCAGAACCGGGTCAGACTCCGTAGCGTTCGGTGCGGATGAGTGCCGCAGGCACCCCGGCATCGATCAATGCCTCGGCGGCGGCCGTCACGAATGCGTTCGAGCCGCAGACAAAGGCGAGCTTCGGCGGCGCGGGCAGCCTCGTCATGGCTTGCACCATCATCGCGGCGTCGACCCGCCGCGCATGATCTGCCGGACGGCGGGCCGGCTCGCGCGTCAGCGTCAGCACCAGGTCGAAGCCATCCCGGCGCTCGGCGAGGTCGATCAACTCGTCGCGAAAGATCACCTCGTCCCAGACCCGCGCCGAAAACACCAAGGCGGCGGCGACCAGCGATCCCCGCATCGCCCGGTGACGGACCATCGACATCAGCGGCACCACGCCCGACCCGCCGCCGACGAGCAGGAGCGGTCCGCGATCGCCGTCGGACCAGACGAAATGGCCGCCGAGCGGCCCGCGCAATTCGACCTCGTCGCCCACCGCCGCGATCTCGTGAAAGAACGGCGAGACCTCGCCGTCCTCGAGTTTTTCAATCGCCAGCTCGATGGTCTCGCCGGTCTCCGGCGCCGAGGCGATGGAGTAGGAGCGGCGCGCCTGATAGCCGTCAGGTGCTGTCAGCCTGACGTCGACATGCTGTCCGGCGCGGTAAGCGAAGGGCCGCGACGGCTGCAGGAAAAAGCTGGTGACGCGCGGCGTGCGCTTTTGGATGCGGGTGATGGTGACCGTCTGCCAGGGCGACTGCGCCGCCGGTGCGTCGCTCATGGATCGTTCGTGTAGCGCTGCTCGCGCCACGGATCGCCATAGATATGATAACCTCGCAATTCCCAGAAACCCGGCTCGTCACGCTCGGTGAACTGCAGCCCGTTCAGCCATTTGGCCGATTTCCAGAAATAGAGATGCGGAACGAGCAGCCGGGCCGGGCCGCCATGGTCGGGCGTGATTGGCTTGCTTTCATAAAGCAGCGCCACCATCGCCTTGCCGCCGGTGAGATCCTTCGTCGGCACGTTGGTGGAATAGCCGTCGAAACCCAGCGCCAGCGTGAAGGCGGTGGGCGGCTCGATGCCGGCGTCGGCAAGGATGTCGTCGACCAGCACGCCCTGCCACGCCGTGTCGAACTTGGTCCATGCGGTGACGCAATGGATGTCGCGCGTCATCTTGGTCAAGGGCAGCGCGTTGAACTCGGCCCAGTTCCACTTCTTGATCGGCCGCGGCCCGTGCTTAAGCGTAAACGACCAATCCTCGGTGCGGACATGCGGCGTCGGGCCGGCCGACAGGACCGGGAAACCTTGCTCGAGATATTGCCCCGGCGGGATACGTGCATCCGTATCCGTCGGCGGCTTTCGTCCGGAAGAGAAGCCTCGGGTAACCATCGAGAATATCCGTTTGCGCAAGGTCCAACCGACCTTTGTCAGTTTTCTCGAAGACGCGTGCGCGGGCAACCGAAATCTTGGCTCCGGCCTGGCGGCAATGCTCTACATCGATCTTGGCAGCGCGGCGCCTGCCTCAGCCACTGGCGAAGGGCACGGCGACGAACATCTGGGCGTCGCCGCGCTCGACAAGCAGCAGCACCGATTTCTTGCCGGATTTGGCAGCCTGCACAATCGCCTGGTTAGCCTGCCTGGCACTTCTCACCGGATGCTGGTCGACGGCGACGACGATGTCGCCGGGCTGGATGCCGGAAGCCGATGCCGCCTTGTTCGGGTCGACGCGCTCGACCAGCGCGCCGTGCTGGTTGCCTGCCAGGTTCATTGCCTGGCGCACATCCGGGGTGACGTCCATCAGGCCGAGACCGAGCGCCGGTGCGCGAAGGCCCTGCTCCGTCGACGGCTGACCTGAATCGCCGGTTACCGATCCCGTTGCCATGTCGTCTTCGTTGCGCCCGACCTCGACGGAGATCTGCAGGCTTTGCCCCTGGCGCCAGACATTGAGGGTTTCCCTCGTGCCGGGCGCAACGTCGGCGACGGCGCGCGACAGATCCCTTGGATCCTTTATGTCGCGGCCGGCGAAACTGGTAATGACGTCGCCGGTCTCGATGCCGGCCTTGGCGGCCGGCGATCCGTCGCTGACCTGCGCGACCAGCACGCCGGCTGGGCGATCGAGGCCGATGGCGCTCGCCATGTCAGGCGTCACCGGCTGGATCTGGACGCCGAGATAACCGTACTGGATGGAGCCGCCCTTCATCAGCTTGGCGACGACCTTTTGCGCCTGGTCCGAGGGGATGGCGAAGCCGACGCCGACGCTGCCGCCATTCGGCGAAAAGATCGCCGTGTTGATGCCGACGACATTGCCGTTCACATCCGTTAGCGGGCCGCCGGAATTGCCCCGGTTGATCGGTGCGTCGATCTGGATGAAGTCGTCAAACGGCCCGCTATGCAGGTCGCGGCCGCGCGCCGAGACGATGCCGGCCGTGACCGTGGTGCCAAGGCCGAAAGGATTGCCGAAGGCGAGCACCTGATCGCCCGGCATGAGCTTGTCGGAATCGCCCCATTTGATGATCGGCAAGGGCTTGCCGGCGTTGACCTTGAGCACGGCAAGATCGTTCTTGGCGTCATGGCCGATCAATTTGGCGGGAAGCTCGGTGCCGTCGTCGAGCGCCACCTTGACCGACTGGGCGCCGTCGACGACGTGATTGTTGGTGACGATCATGCCGTCGGCGCCGACGATGAAGCCTGAGCCGAGAGCCTCGGTGCGCGGCGCCTGTTCCGGCGGTGTCTTGGGGGCGGGCAGTCCCTGGTCACCGAAGAAACGGCGGAAATAATCGTCGAAAGGCGCGTTTCCGCCGAAGGGAGAGGCGTCGCTCGTGGTGTCCGGCTGTTGTACTTTCATGACCGTCGTGATGGTCACCACTGCCGGTTTATCGGCCGCCACGACCGGAGCGAACGAGCCGCTGGGCGCCGTCATGCCGGTGACAGGTGGGGTCACTGTTGCCGCCAGGACATCATTCAGCCTGGGAGCGAAGGACAGGGCGAAGGGGCTGACGATCAGCGCGGCGCCCAGCAAAGCGGCGACGCGATGTCTGCGAAGGGTGTGGATTGGTGACATGGCCGTTGTCCGGGCGAGAGATTGATCGGGCGCCGCAGCGTTCCGTCACCGGAACGCTCTATCGGCGTGTCGGCCTTGCCTGTCTCGCCTGGCACGGCGGCCGACCGGATCGACAGCCCCGCATCTAGGGCGCCGATCGTGGTTTCCAGATAATATTACGAAGATTTAATTTCCGGCTGGCAGCCGCCTTGCCGGGCTGGCGCCGAAACCCGAAAACAAAAACCCGCCTTGCGGCGGGTCGTTGGGGCGAATCAGCACCATACCCAAATTACTAGCATAGCTGCCGGCACAAAGCAAGAACAAAATAGCTGCGCAAGACAAATCGCTTCAGATTTGCGCCGCCTCAGCCGAGGCCTCCTATTCGCCTTTCCGGTCGGTCCGGCTGAGATAGGTGGTGGCGATCTCGCGCATCCGCCTGCCGTCGAAGCTCGGTCCATGGCCGCCATGGCCGATCCGGATCGGCAGCTCGACCAGGCGCTGCATCGTGCGGCGATAGGCGGCACGATCCGAATCCGGCAGGTCGTCGATCAGCATGGCGTCGTAGATGGCGTCGCCGGCGAAGAACAGGCCGTCTGCCTCGTCGAACAGCGCGATCGAATCCGGAGAGTGGCCGGGCAGATGCAGGACGCGGAATTGGCGGTCACCGAGGTCGATCATGTCGCCCTCGTCCAGGGTCCGGGCCAGCGGCGCCGGCGGAATCCTGTAATCGGCGGCTCTCCAGCCCGGCGCCGGCAGCTTGGAAACAGCGCCTTCCAGGTCATGGAACATGCAGGCGTAGGTCACCGCTTCATCCATGCTGTCGAACTGTGCGGCGCTGTGGCGCGGCCCTGCCCGCAACGGAAACTCGTGCAGCGAGCCGACATGATCGAGATGGATATGCGTGGCGACGGCGAGCAGCGGCTTGCCGGCCGGCGTGTCGATCTGCGGCGCCAGCGGGCAGATCCCCATGCCGGTGTCGACCAGCAGGTCGACATCGCGGCCGCGCAAATGCCAGATGTTGGCACGCACGGAATCATGCACGAAGGGCTCGGTCAGCATCGTCGTCTTGGCGTCGACGATGGTTTTGCTGAACCAGCTGTCCATCAGATCAACGCCGGCATCAGACGAACGGCTTGCCGACCTTGTACTTTCGCGGGACCAGCCGCTTCAGATAGGCCATCCCCGCATCGGACAGCCGGTTGACATCCGGCAGCATGAAATCATCCGGCATATGGCGCGTCTTGCCGGCGACGTTCTTCAGCGGCACCTTCTTCAGCACGGTTTTCTTGCCGTCATATTGCAGCGCCACCGAACCGCCCCCCTCGTCGGCCACCGTGACCGCGAAGGCACCGGCATCGAAGGCCTCCTGCGCGTCCACCGCGCTGATGGCGCCGACATAGCCGCGCGGCATATAGCCGAGCGCATCGACGCGCGCCCGCTTGCCCGGCAATCCTTCGGCGAGCGCGCGCTCCAAGGCTGCCGGCAGGTCGCTGCCCGACAGCTTGACGTTGCCGTGCTGGTCGCGCTCCAGCCTTTCCGGCGGCACCAGGCTTTCGACCAGCGCTTTGCCGTCGGCGGTGCTGACGCCTTCGGAGACGGCAACGATGCAGCGCTTGTGGCGGTCGAGCGTTGCACGAACGTCGTCGATGAAGCCCGCCGCGGAGAACGGCCGCTCCGGCACGTAGACGAGATGCGGGCCGCTGTCCTGATCGAGCTGCCAGGCCGCGGACGCGGCCGTCAGGAAACCGGCATGCCGCCCCATGACGATGCCGACATAGATGCCCGGCAGAGCGCGGAAATCGAGATCGACCGAAAGAAATGCTCCAGCGACGAACTCGGCCGCCGACATGAAGCCGGGCGTGTGATCGTTCTCCTCGAGATCGTTGTCGATGGTTTTCGGCGCGTGAACGAAGGCGATCTTGCCGCCGGCGGCGTCGGTGAGGATCTGCTGCGTGCCCGAGGTGTCGTTGCCGCCGATATAGATGAAGGCGTCGGCACCGGCTTTCTTCAAGCCGTTGAGGATGAGGTCGCAATAGGCGGCATCCGGCTTGTCGCGCGTCGAACCAAGCGCGGCGCTCGGTGTCGCCGCGATCAGCCGCAGGCGGTCCTCGGGGATGGCGGAAAGATCGACGTAATTGCCGTCACGAATTCCGCGCACGCCGTGGATGGAACCAAGCACCTTGGCGCCGGGATGCCGCTTGCGGATTTCGAGCGTGGCGCCCACCACGGTCTGGTTGATGACGGCGGTCGGGCCGCCGCCTTGCGCGATGACAAAAGTTCCGGCCATTGTTCACGTCTCCCGGGCGGTGAAAATCGCAGGCACATTCGCCTGTCTTGCGGCATCGCGCAACGGCAGAGGCAGTGGGTCAGTTTGAAATCGGGCCACTCTTCGCCTGCAGCGCGATAGGATCCGTTTCGATGAGCCGAAGTGACCTGACCATACTCGCCGTCTGCGCCTTGTATTTGAGAAAGTGCGACGTGGTCAGGTGGGCCTCATAGGCCGCCTGATCGGCGTAGCATTCGATCACGCGCACCTTTTCAGGCGTGCCTTTTACTGCCACCGCATGAAGGAAAAGCACGCCCGGCTCGACGCGTACAGAAGCCTCAATCTCTTCGGCAAGCAGGGCCCTGTAGCTGCCGATCTGCTTAGGATCGATTTCCAGTTCGGCTATCCTGACAATCGGCATCAATTGCTTTCTTGCTTCTTGCAGGGACCACGCATGGTCGGCTTCTCCGCTTCGCTCGCCTCGATCAGTGCAACGATGTCGCGATCTCCCAAAACTTGTCAGTCACACGAGTGGACATGGCTGGGCAAGGCGAAGCGTCGCATGAATTCGCACAAAATGTAGTACATGGGTGTGCAGCGCTAGCCGGCAGAGTAATCGCTCGAGCCTTGGCCGCCGGTCAGACGACGACGACCGGATTCTTCTTGGAGACGCGGCTGTAGAGATCGATGATGTCCTGGTTGATCAGGCGCACGCAGCCCGACGACATCGCCTGGCCGATGCTCCACCATTCGGGCGAGCCGTGGATGCGATAGCCGGTGTCGCTGCCGTTCTGATAGATGTAGAGGGCACGCGCGCCGAGCGGATTGTCGAGGCCGCCCGGCTGTCCGCTTTGCCATTTCACCAGTTCCGGCCTGCGGGCGATCATCTCGGGCGGCGGGGTCCAGACCGGCCATTCCTTGCCGTACTGGATGTTGGCGCGGCCGGACCAGCGGAACCCGTCCTTGCCGATGCCGACGCCGTAACGGATCGCATCGCCGCCGGGCTGCACCAGATAGAGCAGCCGTTCCTGCGAGTGAACGACGATGGTGCCGGGTTGCTCGCCGGTCGGATCGACGACGATCTGGCGGCGGAACTCCGGCTTGACCTTGAGATAGGGCACTTCCGGCACATTGAAGCCACCGTCGGTGAGCGAAGCGTACATCACGTCGGGGCTGGTGATGTTCTTGTCGACGCTGATACTCGGACGGATGGGCCGGATCGAGCCGGTGGTGACGTCGTCGAGCTGCAGCGACGGCAGATCCAGCGTCTGGCTGCAGCCGGCGACGCCGAGCAGCGCCAGCGCACCGGCGCCGGACAGCACCGTGCGACGGGAAAGCTGTATTTCGGTTTCGATTGCGTCGCCATTATGTGGCAGCGACAGACCTTGCGGCAACTCACGCATTTACCCAAACCCTACGCTGTCGGCGGGAAACACGCTCCGGCCGGATAGCAGGCATTTTCACCAATCATGGTTGAAAAAGCGTGAAGGCCGGCCGCCTGGCGTTAACGAGGGGCTTTTTCGATTTTTGCCTCTTTACATCTGCGCGGGACCAAGGATTTATCCTCTTCTTTGAGCTCAAGGAGAAGAAAATGTCCTTCGAAAACTGGGCCGCTTTTGCCGCTGCCTCGGCAGTCCTTCTGGTCATTCCAGGTCCGACCATCCTGCTGGTGGTGTCCTATGCGCTCGGCCAGGGCTGGCGCACCGCGCTGCCGATGGCAGTCGGCGTGGCGCTCGGCGACTTCACCGCGATGACATTGTCGATGCTGGGTATCGGCGCGGTGCTGGCGGCGTCGGCCACCGTGTTTACCGTGCTGAAGGTGATCGGCGCCGGCTATCTGATCTATCTCGGCATCAAGCTGTTTCGCGCCGGCGGCGCGCTCCGGGCCGAACCGCGCACCGATGCGGTGTCGTCGGCGAAAATGATGGCGCACGCCTGGCTGGTTACCGCGCTCAATCCGAAAAGCATCACCTTTTTCGTCGCCTTCCTGCCGCAGTTCCTCGACCGGCATGCGGATTTCTGGACACAGATGCTGATCTTCGAGACGACCTTCCTGACGCTCGCCTTCGCCAATGCCTTCGGTTATGCGCTGATCGCGGCAAGGGCGCGCAACGTCGTGCGCAACCCAAAGGCGATCCGCATCTTCAACCGCACCGGCGGCACGCTGCTGGTCAGCGCCGGGATCGCGACAGTGGCGATGCGCTCGGGCAACTGAGGACAGACCATGGCGGTGAGCGATGCATTCGGCCTGACACTGTCTGGCGCGACGGAGGCCGGGCTCTCGTCCTACAGCCGGGCTGTTCGCGAATTGCAGTGCTTCATCGGCGATCCGGTCGGTTCCATTGACCGGGCAATCGCCGAAGATCCCGGCTTCGTCATGGCGCATGTGTTCAAGGGTTATCTCTTTGGCCTTGCCACAGAGCGCGAAGCGACGGCGGTGGCCAAGGCATGTCACGAGGCAGCGCTGCCACTTGCCGCGACGGCGCGCGAGCAGGCGCATGTCGCCGCCCTTGGCCACCTTGCGGATGGACGCTGGCACGAGGCCGCCCGCGTGCTGGAGGATATCGCCATCGAGTTTCCGCTCGATGCGCTGGCGCTGCAGACCGGCCACCAGATCGACTTCTTCACCGGCAATGCGCGTATGCTGCGCGACCGCATCGGCCGTGCACTGCCGTCCTGGCAGAGCGGCATGCCGGGCTATCACGCCATACTCGGGATGCAGGCCTTTGGCCTGGAGGAAATGGGCGACTACGCGCGCGCCGAAAAACTTGGCCGCACGGCGGTCGATCTTGAGCCGCGCGACGGCTGGGCCCAGCATGCGGTGGCCCATGTCATGGAGATGCAGAGCCGGCAGAAGGACGGCATATTGTGGATGCGCGCCAATCCCGAAGCGTGGACGCGGGAAAGCTTCCTGCAGGTGCATAATTGGTGGCATCTGGCGCTGTTCCATTATGATCTCGGCGAGACCGACGAGGTGCTGGCGCTCTACGACGGGCCGATCTATGGCGAGCGCTCGACGCTGGCGCTCAACATGGTCGATGCCTCGGCGATCCTGTGGCGGCTGCATCTCGGCGGCATCGATGTCGGCGACCGCTGGACGGCACTCGCCGCCAACTGGTTGCCCAATGCGAGCGCCGGCCATTATGCCTTCAATGACGCCCACGCGATGATGGCGTTTGTCGGCGCCGGCCTCGAAGCGCCGGCCCGCGGCTTGCTCGAGGCGCAGCGCGAGGCGATGCGCGGCAAGGACGACAACGCTGCTTTTACCAGGGATGTCGGCCATCCCCTGACGCTCGCCATCAAGGCATTCGGCGAGGGCAATTATGCCGGGACGATACGCCTGATCCGGCCGATCCGGGCGATCGCCCATCGCTTCGGCGGCAGCCACGCACAACGCGACGTCATCGACCTGACGCTGATCGAAGCGGCATTGCGTTCCGGTGATGGCGCGCTGGCGAGGGCGCTTGCGGCGGAACGCGCGCTGGCACGGCCGGACAGCCCGTTGTCGGCATTGTTTTCACGGCGTGCAACCGCTCTCGCGGCGAATTGACCAAGGCCACATCTTGCCTTAAAAACTGCCCCGACTGGATTTTTTCGAGCGTCGAAAAAATCTTCGCGTGTTGACCGGGGTGCGTTTCCGGCGGCACGATTGCCGGGATATCTTCGCCGCCCGTGTCACAGGACTGGGCGGGGAAGCAAGAAAGACCGTCGCCGCCAGGCATGACGGACATGGGAGGAAACATGTATCTCGGCCTCGATCTCGGCACGTCGGGCGTTAAGGCGCTGCTGATCGATGCAAGGCAGAGCATCGTCGGTTCCGGCCATGCGCCGCTCGACGTGTCGCGCCCGCATCCCGGCTGGTCCGAGCAGAACCCGGCCGACTGGATCCGCGCCTGCGAAGCGGCGGTCGGCGAGCTGCGGTCGATGCATGCGAAGGAACTCGCGGCGGTCAAAGGCATCGGCCTTTCCGGCCATATGCATGGCGCCACTCTGCTCGATGCCGCCGACCAGGTGCTGCGCCCCTGCATTCTATGGAACGACACACGCAGCCACGCCGAGGCGGCCGCGCTCGATGCCGACCCGCGCTTTCGCAAGCTGACCGGCAACATCGTCTTTCCCGGCTTCACCGCGCCAAAGCTCGCCTGGGTGAAAAACAACGAACCGGCTGTTTTTGCCAGGGTGGCAAAGGTCCTGCTGCCGAAGGACTTTTTGCGGCTCTGGCTCGCCGGCGAGCATATTTCGGAAATGTCGGATTCGGCTGGCACGTCGTGGCTCGATGTCGGCAAACGCGCCTGGTCCTCCGAACTGCTCGCTGTCACGTCGCTCGACGAAAGGCAGATGCCGTCATTGGTCGAAGGCACGGCCAAGGCCGGTGCCTTGCGCGCCGAATTGGCCGCCAAATGGGGCATGCAGGCGGGCATCCCGATCGCCGGCGGTGCCGGCGACAACGCGGCTTCGGCCTGCGGCATGGGCACGGTCGGCGCCGGGCAGGCGTTCGTCTCGCTCGGCACGTCGGGCGTGCTTTTTGCCGCCAACGCGTCGTATCTGCCCAATCCGGAAAGCGCGGTGCACACATTCTGCCACGCACTGCCCGGCACCTGGCACCAGATGGGCGTCATCCTGTCGGCAACCGATTCGCTCAACTGGCTGTCGGGGATCGCTGGAAAAAGTGCTGGCGAGTTGACCGCCGAACTCGGCGATTCGCTGCAGGCGCCGAGCGGTGTCTCCTTCCTGCCGTACCTGTCAGGCGAGCGGACGCCTCACAATGATTCCGTCATTCGCGGCGCCTTTACCGGGCTTGCCCACGAATCCGGCCGCGCGGCGCTGACTCAGGCCGTGCTCGAAGGCGTCGCCTTCGCTTTCCGCGACAGCCTCGAAGCCCTGGCCAAAGCCGGCACGACGCTGACCCGGGTGACGGCGATCGGCGGCGGCTCGCGTTCGCGCTACTGGCTGAAGGCCATCGCCACAGCGCTTGGCCTGCCGGTCGATATCCCAGCCGACGGCGATTTCGGCGCCGCCTTCGGAGCGGCCCGGCTTGGCCTGATCGCGGCGACAGGCGCCGATCCGCGCGCCGTCTGCACGGCGCCGGCGACGGACGCCACGGTCGAGCCGGTCGCCGCCCTCAGCGCTGCCTATGCAGATGCCTATCAGCGCTACCGCCAGCTTTACCCGGCGATCAGGAGCGCCACGGCGTGAGCGGTTTCCCGCCCTCGCCGTGGCCTGCCGAGAAGGCCTCACTGTGCCGGCACCTTGTCGAGAAAGCCGGTGACGCTTTTCAGCCGGCCATTTTCGATGACGCCGATATCGGTGCCTTCGATGACGGATTCGGTGCCGTCCGGCCCGAGGTTCCAGGAGAATCGGATGGTATCGGCGAAGCCGTCCGGCTTGCCTTTCAGCGAGAACCTGAAGCCGGCAAAGCGCTGCTGCACGCCGTCGATCAGCGCCGCGATGCCGTCATGACCGTCGCCCTGCATGATCGGATCGCGATAGCCGACGTCCTCGGTGAAGGTTGCCTCGAGCAAGGCTTTCCTGCGTGCGGCGTCGCTCTCGTTCCAGGCGGCGATGTAGTTTTCGGCAATGGTGTTGAGGTCGGTCATGGGTCTGTCTCCTTCGTTGGGTGGCTTTGACATGAGCCTTTTCGACCAGCGTCAGCGCGAAACCAATTACGCCTGAGGTAATCAGGCCGAACCATGCGAGAGGAAAAGAACATGAGCAGCGGTTTTTTCGGCGACATCCAACAGATCAAATATGAGGGACCGGATTCGACCAATCCGCTGGCCTACCGGTTCTACAATCCCAACGAGATCGTCGCCGGCAAGCGGCTGGAAGACCATCTGCGCTTTGCCGTCGCTTATTGGCATTCCTTTGCCTGGCCGGGCGGCGATCCGTTCGGCGGCCAGACATTTGACCGGCCGTGGTTTCCGAAGGCCGGCAGCACCGACACCATGGAGTTGGCCAAGCTCAAGGCCGACGTCGCCTTCGAGATGTTTTCGTTGCTGGGTGCGCCTTATTTCTGCTTCCACGATGCTGACGTGCGGCCGGAGGGCCGGGACTTTTCCGAAAGTGCGGCGCGGCTCGACGAGATCGCCGATTACTTCTCGGGAAAGATGAAGCAGACCGGCGTCAAGCTGTTGTGGGGCACGGCCAACCTGTTCTCCAACCGCCGCTTCATGTCAGGCGCCGCCACCAATCCCGATCCGGACGTCTTTGCCTATTCGGCGGCGACGGTGAAACACTGCATCGACGTCACCAAGCGTCTGAACGGCGAGAACTACGTGCTGTGGGGCGGCCGCGAGGGCTATGAGACGCTGCTCAACACCGACCTTGCCCGCGAGCAGGAACAGGCCGGCCGTTTCCTCAACCTGGTCGTCGATTACAAGCACAGGATCGGCTTCGAAGGCACCATCCTGATCGAGCCGAAGCCGCAGGAGCCGACCAAGCACCAGTACGATTACGACGTCGCCACCGTCTACGGCTTCCTCAAGCGTTTCGGACTGGAGAACGAGGTCAAGCTCAACATCGAGCAGGGCCACGCCATCCTGGCCGGCCATTCGTTCGAACATGAGTTGGCGCTGGCCAATGCGCTCGGCATTTTCGGTTCGATCGACATGAACCGCAACGACTACCAGTCGGGCTGGGATACCGACCAGTTCCCCAACAATGTACCGGAGATGGCACTCGCCTATTATCAGGTGCTGCAGGCCGGCGGCTTCAAGACCGGCGGCACCAATTTCGACGCCAAGCTCAGGCGCCAGTCGCTCGATCCGCAGGACCTGCTGATTGGCCACATCGGCGGCATGGATTGTTGCGCCCGCGGCCTCAAGGCAGCGGCACGCATGGTCGAGGACAAGGCGCTGTCCGCCCCGCTCGCCGAGCGCTATGCCGGCTGGGATTCGACCGAGGCCAAGGCGATGCTTGCCGGCAAGCGTACGCTCGAGGAGGTCGCTGAGCGCGTCGTCAAGGAGAAGATCGAGCCGCAGCCCAGATCCGGCCGCCAGGAATTGCTCGAAAACATCGTTAATCGGTACGTCTGAGGCGTACCGTTTTCACGGCCGCATTGTTCAGCGGCCGCCGGCTAAAGACGGCTTTCCGCGGGGCTGAACCGACGAAGGTTTTGCCCCGTGTGAAACTCGCGTGGCCTGTTCGCTGACCGGGTCTGGCGCGCCTTAGCCGTGATCGAAGCCTCTCAGGTAGGCGCAAAACATGTCGGCCATGGCGTTGGCGTAGACTTCAATCTCCTTGGGCGTTCGAGGCGCCTCCGAGAACTGTTTCCCCACCGTGCTCAGCGTCGTCATGATCAGGTCGCCGGCCAATTCGCGAGTCGCTTGCGAGGCGTTGGGCAACGCCTCCTGCATGAAGAGCTGGATGGTGCGGTCTCCGGACGCCCTTGCCGTCTGCGCCTCGGGCGCGTCGCGGTAAAGCGGTGCGGCGTCGTCGAGCGCCACACGCACAGCAGCCTCCTCACACTCCGAGCGGAGGAAGGCGTGGACCAAGGCGCGCAGCCGTTCAAGTGGCGGTTTCCTGACGTCCTCGAGGATGTCGCGCAGCAAACTGGTCGTCTGCCGCCATTCGTCGCTCTGCAGCCGGAACAGGATCGCCGCCTTGTTCGGAAAATACTGATACAGCGATCCGACACTGACACCGGCCTTCTCGGCCACCCGCGCCGTGGTGAAGCGCTGCGCGCCTTCCCTCGCCAAAACCTGAACAGCAGCCTGCAAAATCGCAGCGACGAGCTCCGCCGAGCGGGCCTGCTTCGGCTGTTTTCGCGAGGAAATCCGCGGACTTCGGTGATCGCTCATTGAGAGCCGCGCCAATGCGATTAGTGAATGCGAATGATTAGTCGTATTTTGAATGCCGCACAAGAACGCATTCAATTCCGACTGGAAACCGGTATGACCACACTGACGACAAAGCCGCTCGCGCCCCTGCTGGACCGCCTGTTCGAGGAAGCCGCTGCGGCAACGAGCCCTGCAGTGGCGGAACTCTCCGCCGAGGAGCGGATGCGGCTGGTTCGAAGCAAGACCGAATACCTCGATTTCTATGGGCGGCTAAGGGATCTCTGGCTTCCCGTTTCGCGAGAGACCGGCACGCTGCTCTACATGCTGGCACGAGGCAGCGGCGCACGGACGATCGTTGAATTTGGAACCTCGTTCGGCATCTCGACCCTGCACCTTGCCGCAGCCTTGCGGGACAATGGCGGTGGCCGCCTGATCACCAGCGAGTTCGAGCCATCCAAGGTCGCGCGCGCGAGGAGTAATCTGACAGCAGGCGGTCTCATTGACATGGTGGAAATCCGCGAAGGAGACGCGCTGCAAACATTAAGCGTCGATCTTCCCGAAACGGTCGACCTGCTTCTGCTCGACGGCGCCAAAGCGCTCTATCCCGAGATCTTGAGTCTGGTTGAAAGCCGCCTCAGGCCGGGCGCCTTCGTCGTTGCTGACAACGCAGATCTTTGCCCCGAATACCTCGAGCGGGTGCGCTCGACCGGGAGTGGCTACATGTCCACGCCGTTCGGCGAGGATGTTGAACTGTCGATGCGGCTTGGCTGAAGCACTGCCTGACCTGCCGGAACGATCGTGCCCAAGATGGGCGGCGGCGGACAAAACTTTGCCCGGCATCGCCCATCAATCGCCTCGCTCTTGCCTTCAAACAGCCGTCACGAACCTCCTATAGTGTGGTTCGTGGCGGGATTCAGAAAGAAGGAGGCGAAACGATATGCAGCACGAACGCGAAATCGACGCCCTGCTCTCATCTGGCGAGGCTGGATCGATCATCGACCGGCTGATGGCGCTGCCGCACCCGAAACAAGGTGCGCTGAGTGCAAACGAATGGGATCGCGCGGTCGCCAGCCGCTTCGAGACCCATCTTGCGAGACAGATGCGCTCGCAGATCGACGGCAGCAGCGACCGCCAGGACGCTGCCTGATCTACCTTTGTCTATGCATGTCGTGATCCCAAAACCGCTCCGCACCCTCGGGTCAAGCCCGTGGCCAGGCTTTTGGGCGACATGCATTATCCCCGACGCAGCCTGACCGGCGCTTCGCCGAACGCTCTTGAAAACGCTCTGGAAAATGCCGCGGCGGACGAAAACCCCGTTCGCCCGGCAATGTCCGCCATGGCGATGCGCGTGTCGACCACCAGCCGGCGCGCGGCGCCGAGGCGCAGCCTGAGGTAATAAGCGCCGGGCGTTTCGCCGATCGACTTGCGAAAGATGCTTTCCAGCGTCCGTGCCGTCACCCCGGCGCGCTTTGCCACGGCGGCGATAGTCAGCGGCTGGTCGACATGCGCTTCCATCAGCCGAATGGCTTGCGCCAGCCTGGGATCGTAGCCGTCGAGACGGCCGAGCGAGACCAGCGGTTGCGCATCCGTCGCGGCGCGCGCCTGGTCGTAGATGAAGACGCTCGCGACATCTAGCGCCACGGCCATGCCGAGCCGCGTACGGATCAGATGCAGCATCAGGTCGAAGGTCGGCGAGGCGCCGCCGGTGGTGAACACCGGGCCATCGATGACGTAGCGGTCGGGGCGCACGTCGACGCCGGGAAAGGCCGACGAGAAATCCTCCATGTCCTCCCAGTGGGTGGTGGCGCTGCGCCCCTCCAGCAGACCCGCTCGGGCAACCAGCCAGGTGCCGGCCTCGACGCCGCCGCAGGCGCGTGCCGCGCGCGCCGCCCGGCGCAGTCCGGACAGCAGGGCCGATGTGGCGTAGTTCTGCGTGCCGAAGCCGGCGACGACGACCAGCATATCGGTTCTGTCAGCCGCATCGAAGCGGCCGCTGACCGCCACCGGCAGGCCGCATGTGGTGACCGGCGCCTCGCCTGTCACCGAGACCAGCCTGAAATCGAACAGCGTCTCACCGGCAATGCGGTTGGCGGCGCGCAACGGATCGACGGCCGACGCGACGCACATGATCGACGAGCCGGAGAATACCAGCAGCGTCACCTTGAGCGGCAAACGCTCGGCCCGAAAGATCGTCGGTTTTTCGTTTTTGGTCACACGATCTTCGTAAAACGCAAAACAGTTTCCGGCAAGTCAGGCATTCTTGCCCTACGTTCTATTGGGAGAGAGTCCGATGCCGTTAGCGATGAACCGTGAGGTTTTCATTACCTGTGCCGTGACCGGGTCCGGCGGTTCGCAGGACCGCAGCCCGCATGTGCCGCGCTCGCCCAGAGAGATCGCCGATTCGGCCATCGAGGCGGCAAAGGCAGGTGCTGCAATCGTGCACTGCCATGTGCGCGATCCCGAGACCGGCAAGCCTAGGCGCGACGTGCATCTCTATCGCGAAGTAACCGAGCGCATCCGCGCGGCAGACGTCGACGTGGTGCTGAACCTGACCGCCGGCATGGGGGGTGACATGGTATTCGGCCCGCCGGAGAAGCCGCTGCCGCTGAACGAAAAAGGCACGGACATGGGCGGCGCGAGCAACCGCATGGAACATGTGCGCCAGTGCCTGCCGGAAATCTGCACGCTCGATTGCGGCACCATGAATTTCGCCGAGGCCGATTATGTCATGACCAATACGCCCGGCATGCTGCGTGCCATGGGCGGCATGATGACGGCGCTCGGTGTCAAGCCGGAGATCGAGGCCTTCGACACCGGGCATCTGTGGTTCGCCAAGCAATTGGTCGAGGAAGAAGTGCTGAAGCCGGACGCGCTGGTGCAATTGTGCATGGGCGTGCCGTGGGGCGCGCCGGACGACCTCAACACCTTCATGGCCATGGTCAACAATGTACCGTCGACCTGGAACTGGTCGGCCTTTGCCATTGGCCGCAACCAGATGGCCTATGTCGCGGCCGCGGTGCTGGCCGGCGGCAATGTCCGCGTCGGACTGGAGGATAATCTCTGGCTCGACAAGGGCGTGCTGGCGACCAATGCGCAGCTGGTCGAGCGGGCGGTCAGCATCGTGTCGAATATGGGCGCCAGGGTCATCGGCCCGGACGAAGTCCGCAAGAAGCTGAACCTGACGAAGCGCGCACCGCTTTGAAAAGCCGGTAGCCGGTTGGGAGGAGCCGCCGATGAAGACCGTGAAATTCACCGCCATGAAGGACGGCGACCGCGAGGACTATGCCTTCCTCACCGAGCACGAGATCGACTATGCGGCAAAGACCGGCGAGCGGCTGCTCGACGCGCTCGTCCAGCTTGATGCGGGCCCCTCGGGCTACAAGATCACCCGGCTCGGCCATTCGCTGCAAGCGGCAACACGGGCCTGGCGCGACGGCGCCGACACCGACTGGATTGCCTGCGCCTTGCTGCACGATATCGGCGACATCTACGCGCCCTATAACCACGACGAGTATGCGGCGTCGATCCTGAAACCCTTCGTTCGCGAGCAATGCACCTGGGTGGTGGAGAAGCACGGCGATTTCCAGCGCCTCTATTACGCCCACCACCTCGGCGGCAATCCGCACGCCCGCGACCGTTTCGCCGGGCACATCTACTTCGACGATTGCGATGAGTTTTGCGAACGCTGGGATCAGTCGAGCTTCGACCCGGATTACGAGACATTGCCGATCGATTTCTTCCGGCCCTTCCTGCTCGAAGTGTTCGCGCGCAAGGCCTATGACGCGTCCGTGATCCGTGCCGGCGAGCGCGTCGCCCTCACCGACCCCGCAACAGCCTGCACAAGAACCGGAGCTTCCGCATGAGCATCATCAACAAGGCGGCCGCCATCGGCGGCGGCGTCATCGGCGCCGGCTGGGTCGCGCGGCTGCTGCTCAACGGCATCGACGTGTCGATCTTCGATCCCGATCCCGAGGCGTCACGCAAGGTCGGCGAGGTGATAAAGGGCGCACGCCGCGCCTACAAGCAGATGCTGCCCGGCGGCCTGCCGAAAGAGGGCAAGCTTACCTTCGCCAAGACGATCGCCGAGGCGGTGGCCGACGCCGACTTCATCCAGGAAAGCGTGCCTGAGCGGCTCGACCTGAAGCACCGCGTGCTGGCCGAGATCGACCTTTATGCACCGGCCAACGCCATTATCGGCTCCTCCACCTCCGGCATCAAACCGACCGACATGCAGGTGGCGATGAAGAAGCACCCGGAGCGGCTGGTCGTCGGCCATCCGTTCAACCCCGTCTATCTGCTGCCGCTGGTCGAAATCGTCGGCGGCGAACAGACCTTTCCCGAGGCGATCGAAGTCGCCAAGGAGATGTATGCCTCGATCGGCATGAAGCCGGTGGTGATCCGCAAGGAGATCGAAGCGTTCGTCGGCGACCGGCTGCTCGAAGCGGCCTGGCGCGAGGCGCTGTGGCTGGTCAAGGACGGCATCTGCACGGTCGAGGAGCTCGACGACATCATGCGCTACGGCTTCGGCCTGCGCTGGGCGCAGATGGGCATGTTCCAGGTCTATCGCGTCGCCGGCGGCGAGGCCGGCATGCGCCACTTCATGGCGCAGTTCGGCCCGTGCCTGAAATGGCCGTGGACCAAGCTGATGGACGTGCCGGAGTTCAACGATGAGCTGGTCGAGCTGATCGCGACCCAGTCGGACGATCAGGCGCACGGTCTGTCGATCCGCGAGCTCGAAAAGATCCGCGACGACAATCTGGTCGCCATCATGGAGGCACTGTCGAAGCAGAACAAAGGCAAAGGCTGGGGTGCCGGCGCCCTGCATAAGGACTACACCAGGCAGCTGGCCAAGCTCGCGGCCAAGAAGCCCACCGCCTCCAAGGCGGCCGAAAAGGCAAAGGCTGAAAAGCCGAAGAAAAGGAAGAAAGGCTGAGACCATGGATTTTGGTCTTTCGGAGGAGCAGAAGCTCATCGTCGAGACGACGCGGGCCTTCGTCGAGAACGAGCTTTACCCATATGAGCGCGAAGTGGAGCGTACCGGCGTGCTGCGCCGCGAGCTGATCGAGGAGATCAAGGCCAAGGCGATCGAAGCCGGCCTCTATGCCGCCAACATGCCGGCCGATGTCGGCGGCGCCGGGCTCGATACGGTGACCTGGCTGCTCTATGAAAAGGAACTCGGCCGCGCCAATTACGCGCTGCATTGGACCTGCGTGGCGCGGCCTTCGAACATCCTTCTCGCCGGCACGCCGGAGCAGCGCGAAAAATATCTGTTTCCCTGCATTCGCGGCGAGAAATGGGATTGCCTGGCAATGACCGAGCCGGGCGCCGGCTCCGATCTGCGCGGCATGAAGGCAACCGCCGTGCAAGACGGCGACGACTGGGTGCTGAACGGCACCAAGCATTTCATCAGCCATGCGGACCTCGCCGATTTCGCCATCGTCTTCATGGCCTCGGGTGAGGAAGAGTCTTCGCGTGGAAAACGCAAGAAGATCACCGCCTTCTTTGTCGACAAGGGCACCAAGGGTTTTACGGTGCGCGACGGCTACCGCAACGTCTCACATCGCGGCTACACCAATGCCATCCTCGAATTCGACGATTGCCGGTTGCCGGCCAGTCAGGTTCTGGGCGAGGTCCACAAAGGCTTCGACGTCGCCAATTCATGGCTTGGCGCGACGCGCCTGCAGGTCGGCGCCACCTGCCTCGGCCGTGCCGAGCGGGCGCTTGGCCACGCCATCGAATACGCCGCGCAGCGCCAGCAGTTCGGCCAGCCGATCGGCAAGTTCCAGGGCGTGTCGTTCAAGCTCGCCGACATGGCGACCGAGCTGAAGGCCGCCGACCTGATGGTGTTCGAAGCCGGCTGGAAGTACGATCAGGGTACCGTCACCGACCAGGACATGGCCATGGCCAAGCTGAAGGCCACCGAGATGCTTGCCTTCGTCGCCGACGAGGCGATCCAGATCCATGGCGGCATGGGGCTGATGGACGATTTGCCGCTCGAGCGCATCTGGCGCGACGCCCGCGTCGAGCGCATCTGGGAAGGCACTTCGGAAATCCAGCGCCACATCATCTCGCGGGCGCTGCTGCGGCCGTTCGGGGGCTAGAGCATGATCCCAAAAAGTGGAAACCGGTTTGGAAAAGATCATGCTCCAACGAAAAGATGACGATGCACAAACTTGAACGTCTTTTGCGCCCACGAACGATCGCGGTCTTCGGTGGCGCGCAGGCTGCCGCCGTCGTCGCGCAATCGATCAAGATGGGCTTTGCCGGCGATATCTGGCCGGTGCATCCGAGCAAGGCCGAGGTCGCCGGCCGCAAGGCCTATCGCTCGGTGGCCGAATTGCCCGGTGCGCCGGATGCCGCTTTCGTCGGCGTCAACCGGCACTTGACCATCGAAGTGGTCAAGGCACTGGCCGAGCGCGGCGCCGGCGGTGCGGTCTGCTTCGCCGCCGGCTTCCTCGAAACCGAGGCCTATGACGAGGACGGCGAGCGGCTGCAGGCCGAGCTGGTCGCGGCGGCGGGCCAAATGCCAATCATCGGGCCGAACTGCTACGGGCTCATCAACTACGCCGACGGCGCGCTTTTGTGGCCCGACCAGCATGGCGGCATCAGGCTGCCAGAAGGCGGTCGCGGCGTTGCCATCATCACCCAGTCGTCGAACATCGCCATCAACATGACGATGCAGAAACGCGGCCTGCCGATCGCCTTTCTGATGACCGCCGGCAACCAGGCGCAGACCGGGCTTTCCGAAATGGCGCTCGGCCTGATCGAGGACGACCGTGTCACCGCGCTCGGCTTGCATATCGAGGCTTTCGATTCGGTAGCCGGCTTCGAAAGGCTGGCGGCACGGGCGCGCGAGCTGAAAAAGCCTGTCATCGCCATGAAGGTCGGCCGCTCCGAGCAGGCGCGGCAGGCGACCGTTTCCCATACCGCGTCGCTGGCCGGCTCGGACGCAGCGTCCGGCGCCTTCCTGAGGCGTCTCGGCATCGCCCGCATCGATTCGATCCCGGCCTTCATCGAGGCGCTCAAGCTGCTGCACGTCACCGGCCCCCTGCCCGGCTACCGGCTGTCGTCGATGAGCTGTTCGGGCGGCGAGGCGTCAGTGATGGCCGACAGCGCCGAAGGCCGCTGGGTGACGTTTCCGCCACTCACCCCCGAGCACCGCGCGCATGTCAAATCGACGCTCGGGCCGCTGGTCGCGGTGGCCAACCCGCTCGACTACCACACCTTCATCTGGAACAACGAGCCAGCGATGACCGCCACCTTCACCGCGATGGTGTCGGGGGGCTTCGACCTCAACATGCTGGTGCTCGATTTCCCGCGCCCCGACCGCTGCTCGGACACCGACTGGTGGGCGACGCTGCGCGCCTTCGAAGTGGCGCTGAAGACCAACAGCGCGCAAGGCGCGATCGTCTCCTCGCTACCGGAGAACCTGCCCGAGGAATACACTGCCGGCCTGATGGCGCGGGGCATGGTGCCGCTGTTCGGCATCTCCGAAGCCATTGACGCCGCCCAGGCGGCGGCCTTCATCGGCTGGGCCTGGCGCGAGCCGCAGGCGCAGCCGATCGACACTTCGGCGTCCGGCGCGCCGGCCGGCGACCATGTCACGCCGGACGAGGCCGAGGCGAAGGCGCGGCTCATCGAGGCCGGGCTCCCCGTGCCGAAGGGCGAGCGCGCCGGCAACGCGGTCGAAGCTGTCATCTCCTCGATGGCGCTCGGCTTCCCGGTGGCGCTGAAGGCCCTTGGTGTGATCCACAAGTCCGAGCTCGACGCGGTCCGGCTCAATTTGAGGGATGCCGAATCGGTCAGCACCGCCGCCCATGATCTCGGCCCGCTCGGCACCGGCCTTTATGTCGAGCGCATGGTGCGCGACGGCATCGCCGAGCTGCTGGTCGGCTTCACCCGCGACCCGATGTTCGGCGCCGTGATGACGCTCGGCACCGGCGGCGTGCTGGTCGAGCTGTTGCGCGACAGCGTCACGCTGATGCTGCCGGCGACCCGCGACGATATCGAGGCCGCTTTGCGCGGGCTGAAACTGTTCCCGCTGCTCGACGGCTATCGCGGTCGGCCGAAGGCCGATGTCGCAGCGGCAATCGATGCGATATCGGGCATTGCCGCTTTCGTGCAGCAAAACGCCGGCGAGATCGAGGAACTCGACATCAATCCGCTGATCGTCTGCACCGAAGGCAAGGGCGCCTGGATCGCCGATGCGCTGCTGGTGCTTGGAGAGAACAAGAATGTCTGACGTCATCACCACCCGCCGCGAGGGCACTATCCTCGAAGTCACGCTCGACCGGCCCAAGGCCAATGCCATCGACCTGAAGACGTCGCGGCTGATGGGCGAGACTTTCAAGGCGTTTCGCGACGATCCCGACTTGCGCGTCGCCATCGTCAAGACCGCCGGTGACAAGTTTTTCTGCGCCGGCTGGGACCTGAAGGCCGCGGCCGGCGGCGACGCTGTCGACGGCGACTACGGCGTCGGTGGCTTCGGCGGGCTGCAGGAATTGCGCGACCTCAACAAGCCGGTGATCGCCTGCGTCAATGGCATGGCGGTCGGCGGCGGCTTCGAACTGGCGCTATCCTGCGACCTCATCTATGCGTCGGACCACTCCTCCTTCGCGCTGCCCGAAATCCGCGCCGGCACGCTTGCCGATGCGGCGACGATCAAGCTGCCGAAGCGTATCCCCTACCATGTCGCCATGGACCTTTTGCTCACCGGCCGCTGGATGGATGTCGCCGAGGCGAATCGCTGGGGCCTGGTCAACGAGGTGCTGCCCAAGGAAAGACTGGAGGACCGCGTCTGGCAGATCGCGCGGCTGCTCGCCAGCGGCCCGCCGCTGGTGTTCGCCGCGATCAAGGAGACGGCCCGGGTCGCAGAATCGCTGACGTTCCAGGACGCGATGAACCGGGTGACGCGCCGGCAACTGTCGACGGTTGACGCACTCTACGGCTCGGAGGACAATCTCGAAGGCTTTCGCGCCTTTGCCGAAAAGCGCGATCCGGTGTGGAAGGGGAAGTAGTGGTATTGCAGGAATGATGGCGCTCACCCCCCTCTGTCCTGCCGGACATCTCCCCCTCAAGGGGGGAGATTGGATGTCATCATCGCTTTCGCCAATTGTCGACGCCGGAGAAAAGGCGGTTTCGCCGAAGCTGCCGATCTCCCCACTTGAGGGGGAGATGCCAAGTGGTGGCAAAGAGGGCAGGCCAGAGGGGGGTGTTCAGGCGGATTCATTGCGATCCATTCGGCGCCCATGACCGACTACAAAACCCTCATCGACGCCGAGACCTGGGCCTTCATCGAGCGGACCAATTCTTATTATCCGCCCGATACGATCGACTACACCATCGCCGAGCAGCGCCAGATCTACAACCGGATGTGCCGCGAGTTCTTTGCCGGCTATCCCCAAGGCGTCACGGCGGAAACCACCGCCATTGCCACACCCTGGCACATTCCGATCCGCGTCTACCGCGCCCCGGCGCCGGAAGCGGCGGCGATGGTGCTTTATTTCCATGGCGGCGGTTTTATCCTCGGCGGGCTCGACAGCCATGACGACCTCTGCGCCGAGCTTTGCAGCCGCACCGGCTACGAAGTGGTTTCGGTCGACTACCGGCTGGCACCGGAACACCTTCATCCGGCCGCCTTCGACGATGCCATCAGCGCCTTCGAATGGGCGGCGGCGACTTACGAGCGTCCTGTCCTGCTCTGCGGCGACAGTGCCGGCGGCAATCTCGCCGCCGCTGTCAGCCACGCAACGCGCGGCCATGCGCGCAAGCCGATCGGCCAAATTCTGGTCTATCCCGGCCTTGGCGGCGACAGCTCCGCCGGTTCCTACGTCACCCACGCGGAAGCGCCGATGCTTACCGCGCGCGACCTCGTTTTCTACAGGGACATCAGGACCGGTGGCGAGGATCGCACCGGCGATCTCACTCTGTGGCCGCTCGCCGACGCCGAGTTCGCCAATCTGCCGCCCACCGTCGTGATCACCGCTGAATGCGACCCGCTGTCGTCGGACGGCGAAGCCTATCGCGACCGCATCGTTGCCGCGGGCGGGCGCGCCTGGTGGCTCGAGGAGCCGGGGCTGGTGCATGGCTATTTGCGCGCCAGGCACACGGCCGGCCGCGCCGGCTCGAGCTTTACCCGGATTGTCGATGCGGTAGCGGTTTTGGGAAGGGGCGAGTGGATCTGGTGAGGGATGTCTTCCCGACCAGAACGGGCCTTTGTCGGCCGGTAAAGCTTTATTTGCGGCGGCGTCGCCGGCCGGAAACCTGCTTCAGCCAAGGTCCTAAATGAAAGCCGCTCATCAGAAGGTACATCGGGACCATGCCGCCCAGCGGCGACGCCTCTTGCCCGGTCGAGCACATCATGTCCGGCGCTCCGCCGAGAAGCGTCAGCAGCGCCATGGTTGCGAAGGTCGGCGCGGCCGCAAAGGACAGCCAATCGGCTGCACTATGGCCGGCCGGGCTCGCATCGCCGGTGGATCCGCCTGGATGAATCTCGCTCATGTCCGTAGTCCTGCATAGCGAGCGGGATGCGGTCGAACCGTGCATCCCGCTCCTCCAATTGTCCTGGCCGCATTTCCGCGACGCCAAAGACGTTCTATTCGGTGCGGTTCCGGAACGCGGCCTCTCCGGCGTCAGACACCTCGACCCACTTTTTGTCGGGGGCGGCTTCGGCGCCGTAGTTGTCATGCCAGTTCCACCACTTGTACGTCGGCGTCTGGGGATAGCCTTCGGGCGAATCCTCCCAGACCTCCTGGCGGCCTAGCGGCGTCAGGTCGAGGTAGCTCCATACGGTCCCCATCGCCTCGTCGCCGCGGTTGTTGATGAAGTAGGTGCGAAACACGCGGTCGCCGTCGCGGATGAACACGTTGTGGCCGTGCCACTCGTCAACGCCGAAGTCGGCATCGAAGCTGTCGGTGATGGTGTACCAGGGCATCTTCCAGTCCATCCGCGCCTTCAGCCGCGCAATGTCGGCCTGCGGTGCGCGCGAGGCGTAGGCTAAGGTGGTGTCGCGGGCGTTCAGATGGGCAAGGTTGCCGACCTGGTCTGCCCCCAGCGAACAGCCGCGGCAGGCGTGATCGGGCCAGCCGAATACGCCGGGTTCGAAGAAGGCGCGGTAGACGACCAGCTGACGGCGGCCCTCGAACAGGTCGAGCAGGCTCACCTTTCCGTCAGGCCCTTCGAACGTATAGGGCTTCTCCACCGCCATCCACGGCATCCGCCGGCGCTCGGCGGCCAGTGCGTCGCGAGCCCGGGTCACGGTCTTCTCTTTCACGAGCAGTTGCTGGCGCGCGGCCTCCCATGCGTCAGGCGAAACGACCGGTGGTGTCTTCATTGCGAGCCGCGTGGCCTGCTCGCCTGTGCCATTCTGATGTGCCGTCATTATGCTTCTCCCTTGCTGGTCTGTCGCCGCACCGGCGCGACGTGTTGCTGATTGGTCATGGGCTAGGATAGGGGCGATAGCGGATTGGCGAGAGTGACAAGTGTGACGCGATTCCGACGGGTCCGCTGATCACGGCCGACTTCGCCGCCCGCGACGCTCCTGCGTTCATTCGTCCCCGGACTGCTGAATGGGCCGTGCGCCGGCCAGGTAGCGATCATTGTCAAACGGCTCGGCCTGGTTGCTTTCCGGGCTCCACAGCTGCCGGTGGGTTCGCGTGAGATCGCCGAGATAGACATGCAGCGCACCCGATCGCGCGTTGCCGGTGTTCGCAACCGCATGCACGGTATCTGACAGCAAGTGCACCACGGCAGGTGCGGCGATGTCCTGCCTTTCCGGGATATCGAGTTCGCTGCCGGCAACAGGGTAGATGAAGTTCGTTTCGCTACCCTTGTAGATGCCGATCAAGGCATCCATCAGGTGGTTGTGAGGCGGGTACTGCAGGCCGGGCGACAACGTGATGTGATAGATCGTCAGATTCGGGCTCGCATGCAGAAGCACCTCGTCGTCGTCTTCTTCATGAGCGAGTGTCCCCGAGGAGTGAAAACGCTTGGTGTAGTCACCCAGGACCGCCCTTACCGCTTCGAGGGGATCTGGCCCTTTCGCGGCGTTGACGATATCATTGGCAGCAGCGTAGAGAGGCGAGTTGGCGAGTACAGGCATAGCAGTTGTCCTCCCTGAGATGCTCAGATTGCAGGTCTGAGATGTTCAACGCTACTGAATGCTGATGCCAGCGTCAACCGGACAGCCAGACGGATAAAATATGAAAATGACCAAGTTGACAGCCGAACCGGCAAGACCGGCCGCGGTCGAGGCCACAGCACTGTCGGCCGCCGACGTCCTTCGCAGGGAACAGGCATATGAGCAGTTGAGGAACGACATCATTGCCTGCGTGCTGCGCCCCGGTGAAGCTCTAACCGAGAAGCAGATCGGCGATCGATACCAGATCAAAAAGGCGACGATCCGCGCGGCGTTGGCCCGCCTGATGCAGGAAGGGCTGGTCAGGAGCGAGCCGCGCCGCGGCTACGTCGTCGCGACGCTCAGCCTGCGGGATGTCAACGAGATCTTCGACGTCCGCAGCTTGATCGAACCGGAAGTGTTCAGGGTGGCTGCATCGAACATGACCGAGCGCGGGCTCGAGGATGTCAGGCTGGCAGCGCAAAAAGTGCTGAAGCCGGAGACGCTACGCAGCCACGTCGCCTTCCTTGCGGCCGACCGTGCCTTTCGTCTGGCCCTTGCGGAGCTCTCGGGAAATTTACGACTGGCGCATCTCCTGGACCAGATACTCGACCAGTCGGCGCGGGTTCTCCACCTCGGCTTCAAGTCCCGCGACTTCACCCACTTGATCATCGCCCAGCAAAAGGAGCTGGTCCTTGCCTGCGAGGCAGGCGAGGTTTCCGCCATCGTCAAACTTGCCCGTTCGCAGTGCCTGTCTCTCAAGAAGCAGGTGCTCGAGGCTTTGCTTGCCGGTTCCAAGCTTCAAGACGTCAATTTGCAGCCCTTCGCCTAGAGCCGGTTCCGGTTCTCCTGGAACCGGTAACCCGCTCTAACTATCTGTTTTGCCGCATTTATGCGGACGCCAAATGATTTCATTTGGCTGCAAAATGCTCTAAGGGAAGTTGGCCACTCGGTGCGACCCGCCACCTTGGCGCAACGGCCGCCGGCGGGCCTTGTTTCACCCCACCGCGCGTGCCGCCGCCCGTCCGGCACTGCGGCCGGAAAAGATGCAGCCGCCGAGAAACGTGCCTTCGAGCGCTGCATAGCCGTGCATGCCGCCGCCGCCGAAACCGGCGGCCTCGCCCGCCGCGTACAGCCCCTCGACTGGTTGGCCGCCGGCGCCCAGCACGCGGCTGTCGAGGTCAGTCTCCAGCCCACCGAGCGTCTTGCGGGTCAGGATGCTGAGCCTGACGGCAATCAGCGGGCCATTGGCGGGATCGAGCAGCTTGTGCGGTCTTGCGGTGCGGATCAGCCGGTCGCCGAGATAGGCTCGCGCGCCGCGCAACGCAGTAATCTGCATGTCCTTGGAGAACGGATTGTCGAGCTGCCGGTCGCGGGCGCGCATTTCGCGCTCAACCTGCGCCAGTTCGAGCAGCGGCTCGCCGCCGGCCACTGCGTTCATGCGGGCGACCAGCGCCGGCAAATCAGGCTCGACGATGAAATCCTCGCCCTTCTCCATGAACGCCTTGACCGGCGCGGGCACGCCGCTGGTGGCGCGGCCGAGCACCTGGCGCCAGCTCTTCCCCGTCAGATCGGGGTTCTGCTCGGAGCCCGACAGCGCGAACTCCTTCTGGATGATCTTTTTGGTCAGGATGAACCAGGAATGATCGAAGCCGGTGCTTATGATGTGGCTGAGCGTGGCCAACGTGTCGAAGCCGGGATAGAGCGGGACCGGCAGGCGCTTGCCGCGCGCATCGAGCCACAGCGATGACGGGCCGGGCAGGATGCGGATCGCATGATCGGTCCAGATCGGTGCCCAGTTCCTGACGCCCTCGACATAGTGCCACATGCGGTCGCGGTTGATCAGCCGGCCGCCGGCGGCTTCGGCGATCGCCAGCATGCGGCCGTCGACATGATCGGGAACGCCAGTGATCATGCGTTTCGGCGGCGCGCCCATCCGCTTCGGCCAATTCTCCCGGACCAGCTGGTGATTGGCGCCGATGCCGCCGGAGGCGACGATAACGGCCTGCGCCTTCAGCTCGAAATCGCCGGTGATCTCGCGCGAGCTCTTGCGGCCGCGCTCGGCATCGCTCGCCGCCAATAGGTCGCCGCGCACGCCGTTGACGACGCTGCCCGTCCGCGTCAATTCGTTGACCCGGTGACGGAATTTGAAGCGGATCAGCCCGCGCTTCTCGGCCTCGCGTACGCGCTGCGCGAACGGTTCGAGCACGCCAGGGCCGGTGCCCCAGGTGATGTGGAAGCGCGGCACCGAATTGCCGTGGCCGACGGCATTGCCGCCGCCGCGCTCGGCCCAGCCGACCACCGGAAAGAATTTCAGGCCGCGCTGCATGAGCCAGGAGCGCTTCTCGCCGGCGGCGAAGCCGAGATAGGCCTCGGCCCAGCGGCGCGGCCAGAGATCTTCCGTGCGGTCGAAGGCTGCGGTGCCCAGCCAGTCCTCGAGCGCCAGCTCATACGAATCGCGGATGCGCATGCGCCGTTGTTCGGGCGAATCGACAAGGAAGATGCCGCCGAGCGACCAGAACGCCTGACCACCAAGCGACTGCTCCGGCTCCTGCTCGACGATGATGGTCTTCTTGCCGGCTTCGGTCAGTTCGGCCGCCGCGACAAGGCCGGCAAGGCCGGCGCCGACAATGATCACATCCGCATCGTCGGACATCTATTTGGCCATGATCTTGTCCAAAAACCGGTCCCCACTTTTCGGGATCATGGCCGGCCTAGACTGTTTCCCAGCCTTCCTTCTCGCCGGCGCGGAAGATGGCATCGATGACCTTCTGGTTGAGCACCGATTCTTCCAGAGTGAAGACGCGGTCCTTGCCGCCCTGCGCAGCCCGCGCGAAGGCCTCGACTTCCAGCCGGTATTGCTGCGTGCCGGGAAAGCGGAACACCTGCGCCTCGCTGTGGTTCTGGTTGTGCAGCTCGACGCGGTGATGGTCGTAGAGCCCGGCGTTGAACGGTGAGAACACCTCGATGAAGCCCTTCTCGCCGTGGAAGACCATCACCTGGCGTGCCGCCATCTGCGTCGACAGGTAAAACGACAGCTCGAAGTCGCCGAAATCGGCGCGGATCGAGGAATAGATGTCGGTGCCGAACGTCTTGTCGCGCTCGATCGTCGCCTGGACCCGCAGCGGCTCCTTGCCGGTCGAAAAGCGTGTCGACACTGTCGGGTAGACGCCGATGTCGGGCAGCGCGCCGCCGCCGAGATCGAGCTTGTTGCGCATGTTGTTGGGGTCGACATTGTAATAGGAGAACGCGCCCTGGACATGGCGCAGCCGGCCGATGGCGCCGTTGGCGATCAGCTCGCGCACCTTGATCCATTGCGGATGGTAGACGACCATGAAGGCTTCGCAGACCAGCACCTTCCTGGCATCGCGCAGCTTGATCAGCGGCGGAATGTCCTTGGCATCGAGCGCCAGCGGTTTTTCGACCAGAACATGCTTGCCGGCCTCGATCGCCTTGGCCGTCCATTCGACATGCTGCGAGGTCGGCAGCGGAATGTAGACGCCGTCGATGTCGCTGGAGGCGAGCAGCTCCTCATAGGAGCCGAACGCGTGGCGCGCACCGAAGCGTTCGCCCAGCGCCCTCGCTTTCGACAGATCGCGGCTGGCAATCGCGGACAGCACGCCGTTCTCCGCCTCGACGATTGCCGGCAAAAGCTGCTCGCGGCCGATCTTGGCCGTCGACAAAACACCCCATCGGAACATCAGATTTCTCCTCTCGATTGCAGGCCTGGAGGTTTGCCCTAATTCAGGAGAAAAGCCAATGCGGGAGCATGGCGGCGAACAGGGCGATCATCTGCGGCTTGTCCGGATGCCGGCGCTGCCCTTGCGGAACCTGGGTTCCTCGCCCCACGAAGTGGGCTAGGGGATGCACACATCTTTTCGTTGCGTCGATGACTCATCTGTGAGTTGCGGCGTCGGGTTGGTGTGTGATTCTGTAGGCGAC
>NZ_JAMYSZ010000049.1:0-28448 GCF_040322215.1 Mesorhizobium sp. M0184
GTTGGTGATTGGCGGAAGCAGACAAGATACCCAATCTCCCCCCTTGAGGGGGAGATGGCCGGCAGGCCAGAGGGGGGTGCTGTCCAGGGCGCTATCCCGCCGACCTCAGGTCGGCAACATCGGAACTTTCAAGGCCTGAAAAAAAACCCGCCTCGCGGGCGGGTCGTTGGAGCCCAATTGGCACCATACCCAAATTAGTAGCATAGCTGCCGGCACAAAGCAAGAACAAAGTTGCTGTGTTTTAGGGAAATCGCTTCAGGTTGGCATCGCGGCTTCATTCCAGCTTGGGTTCCTCGCCCCACGAAAGTGGGGGCGAGGAACCCAAGTCTACGCCTTGCCTGGAAAGCAACTAGACCCGGTAAATCCACTGTTCCGGCACGCGCACCGAAATCTCCTCGCCGGCCGTGATCGCGCCGGGCTTCTCGACCCAGGCGACGAGCCCACGCAAGCGCTTCGCCGCTTTCGGGAACAGCAGCGCGCCGGCCTCATGATCGGCCATCCCGGCATTCTCGGCGACCGACCTGCCCGCGATGCGGCAAGGCCCGTTCTGCGCGTCGATCTTGACGGTCGCGCCGCCTTTGAAGAACAGCTGCGTGCCGGACGGCAGCATCGAGAGGTGCGGCAGGCCTTCGATCAGGAGATTGGCGCCGATCCATTCCGGCTTGATCTCGGCGATGCCCATCCGTTCGGCGACGATTGCCAGTTCGTCCGCTGCCACGATCGACAATTGCCGCTCGTTGCGCATCTCGGTGCCGCGCGGATACCAGGGTTCCCGCCCGCCGGAGCGCCGCGTTGTGCCGGCGTGGAAATCGCCGTCGATGCCGTCGAAGCCGAGTTGCAACTTATCCACTGCCCGTGTCTCGAAATGATCGAACGGTGCGAGGTAAAGCGCGGCCACCATGGCGGCGAGTTTTCGCGCCGGCACGATCTCGACCGGAGTTTCGGTTGCGGGAAACATATCCAGCATTGGTTTCATTCCTTGCGACGGGGCGCAGTTAGCCGAAGTCGATTTACAGCGTCCAGTCGAAGTGAAGCTCAGTCGTCATACATGCCCTGAAGCGCGAAAAACCCGCGTCCGATTCGGCAGCGGGGTTTTCGAACTTATTGTCCGTGACGGAACTTCCACCGACCATTGTCTGCGTCAACCAGGTGAATCGTTTGTTTCCACCCAATTACCCAAGCCATCATTCCACTTTAAACGAATAAACCGTGAATACCGGATCCGCGCTGTTGAGGTTTACAAACTTGATGTGGTCATTCAGATTTTTATCCACTATCGGAAAAATTTCCTGATCACCGTTCGCCATTTTACATTCAAATCGAGCGCTAGCGGAAGTTTTTAATACCCTCACAGCAAATCTAGATCCTGTATATAAGGTGAGCGGCTTTTGCTCCTTATCCTCGTAAGTCTTTGAAATCTTTAGTTGAGGGACAGACGCGATGACGAGCACTCTGTCTGAATTGGTCTGGAAAATACGACTGGCGTGGCTCTCCTGAAGCCTCATAGGAGCAGCTCTCACAAAGGCACAAGGGTTGTCACCATCCAATTTTATACAGGTATAAGGTCCGTTTAGGTCAGCGTCTGTCTTTATAATATAGTTTTCTCTTGATGGTGATATTTCTGCAGTGCAATTCTTCTCCCCCCCGCCGCCAGTCTCGCATCCTCCCTGAGCCAATTCAGAAATCGGCTCTGCTGTTCTATTCTCAAAGGTAACAAAAAAGTCGCATTGCGCATATTTTCTGGAATCAAGAGCCTCATTAGCCAACGCGCTGGTGGCGAAGATTGTCGCAACGACCGTACACACTAGTGCTTTCATGATATCCCCCCAAAAGATAGTTATCAGAAAATCATAGTTTACTGATTTTGACAATGGACTTGTTTTTTGTGCAACCGCACGAGTAGTTTTCGACCCTGCCAGCCTCTACTGCCTGCTCTGCGAGACTCTGAACCATAGCTGGAAGCCGTGCCATGAGCAGTGCATCAGCCCTCTTCTGCTGCGCCTTCAGCAGGGCGGCATCGCCAATCAGATCGAGCAGCACGCGCTGCTGGAGCATCGCCAGCCATGGCGACAGTGCTTGGCAGCATTTCGACATCCTTCATCCGGCCCGCGACATACCATCGCCAGCGCCGATACAGATTTCACGCTCGGCGAGCGCGATAGTGGCATTGACCTGATTTGGATCGAGATAGGATTGGTGTGGCGCCCGGCAGCGCATCGCCCTTCTTGTTGATGCCAGTTACCTCGACCAGACGGGCCACCGTCTCATCCCGGCGATCGACAATGCGGCCGGTGAGTTGGTGCTGCGTCCAGCGTTGATGCTCGAATCAAGGCGGCTGATACGATTCGGCGCCGACAACCCCCTTCCAGGCTGGACCAGCTCCATTCCGCGCCCGTGCCGCATTGCTGTCGCGCTGCATCGGCTGATAATATCCGATCAGGTCAAGCCCGCGGAGGTTCATCATGCATCCCGCATCGGCAATCGCGCTGCTGTGGCTGCTCTGGGTGGTTTCATGGGCCGCGGCCGCCTTCTGGGCCGACCGGGCCGAAAAACGCGCCGGCTTCGGGGTGGAGCTTCCATCCCGCGCCGTCATGGTGCTCGGCACGATCCTTCTCTTCATCCCGGCGCACGGTTATGCCGGCCGGCTGAGGCTTTGGACGCCGAACCTTGCCGAAGCGTGGATCTGCGTCGCGCTGATTGCCGCCGGCCTGGCATTCGCCTGGTGGGCGCGGCTGCATCTTGGCCGCCTGTGGTCGGCCACGGTCACCGCCAAGGCCGCGCATCGCGTCGTCGACACCGGCCCTTACCGGCTGGTCCGCCACCCGATCTATACCGGGCTGCTTCTGGCGATCCTCGCCACCATGGCGGCGAAAGGCACGGTCTGGGGCGTTGCTGGCGCCATCCTCATCACCGTCGGCATCGTCATGAAGGCAAGGCTGGAGGAGCATTTTCTGCGCGGCGAACTGGGTCGCGCTTACGACGACTATGCCAGGCGCGTTCCGATGCTGGTGCCGTTCGCGCCGAGCTAATGCATGACGCCCAAAAGTGTGCAGCGGTTTTGGGACAACGACATGCGTAAAACAAAAATCTAAAGCATGCGCAACAGCGCGCCGCCGATCGAGTAGCCGGCGCCGAAGGCGCAGAGCAGGCCGTAGTCGCCGGCCTTCATGTCGGCATGGTTCTCCGACAGGGCGATGATGGCACCGGCGGCGGCGGTGTTGCCGAGGCGCTCCAGCACCATCGGCGCGCGGTCATGGTCGACGTCATGGCCGAACGACAGTTTCAGGATCATGGCGTTCATCCGTGCATTGGCCTGATGCAGCCAGAAGCGCCGGATCGCTTGCGGCGTCAGCCCGTGTTCGGCCAAGAATTCGACGATGAACTTGTGGCCGGCGACGGTGACTTCCTTGAACACCTTGTTGCCGATCTGCTTGATCAGATTGCCTTCCAGATCGATCATGTACGGATCGTCCTGGGCAGCGCGGGTATAATAACCGAGATTGGTGCGGATGCTGTTCGACATCTGCGTCCAGGCGCGCGTGTCGAGCACCTCGAAGCGCCCCGGCCGCTTCTCGCCTTGGGCAAGCCCTTCGACGATCATCGACACGGAAGCGTCGCCGAAGATGAAATGCGTCTGCCGGTCGCGAAAATTGAGATGCCCGGTGATGATCTCCGGCGTCGTCACCAACACGCGTTTGTGCGCCCCCGCCCGCACCAGATTGACGGCGATGTGCAATGCGGCCGCCGCCGACGAGCAGCCGAGCCCCATGTCGAAGCCGGCGCCTTTCGTGCCCAGCGCCTGCTGCATTTCGATGGCGATCGCCGGATAGGGCCGCTGATGGTGCGAGGCCGAGCAGATCACCAGGTCGATGTCGCCAGGCTTCAGCCCGGCATGATCGAGCGCCTTGCTGGCCGAAGCGATGCCGAACTCGGCCTCCAGCGACAGCGCATCGTCGGGCCGCGCCGGGAAGCGCGGCGCCATGCGGGTCGGGTCGAGGATGCCTTCCCGTTCGATGACATGGCGGGTCTGGACGCCCGAGGCATGGACGATGAAGGCACTGTCCGATTTCTGTAGCAGCGGCTCGCCCGAGACCTCGCGGCGGATGTTCTCCATGTCCACCCAGGCGTTGAAGGTGGCGACGAGTTCCTCATTGGTGATCGAAGCTTCGGGGATTTCAACGCCGATGCCGCTGATGATGACGCGATGCATTTCCAGTTCGTCCCGTGCGCAGGCGTTGCGGCTTCGCCGCAAAAAGCTCGGCGCAACCTCTTTTGCACCTAGCCAGTTTATGCCGGCTTAAATCAAGTCCCTGGGACGGGTCTTTACCAGGCGCAGAGCTTGGTATTGGTCTGCGGGTTGTTCCAGCAGGCACCGTCATCGCGGCTGCGCACGAATTGCCCGGGCAGCGGCACGTTGCGGCGGCCGAGATTGACATAGCCATAGGCAAAACCCGGTCCGTCGATTTCCAGGACGTAGGTCGGATAACCCGGCGCCGGGATGCGAAAGCTGCCGGCATCGTCCAGCGCCCGATAGCTGCACGAGAAATAGCCGTCGTCGCTGGTGAAGCAGCGCGCTCGCTTGGCCTCCGCCGATAGAGACAAGGCAAGCACAGCGGCCGCGCAAACGCTGCCGCCGAAAACGAGCTTTTTCAGTGTCATCATCCACCCCCATGGCCCATGAAGGGCCGTGCCCCAGCGAGATGCGCATGACGGCGAAAGCCGGTCAAGCATCCGCCATGCACTGTTTTTGGGTGTAGCTAAGAGTTTCTAAGCGGAACGCCGCGCCACGATGAAGAGACGGGGAAAGCGCAGCAATACCTTGCCGCTTGCCGTTTTCGGATAGGCTTCGCTGATCCTGGCCGTATAGCGCTTCAGGAAAAGCTGCCGCTCGTTCTCGTCGAGCGGATCGAGGAACGGCTTCAGCCCCGTCGACTTCACCCATTCGACGATCGCCTCGGCATCGGCCAGCGGATGGTTGTAGATCGTGTGCCAGATATCGAGCCGATCCGAGAATGGCGACAAAAGGTCGTAGTAGAACGCGACCGGCGGCAGCGGCGCGCGGGCCGCGCGCTCGAGCTTTTCGGCAAACGGCATCTCGGCCGCGGTCTCCCGCATCAGCCGGTGCGAAGGCTCGGCCATATTGTCCGGCATCTGCACGGCAAGCGCGCCGCCGGGCGCCAAAAATCCCATCAGCCGCTGGAAGACTGCCGGGTGCTCCGGCAGCCACTGAAACACCGCATTGGCAAAGATCACGTCGACCGGTTCGTTCGGCTGCCACGCCGCCGCATCCGCCAGCGCAAGGGTGACGCCGGGCAGGCGCGCCTTCGCCTTCTCGATCATGTCGAGGGAGGTATCGAAGCCGCTGATCTGCGCCTGCGGCCAGCGCTCGACCAGCAATTCGGTCGAATTGCCCGGCCCGCAGCCAATGTCGACCACCCGGCGCGGTTCTGGCACCGGCACCTGCGCAACGAGATCGCGCGCGGGGCGGGTGCGCTCGTCCTCGAACTTCAGGTAGAGGGCGGCGGACCAGTCGGCCATCTTGGTTCCTCAGATCATTTGAGAATTCGCCGCCCTGTAAATGTCTTACCGCGTCAGCCGCTTATACGTCATCCTGTGCGGATTGACGGCATCCGGCCCGAGTCTACGGATCTTGTCCTGCTCGTAATCCTCGAAATTGCCTTCGAACCATTCGACGTGGCTGTCGCCCTCGAAGGCGAGGATGTGCGTCGCCAGGCGATCGAGGAACATGCGATCGTGCGAGATGATGACGGCGCAGCCGGCGAAGCTCTCGAGCGCGTCTTCAAGTGCAGCCAGCGTTTCGGTATCGAGATCGTTGGTCGGTTCGTCGAGCAGCAGCACATTGCCGCCGGTCTTCAGCATCTTGGCGAGATGCACGCGGTTGCGCTGGCCGCCGGACAGGTTGCCGACCTTCTGCTGCTGGTCGCCGCCGCGGAAATTGAATGACGCGCAATAGGCGCGGGTGTTGGCTTCGAACTTGCCGAGCTTGACCACTTCGGCGCCGCCCGAGATCTCTTCCCAGACCGTCTTGGTCGGGTCGAGCGCGTCGCGGCTCTGGTCGACATAACCGAGCTTGACCGTCTCGCCGACGCGGATGGTGCCGGCATCGGGCTTTTCCTGGCCGGTGATCATGCGGAACAGCGTCGTCTTGCCGGCGCCGTTCGGGCCGATGACGCCGACGATGCCGCCGGGCGGCAGCTTGAATTCGAGATCGTCGATCAAAAGCGTGTCGCCAAAGCCCTTCGACAGGCCCTCGACCTCGATCACCACATTGCCGAGCCGCTCGCCATGCGGAATGACGATCTGGGTGTCGCTCGGACGCCGCTTGTCGGCTGCATCCAGCAGATCCTGGAAGGCCTGGATACGGGCTTTCGACTTGGTCTGCCGGGCTTTCGGGCTGGACTGGATCCACTCGCGCTCGCGGCCGATCGCCCGCTGGCGCGCATCGTCCTCGCGGCCTTCCTGCTTGAGCCGCTTGGCCTTGGCTTCGAGATATTTGGTGTAGTTGCCTTCGTAGGGGATACCGCGGCCGCGATCGAGCTCGAGGATCCAGCCGGTGACATTGTCGAGGAAGTAGCGATCGTGGGTGATGATCATCACCGCGCCCGGATAGGCCCGCAGATGCTTTTCCAGCCACGCCGTCGTCTCGGCGTCGAGATGGTTGGTCGGCTCGTCGAGCAGCAGAAGGTCGGGCTGGCGCAGCAAGAGCTGGCAAAGCGCGACGCGACGGCGTTCGCCGCCCGACAGCTTGGTGACATCGGCCTCCTTGGGCGGGCAGCCGAGTGCCTCCATCGCCATCTCGACCTGCTGTTCGAGATCCCAGAGGTTGAGCCGGTCCATCTCGTCCTGCAGCTTGGCCGACTCGTCCGCCGTCTCGTCGGAATAGTTCGTCATCAATTCGTTGTAGCGCTCGATGATGGCGGTCTTGGCGGCGACGCCTTCCATGACGTTTTCGAATACGTTCTTGTTCGGATCGAGCGCCGGCTCCTGCGCCAGGTAACCGACGGTAGCACCCTCGGCCAGCCAGGCCTCGCCGCTCCACTCCTTGTCGATGCCGGCCATGATCTTGAGGATCGTCGACTTGCCGGCGCCGTTGGGACCGAGGATGCCGATCTTGGCGTCCGGATAGAAGGACAGATGAATGTTCTCGAGCACCTTCTTGGTGCCGTAGGCCTTGTTGAGGCCGGCCATGTGATAGATGAACTGGCGTGCCACGCGCGCTTTCCCTGAAAAGTCGACTGATGTCGGATTGGATGGAAGTTGGGGGCTATGTAAGCGATGCGACCGCGAACGGCAAACAGTTTTGGCCCTAAAGCAATTCCAGGAAAAGCGTGAAACGGTTTTCCGTCCGGAATTGCGTCATAACAAAAAAGATGGAGCGGTTCAGCGGTTCCGTGAAACGATGACCCGCTCCAGGCGGATTTGGTCGCACCCACAAACGCTTAGCCGCTTCATTTCGTGCCGGCGCCCAGGCGAAAGCTCCGGTTAACCATTCGGCGTCAAACAATGTTGGATGGGAAATCGCTGGCAGCCGCGATTTCGGGGAGAGAGATCGGGCCGTGTTGAACAGTTTCCTGCTTTTTGCCGAAGCGGTTCTCTATTTCGGCATCATGGTCACGCTTTTCCGGTTCAGGGGCCGCATCGGCCTCGGCGTCTTTGTTTGCGCCCTTGGCGTCATGCATTTCCTGGAAACCTATCTCGCCAGCGTCTTCTACGTCGCGCTGCCGTTCGGCATGGTATCGCCGGGTTCGGCCGTGCTGTTTTCCGGCAAGCTGGTCATGCTGCTCCTGCTCTACATCAAGGAGGACGCGGCAACTGTCCGGCAGCCGATTTACGGCCTGCTGCTCGGCAATGCCCTGATGATCGGGCTCGTGCTGATGCTGCGCCTGCACGACATCGCACCGCTGCCCGAAGGCAAGCTTCCCGACATCGGCTTCATCGACGAGATGGGCTGGCTGATGGTGTGGGGCACGACGCTGCTGTTCGTCGACGCCATCCTGATCATTCTGCTCTATGAAAAGCTCGGCAAATATCTGCGCAAGGCGCTTTTCACCCGCATCCTGGTCTCCGTCGCCTGCGTGCTCACCTTCGACCAGGCAGGCTTTTTCACGGCGCTGCATTTCGTCACCGGTGCGCCGGTCGCGGTGTTCTTCGGCGGCTGGTTCGCCAAGATGGCAGCGGCCCTGGTCTACAGCACCATGCTGGTCGCCTATATCAGGTGGTTCGAGGCGCGGCAGGTGCCGGCGCCGCGCGGGCTTTCCGACATTTTCGACACGCTGACCTATCGCGAGCGTTATGAGGCGCTGGTCGAGCATGTCGGTCGCGACGGCCTCACCGGCCTCCTGCACAGGGGGCGCTTCGACAGCGATGGCGAGGCCGCCGTCGCCGCCAGCCTGCGGACCGCCAGGCCGCTCAGCCTGCTGATCATCGATGTCGACCACTTCAAATCGATCAACGACCGCTTCGGCCACGCCGAGGGAGACAAGGTGCTGAAAGCCCTGGCAATTTTGCTTGGCGAACTTGTCGGGACCGAAGATCAATTGTTCAGGATCGGCGGTGAGGAATTCGCCATCCTCGGCTGGCGTCCGCAGCCGCTCGCCAGGCTGCTGGGCGAAACCGTCAGGCAAGCGGTCAAGACGTCCGCGAGCACCAGCCGGTTCGACATTACCGTCAGCGCCGGCATCTCGACGGTCAGTGAGACGACCCGTTGCCTTGCCGATCTCTTTGCGCTGGCCGACCAGCGTCTCTACAAGGCCAAATCCACGGGACGCGATCGCGTTGTCGGCGAACCGGGCGGCAACGAAGCAGACGCCCGCAACACATGGACCAGGCCGGAGCGCAGCGCCGGCGCGTAACGCTGCCCAGGCCTGCGATTGGCTCAATCAGGATTGTTTGCGCCGCTGCCATCCGCCGATCGCAACCGAAACCGCCATCAGCGCGATCGCCAGCCATTTCAACGCGGTAATAATCGGGCCGGCTTCGATGTCGTAGGCAATGAACAGAAGAATGCCCGGTACCAGCAGGCCGCAGAGCACGAGCGTGATCCGGTTGATCTGCCATGACACTTTTGCCGCAAGCGCCTGGTCGCCGGGCACGGCGACAAGCGCGGCCCGCATTGCCTTCGGCGCCACCAGCGTGGTCGAAAGACGCAGCGAAATCGGCAGGCCGATGCCGATGATCAGGAAGGCGCATGCCGCCAGGAGCAGCGAAAACTTGATCGCACTGCTTTCGGCCGGTACCGGGAACAGCAGCGCCGCCAGCGGCAGGAAGACACAGAAGATCCCGAGCGCGGCGATGGCGATGAAGATCGCCGCGTTGACCAGTGTGAACAATTGGTAGGTGCTGCCGCCGACGGGTTTGGCGAGCGTGGTCATGCGCACCCACTCCACTTCGGTGTAGGAAAAGCCCGGCCACTCCATATGGCCGTCGCGGATCGCCGTCATGCCCTTGGCCCAAAACGCCAGCCGCGCCAGCGCGCCGCCCGTCATGCCACTCATCGCCGCCCCCTATGAATGATGCCCCCGGGATCATACCATCCCCGGTGCAAAGCGACAGTCGCGTACGGCCTGTTTACTGGAACCCGACGGCATCGACCGCGCCCTTCGGGCAGCCAGCCTTGGCTGTCGGCGCCGAGGCAAGCAGCAGGGCACCGAGCGAAGCGTTCGAAGCGATCGGGCCGGTCAGGCCGAGCGTCAGTTCGCCGATCAGCCGCCTGCCGTTCGAAGGATCGACCACGCAGGACACGCGGACCCGGTCGCCCGCGCCTTTGCCGAAGGCACTGTCGAAGGTGCTGCGGATCTGATCGGACGTGAGCTGCTTGCCGACGCTCTTGGTGAAGAGATCGCGCACCGGCGAAGCGTTCACCGCGTGCATCAGGTTCAACGCGTCGGCGAAATACTCCTGCTGGCTCTTGCCGTAGCAGGTGCCGTGCTTGATCCATTCATGCCTTTCGAGGGCGGATGCGGTGCCCGGCATCACCTGGTCGAGTTCCGCTCGCGTTTTCGGGTCAAGGGTGACCGGCGGCAAGTCTCGCCAGTGCGCCGGATCGTCGTTCGCCTTGTCGCTTGCGGCGACCTGGCAATAGAAATTTCCGTTCGGCTGCGGCCACAACCCATGCAAGGTGAAGTGGGTCGCCTCGAAACCGGCGGCGGTCTGCGCACGGCATTCGGCCTTGCTGGATTTGGTCTCGCAGAAAGCCGGCTGCCAGCTCAGCGCGAAGACATATTCCGGCTTTCCGGACGCCGATGGCTTGTTCGGCTCGGCAGGCGCCGGTGCAGCCGGCATCGTCGACGCGCTGCCGCCCGAAACACGACCGCAGCTGATCTTGACCCAGCGGCGCTCCGGATCGGCGCCCGGCACGCGAATGAGATAGTGCGTGGGCGCATCCTTGTTGCCGGCCAGCAGATCATAACTCTGACCAGCCGCGGTTGAGACATTGCCGGGATTCTTGCCGCTCTTGATCGCCTGCGTTGCCGGACAGGCGGCATCGGCGACGAAAGAGCCGGTCATCTTCACATCGGCCCGTGCCGCGCTTGCGCCAGCAAACGCAACAAACACCGCCCCCCATATCGCCCAAATCCGCATTCCGGCACTCCTCGTGATTCACGCCGCAAGCTAGAAACTTGCGACATGTCAGAATTACGATTTCTTTCGCCGGCCGTAAAAACAATCGCCAGCGCATTGAGACGGCTCCCGCGTGGTCGATCAGGATCCGCCCGCCTCCACCCGTTCCGTCAGGGTGCGCAGCAGATCAAGCGAGGCTTTCAGCGCGTCGGCGTCCATACCCTCCGAAACGCGGTTCGCCCAAACATGCTGGCGTGTGCCGATATTCTTGACCGCTGCCCGGCCGGCATCGGTTATCGACAACAGCTTGGCGCGGCGATGCGCCGGGTTGTCGGCGTAGGCGGCAAGCCCCTCCGCAGCCAGTATATCGGCCAGCCGCTGTACACTCTGACGGGCGAGACCCATGTCGCGGGCGATGTCGGCCACAGATTTCGGCTCCTTCAAAACTGCACCCAAAACCTGCCAGCGCGCTGCCGTCAGCCCGGTTGGAGCGGCCAGCCGGTCGGCCGCATCCAGAAAACTGCCGTTCATCCTGAACACGGCAAGCACCAGTTCGGTGAGCACATTTGCCGCTTCGGTCCTGGTCGTCATTTCTGGCCGGCCTCGATGGTCGCGACGAAATTATTAACGGCTTCGGCTACGACCTCGGGCTTGTCAAGCATCACCCAATGGCCGCTGCCCGCCACGATCTGGCGCGGAATGTCCGTACGCAGCCGGTAGAGCGCGGCTGGAGTGTCACTGGCCTCGGTAGCCAATACGAACATAGGCCCGCGATACGCATCGAGTGCCGGCTCCGGGTTCCATTCGGCCAGTGCCTTGCCGACACCTGCCCTCGCCGCCGGATCGACCACTGCCGCATCGGCCAGAACACGCTGGCGAACAGCCGCGTTAGGGCCGGCAATCGACATGTAATAGGCGTTCAGGACATCACGGCCTTGCGGACCGGCCAGATCGCGGACAAAGCCGTCACGAATCGCCTGCGGCAGCGCACGAGGATCGGTCGCCGGGTCGACGAGCAAGACACCGGCGACCCGGTCGGCATGGCTGGCGGCATAAGCGAGCGCCACGCCACCGCCGCCGCTGTGCGCGACAATGAGAAACCGCTTCATGCCAAACGCGTCAGCCACGGCACCGACATCCATTGCACGACCGTCATAACCATAGTCACCGTCCTGCGCCGGCGCGGAGGCGCCATGACCGCGAAAATCGAAGGCTACCGCCTCGCGGCCTTCGACGGAGAGCTGCATCACCCGGTCCCAGTGGGAAGCGCGGCTGCAATCTCCATGCAGGAACATGATCGGCAGGCCATTGCCGGCGTTGATCCTATAAGTGGCAAGCTGGCCTTGCGGGCCTGGAACAGTGGACGTCATCATGGTCATCTCCCTGGTTTCCTGACTGAACGCAGCAATCCCTGACAACAGGGTGGCCGTCGTGAAGGCGAAGCCCGCCAGCAAGATTGCACGCCGCGAAATGGCCCCGGTGGTTTCATAGTCATACCCCCATGCTGCCGCTGACCATTTGACAGTATGCTGTCATGTAATCACATTGACAGCATGCTGTCAACTACCGTCGAATGGGTACCCTACGTCTCTTGACGTCGATCGCTGCGTCGCCCAACAGTCGCCGACGGGAGCGAGACATGCCATTTGACAAGCAGAGGATGCTGGCATCGCCGACCGGCGCCGAGCTCAACCTTTATGTGAAGCACGCCATCGGCCAACCGCGCGCCATTGTCCAGGTCAATCACGGGTTGGCCGAGCACGCGGCGCGCTATGCCCGTTTCGCCGATTTCCTTGGCGAGCGCGGCTACCAGGTCTACGCGCACGACCACCGTGGCCACGGCGCCACCAAGGCGCCCGACGCGCCACCTGGCAGGTTCGCCGATGCGGATGGCGGTGCCAAGGTCATCGCCGATGTCGCCGCCGTCCATGATCTCATCGCCAGGGAACAGCCGGGCCTGCCGGTCATCGTCTTCGGTCACTCCTTGGGCGCGTCGGTCTCGCTGAACTTTGTCCTCCGCCACTCGGCGCGCATCCATGCCGCCGCGATCTGGAACGGCAATTTCTCGGCCGGACTGCTCGGCCAAATCGCGCTGGCCATGCTTGGCTGGGAAAAGTTCCGGCTTGGCTCAGACGTGCCGTCGCGCCTGCTGCCCCGGCTGACGTTCCGGGCCTGGGGCAAGGCGGTGCCCAATCACCGGACGCCGTTCGACTGGCTGTCGCGCGATGCCGTTGAAGTCGAGAAATACATCGCCGACCCGCTTTGCGGCTGGGACGCATCGGTGTCGATGTGGCAGGACATCGTCATGATGACGCTGCATTGCGGCAGCGACCGCAATTTTTCCGGCGTGCGGCGCGACCTGTTCGTCAATCTGGTCGGAGGCGAGCAAGATCCGGCCTCGGACGGCGGCAAGGCGGTCAGCCATCTTGCCGGCCGGATGCACATGATGGGTTTTTCGAATCTCGTTTCAAAGGTTTACGCCAAAACCCGCCACGAAAGCCTGAACGAGGTCAACCGAGACATCATCATGGAGGATTTTGCCGCCTGGGCCGACCGCGTGCTGAGGGCACAGTGATACTGGCCCATTGCAAGGGCCGTGACAGCGGCGCGCGGGATTGATAGAGGCTGCGCTTTCGATCAACCACGGTGATCCATGACTGAGCCTCCGCTCAAAGGCATCCGCGTCATCGAACTCGCACGCATCCTCGCCGGGCCATGGGCCGGACAGCTGCTTGCCGACCTCGGCGCCGACGTGATCAAGGTCGAGAGCCCGGACGGCGGCGACGACACCCGCAAATGGGGACCGCCCTTCGTCATCGGCCATGACGGCGAGAACCTTTCGGCCGCTTATTACCATTCCTGCAACCGCGGCAAGCGCTCCATCGCCATCGACTTCTCGACGCCCGAGGGTGCCGAGACGGTGCGCCGGCTGGTCGCGACATCGGATGTGCTGATCGAAAACTTCAAAGTCGGCGGACTGAAGAAATACGGCCTCGACTATGACAGCCTGAGGAAAATCAACTCGCGGCTGATCTATTGCTCGATCACCGGTTTTGGCCAGTCGGGACCGTATGCGCCGCGTGCCGGCTATGATTTCATCATCCAGGGCATGGCCGGCATGATGTCGATCACCGGCGAAGCCGGCCGCGAACCGCAAAAGGCGGGCGTCGCTATTTCAGATGTTTTCACCGGGCTTTATTCGGTCATCGCCATCCAGGCGGCGCTTCGCCATGCCGAGAAGACCGGCGAAGGCCAGCATATCGACATGGCGCTCTACGACACCCAGATCTCGACGCTCGGCAACCAGAACCTCAACTATCTCGTCTCCGGACAGTCGCCGGTGCAGATGGGCAATGCGCATATGAACATCGCGCCCTACGAAGTGGTGCCGGTGAAAAATGGCCACATCATTCTGGCGGTCGGCAATGACGGCCAGTTCGCAAAGTTCTGCGCTGCCGTCGGCCTCGACGAGCTGGCGTCGAACCCTGACTTCGCCACCAATCCCGCCCGCGTCGCCAACCGGGCAAAGCTGCGCGAGCATATGATCGAGGCGCTGAAAGCCTTCGATCGCGACCCGTTGCTGGCCAGACTTGAGACTGCCGGAGTGCCGGCCAGCCCGATCAACAACATCGGCCAGATGTTTGCCGACCCGCAGACCATAGCGCGCGGCATGCGGCTCGACCTCGATGACGGCCATGGCAATCTCTTGCCCTCGGTGCGGGCGCCGATGGTCATGTCCGGCACGCCACTGGTCTATGAGCGCCCGTCGCCGCGTCTCGGCGAACACACCCAAGAAATCCTTGCCGAACTGGAGAGGTCAGGAAAATGAAGACCGGCGGACAACTCATCGTCGATGCGCTCGAAGCCAACGGAACGGACCGTATCTATTGCGTACCTGGCGAATCCTATCTGGCGGTGCTCGACGCGCTGCATGATTCACCGATCCGCACAATCGTCTGCCGCCAGGAGGGCGGTGCCGCAATGATGGCCGACTGCCATGGCCGCCTGACCGGCAGGCCCGGCATCTGCTTCGTCACCCGCGGCCCAGGCGCCACCAACGCCTCGGCCGGCATCCACATCGCGATGCAGGATTCAGTCCCCCTCATCCTGTTCATCGGCCAGGTCGCCAGCCACGCCAAGGGGCGCGAGGCCTTCCAGGAGGTCGACTACGTCAGGTTCTTCGGCGATATCGCCAAATGGGTGGTCGAGATCGACGACGCCGCACGCATACCCGAATTCGTCACACGCGCCTTTGCGGTGGCGATGTCCGGTCGCCCGGGCCCGGTCGTCATCTCGCTGCCCGAGGACATGCTGACCAGCCTCGCCGAGGCACCGGACGCCCGGCATTATACCCCTGTCGAGACGCGGCTTGGCGAAGCCGAGCTCGATGCGCTGGAAGAGCTGCTCAACAAGGCAAAGCGGCCCTTCGTCATCCTCGGCGGTACGCGCTGGGACGCGCAGGCCGTTGCACGGATGCGGACGATAGCCGAAGCCTGGTCGCTGCCGGTCGGCTGCTCCTTCCGCCGCCAGATGCTGTTCGACCATCTCCACCCGAACTATGCCGGCGATGTCGGCATCGGCATCAATCCCAAGGTAGCAACCGCCATCAAGCAGGCCGACCTTGTGCTGCTGATCGGCGGCCGCATGGGCGAGATGCCGTCATCCGACTACACGCTGCTGAAGAGTCCCTACCCCGACCAGACGCTGGTCCATATCCATGCCGACGCCGGCGAACTCGGCCGCGTCTACCGGCCGGCGCTGGCGATCAATGCCTCGCCTGCCGCTTTCGTCGAAGCCTTTGCCAGACGCAAGCCGGCCGCAACGCCGGTGTGGGCGGCTGAGGCAGCGAAGCTGCACGCCGCCTATCTCGACTGGTCGACGCCTCCGGAGAGCGGCCCGGGCGCCGTGCAGATGGGGCCGATCATGAATTATCTCGAGACGATGCTGCCGGACGACGCCATCCTCACCAATGGCGCCGGCAACTATGCCACCTGGGTGCATCGTTACCATCGCTTCCGACGTTTCGGCACGCAGGCAGCCCCCACATCCGGCTCGATGGGCTACGGCACGCCGGCGGCGGTCGCCGCCAAGCAGCTTTTCCCCGACCGCGACGTGATCGCCTTCGCCGGCGACGGCTGTTTCCTGATGAACGGCCAGGAATTCGCCACCGCCGTGCAATACGGGCTGCCGATCATCGTCATCGTCGTCAACAATGGCATCTACGGCACCATCCGCATGCATCAGGAGCGCGAATATCCCGGCCGTGTCGTCGCCACGGACTTGAAGAATCCCGACTTTGCTGCTTTGGCCCGTGCCTATGGCGGCCATGGCGAGACGGTGGAAAAGACCGCCGACTTCGCCGCGGCCTTCGAGCGAGCGCGGGCCAGCGGCAAGCCGTCGATCGTAGAGATCAGGCTCGACCCTGAAGCCATCACGCCGACCCGCACGATGACCCAGATTCGCGACAAGGCCTGACAAAACAGGATGATTGCCCTGTTTTGTCGTCGTGATCTGCCTATTTGGCCTTCTCGATCTGGCCGCGGATCTCGCCGTCCGCGTGGGCCGCGGTGTGGATGTTGACGTAATATTTGCCAGCCTCAAGATCGGTGGCCTGGGCATCAGTCAATGTCGCCGAACCCTTGATCGGGCTCTTCAGCTTGCCTTCGAACGGCACCACCGGATCGGCGTTTTGACCCTTTGCCGCCGGGCCGTGAATGTGTGCGGCCTTCGCCGGCCCGCTGAGGCCGGAATATCTCACGGTCCAGCTGAGTTTCTTGGTGGCGGTGTTGAACCTGAGCGTGGCGGTGCCCTTGCCCTTCGTGGTGACGGGCGGGTTCTGCTCAGCGCCATTGAGCGTCGCCGTCATCTTTACGGTTTCGGCCAGAGCCGGTGACACCGAGAAGATGGCTGCAGAAATGGCCAGCGCCGAAAGCATCGGCGTGAAGGACTGGATGCGCATGGAAACCTCCGTTGTGGCACCTTTGAAGCGGATGCATCGGCACAACGATTTTGCGAGCGGATGTTTCCGCCGGTAACGTTCATTTTACATCCCACTAAAAAGGGGCGGTCGCCCGCCCCTTCCGCTACAAGCCAGTTTGACAGCCCTATTTGATGGCCTTGTCGGTGATCGCCGTCGTGTAGGCGCCGGTAGGCTCCTTGCTGATGATCTTCTGGTCGAGCAGCGCCTTGGCGGTGCGTTCGTAGGTCGCCGGATCGAGCTTGCCATCGGCATTGTCGATCAGCTTGGCGACTTCGCCCATCATGCGCTTCTGGTGGTTCTCGTCCTGGCCGCCATTATCCATGACGATGCCGGCCGCTTCGTCGGAATTGTCGACGGCGTATTTCCAACCCTTCATCGAAGCGCGCACGAAACGCACCATCTTGTCCTCGAAGGCCGGATCCTTGAGCTTGTCCTCCAGGGCATAGAGCCCGTCTTCGAGCAGATCGTTGCCCATGGCGGAATAGTTGAAGACGGTCAGCTCTTCCGGCTTGTAGCCGGCGTCGATGAGCTGCCAGTACTCGTTATAGGTCATGACCGAAATGCAATCCGCCTGCTTCTGGATCAGCGGCTGCACGTCAAAGCTCTGCTTGAGCACGGTGACGCCGTCCGGCCCGCCATCGGTCTTGAGGCCAAGCTTGTTCATCCAGGCATAGAACGGATACTCGTTGCCGAAGAACCAGACGCCGAGCGTGTGGCCCTTGAAGTCGGCTTCCGTCTTGATCGGACCGTCCTTCGGGCAGACCAGCTCCATGCCGGCCTTCTTGAACGGCTGGGCGATGTTGACCAGCGGCACGCCCTTCTCGCGCGCAGCCAGCGCACCGCCCATCCAGTCGACGATGACGTCGGCGCCGCCGCCGGCAATAACCTGCTCCGGTGCAATGTCCGGTCCGCCGGGCTTGATGTCGACGTCGAGGCCCTCGGCGTCATAGAAGCCCTTGGCCTTGGCGACATAATAGCCGGCGAACTGTGCCTGGGTGACCCATTTCAGCTGCAGCATCACCTTGTCCGCGGCCATCGCCTGGAACGCGGCAAGCGACATCGCGCCGGCCAGCATCGAAACAACAAGTCTTTTCATGTTTTTACCCTCTGAAGTTAGCGCCCTAAACCCACCGCCCCTATCCACCACGGACAGAGGGATGCCAAAACGTGACTGCTCTCTCGAAAAGAGCGACCACGCCATAAAAGACCGAACCCGCAAGTGCTGCAACTGCGATTTCCGCCCACACCATGTCGATGTTCATCCGCCCGACTTCCGTCGAAATGCGGAATCCCATGCCGACCACCGGCGTGCCGAAGAACTCGGCGACGATGGCGCCGATCAGCGCCAGCGTCGAATTGATCTTCAACGCGTTGAAGATGAAGGGTGCCGCCGCCGGCAGCCGCAGCTTGAACAGCGTCTGCCAGTAGCTCGAGGCATAGGTGCGCATCAGGTCGCGCTCCATATGGCCGGAGGCGGCAAGCCCGGCGACGGTGTTCACCAGCATCGGGAAGAAGGTCATGATGATGACCACCGCTGCCTTCGACTGCCAGTCGAAGCCGAACCACATGACCATGATCGGCGCGACGCCGATGATCGGCAGCGCCGACACCATATTGCCGATCGGCAAAAGCCCGCGCCGCAGGAACGGCACGCGGTCGGCGGCGATGGCAACGAGGAAGCCGGCGCTGCTCCCCACCACATAGCCGAAGATAACCGCCTTGAAGATGGTCTGCCTGACATCGGCCCCCAGCACCGGCAGCGAGCCGACGATGCGTGCACCGATGGCGCTTGGCGGCGGCAACAGGATGAAGGGAATGCCGGCACCCCGCGTCACCGCCTCCCAGATGATCAGGATCCAGGCGCCGAAGATGGCCGGAATGATCAGGCGCAGGGCGGTTGACGCCCAGCGCGATGTCGGGCGAAACGACGACAAGACCGTTACGCAGCGCCAGGCCAGAAACCACGCCGCGACGAGCAGCAGATAGAAGGATGCGCGAGCGCTGCCCTCATTGCCGGTTATGCCGGCGAGCAGCATCCACGCTGCACCATGCGCGCCAAGGAACAGCAACACCAGCCCGATCATCGGTGGAAAGTTGTCGGCCTCGATTGCCACGAGCAGCAAAATGAAAATCAAAACCGCAGTTGCCATGCCGTAACCGGGCGTAGCACTGACGAGCGGCCAAAGAAGCAGCGCGCCGGCAAGCAGGACAAGCGCGGCATACCCCTGCCAGCATCGAGGCGTGATTGAGGAAAGGCTCAGGATGGAGCTCATGCCGGCCTCCCGCCCATGGCGCGGTCGACAAGGCGCCCGGCGATGCCGACGACCATCACCAGCAGCGCCGCGACCACCGACCCGGCAACCAGAGCCGACCAGATGTCGATGGTCTGGCTGTAGTAGGCGCCGGCGAGCAATTTGGCGCCGATGCCGGCGACGGCGCCGGTCGGCAACTCGCCGACGATGGCGCCGACCAGGCTGGCGGCCACCGCCACCTTCATCGAGGTGAACAGGAACGGCACCGAAGCCGGCACACGCAATTTCCAGAAGGTCTGCGAGGCACTGGCATTATAGGTGTGCATCAGGTCGAGATGGGTGAGCTCGGGCGAGCGCAGTCCCTTCACCATGCCGACCGCCACCGGGAAGAACGACAGATAGGTCGAGATCAGCGCCTTCGGGATAAGCCCGGTGATGCCGACCGCCGCCAGCACGACGATGATCATCGGCGCCACCGCCAGGATCGGAATGGTCTGCGAGGCGATGATCCACGGCATCAGACTGCGGTCGAGCGTCGCCACATGCACGATGCCGACGGCGATGACGATGCCGAGCGCCGTGCCGAAAGCAAAGCCGAGCAGCGTCGACGACAGCGTCACCCAGGCATTGTAGACCAGGCTGCGGTTCGAGGTGATGCTACGCAGAAAGGTGTTTTCGAAAAAATTCACCGCCACCTGATGCGGCGCCGGCAGCGTCGGCTTCGGCTGTACCAGCGTCTTGCCGATGAATTCCACAATACCCGGCGTCTGATTGGCGCGGCGGTCGAGATCGCGCTGGAACGGCGCGTTGAGGATGACAGCCATAACGTACCAGACGACGACGACGCCCAGGAGGATCGAGGTCACCGGAACGATCTTGTCGCGAAACGAGTCCATCTAGCAGGCCTCGCCGGGTAAACGCCCTCCTCTCCCCAACGGGGAGAGGGTGGCCGGAGCGAAGCGGAGGCCGGGTGAGGGTGACCGCGCTTTTGTCATCCTAGGGCGGAACCGCCGCGAAGCGGCGTGCGTATCGGGAGCGCCCAACCACGCTTTCGTCATCCTAGGGCGAAGCAAGGAGCGAAGCGACGCGGCGCAGACCCTAGGATCCATGCCGTAACCTCCCCGCTCCGCAACGGTGCTGAAAATGGCTCCCTCCACACCGCTCTGCCCGGCGAATATTCTGAACCGCTTGGGCCTTTCGGCTAATGTCACGGCATGGATCCTAGGGTCTGCGCACGCCGCTTCGCGGCGGCTCCGCCCTAGGATGACGAAGGCATTGTTGACCGCTCCCTCGCGGGGCGGAGGTACCTCCTGCGTTGAACGCGCAAGCCCGTCGCGCGCGCCCTCAATCATCATAGCTGTGCCCCGCCCTCAGCCCGTCCCGCACGCGTGCCGCGATCGCCAGGAACTCCGGCGTCTCGCGGATATCGAGCGGCCGCTTTTTCGGCAGCGTCGATTCTATGACGTCGCTGACACGCCCCGGGCGCGGCGACATGACGACGATGCGCGTCGACAGATAGACCGCCTCAGGGATCGAATGGGTGACGAAGCAGATGGTCTTGTTGGTCCGCTCCCAAAGCTCCAGCAGCTGTTCGTTGAGGTGATCGCGCACGATCTCGTCCAGCGCGCCGAACGGCTCGTCCATCAACAAAAGGTCGGCGTCGAAAGCGAGCGCCCGCGCGATCGAGGCGCGCTGCTGCATGCCGCCCGAAAGCTGCCAGGGGTATTTCTTCTCGAAGCCGCTGAGGTTGACAAGGTCGAGGGTTCGCTTGATGCGCGCCGCCTGCTCCGCCCTGGACAGGCCCATGATCTCCAGCGGCAGTGCCACATTGCGCTCGATCGTGCGCCACGGATAAAGTGCGGCCGCCTGGAAGACATAGCCATAGGCGCGGCTCTGGCGCGCCTGCTCGGGCGTCATGCCGTTGACGGAGATGGCTCCCGATGTCGGCTTCTCCAGATCGGCGATGACGCGCAGCAAGGTCGTCTTGCCGCAGCCGGAGGGCCCGATGAAGGACACGAATTCCCCCTTGCCGATGGTCAGGTCGACATTCGACAGCGCCTGCACCGGACCATCATTGGTCTGGAAGGTCAGGCCAAGCTTGCTTGCCGAAACAACGGCTGGCGATACTCCCGTCATCGGCCATAGCCTGTCGCTTCCGGCCACTGCGGCGCCGGCCGGAATCCCATTGATTTTACCCTGATGTTGCTTTCCACTCGCCCAGTCCTACTCGCCCCAGTTTTACTCGCCCCAGTTTTACGCGCCCCAGTTCTACGCGCCCCAGTTCTACGCGCCCTTGTCCCATCAGATAGACGCCCGGAGTTGCCCCGATGTCGCCCAAACCGACTTGCCATCTTATCCGCCCTGAAAGCTCTTATGAAGGCAAGCAGGGCCTGAGTTATTTCGCCGGTATCGCCGCCGAAACAGTCGGCTCGTCCGGCATCTGCATGCATCTGCTGACCATGCCGCCGGGTGCCCGCGCCAAGGCGCATATGCACGAAAACCATGAAACCGCGATCTATGTGCTCTCCGGCGAAGTCCATACCTGGTATGGCGACCGGCTCGAACAGCATATCGTGGTCAAGGCCGGCGATCTTTTCTATATTCCCCCCGGCGTGCCGCATCTGCCGGCCAATCTGAGCGACGGCCCCGCCTCGGCCGTCATTGCCCGCACCGATCCCAACGAACAGGAAAGCGTCGTCCTGCTGCCGGAACTGGACGGGTTGGTCGCCTGACGCCGGCATCGAGGCAGCGGTCGTCATCGGCACCGTCACGAACATGATTTCAGCGGCCCTATCTCCTCAAGGCCGGGAATGGTCACGAAGAAACCGTCCCCTCCTCTGTTGATGACCTTGACGACATCCGTGGTCGTGCCCTCCTCGCCCTCGGCGAAACAGGTGGAGTTCAACAACTGGGTGCCAGGCATCGTCGTCAATCGCTGTGCGAACTCGCAGCCGCTGCCATAGGTTTCGACGCCGTCGGCGGTCAGCACGACATAATCGTCGCTGTCCTGATAACCGAGCCGTACGCCAGCGCAACCGACCTCATTGCCATAGGAGCCGGCAAGGACGTCAGCCGCCGCCAGCCCGGCGGCAAGGATCACCGCGGCCATTGAGATAATCGCTCCGTGGCTCCCCAAGCTCAAACGCCCGTCGCCGGGATGCCTGTACGTTCCACCTTGCGCGGCGCGGAAATCTCCTTCCAGGTCGACAGGGCCCGGTTGACCGCCGCGTTCGGCTCGCGAGCGACGAACTCGCCATGGCCGGGCTTCGCCTTGACCTCGTTTTCCTCGATCGACAGTTCGCCGCGCGAGAAGACGAAGCGCGGCAGGCCGGTTACCTCAAAACCTTCGAAGACATTGTAGTCGATCACCGATTGCTGCTTCTTGGCCGTGATCTTCTTCTTGCGCTTCGGATCCCAGACGAGGATGTCGGCATCCGCGCCTTCGACGATGGCGCCCTTCTTCGGATACATGTTGAGGATCTTGGCGATGTTGGTCGAGGTCACCGCGACAAACTCGTTCATCGTCAGCCGGCCTGTGTTGACGCCGGCGGTCCACAGCATCGGCAAGCGGTCCTCGAGCCCGCCCGTGCCGTTCGGGATCTTGGTGAAGTCGCCGACGCCGTTGCGCTTTTGTTTGGTGGTGAAGGCACAATGGTCGGTCGCCACCACTTGCAGCGACCCGGCCTGCAGGCCGGCCCACAGCGAATCCTGGTGCCATTTGTTGCGGAAGGGCGGGCTCATGACACGCCGCGCCGCATGATCCCAGTCCTTGTTGAAATATTCGCTCTCGTCCAGCGTCAGGTGCTGGATCAGCGGCTCGCCGAATACCCGCATGCCTTTCTGCCGCGCCCGGCGGATGGCCTCGTGCGCCTGCTCGCAGGAGACATGCACGACATAGAGCGGCACACCGGCCATGTCGGCGATCATGATGGCGCGGTTGGTCGCCTCGCCTTCCACTTCCGGCGGACGCGAATAGGCGTGCCCTTCGGGGCCACTATTGCCCGCCGCCAGCAGCTTCTGCGACAGCGCCGCCACCACGTCGCCATTCTCGGCATGGACCAGCGGCAGCGCGCCAAGATCAGCGCAGCGCTGGAACGACGAATAGAGCTCGTCGTCGTCGACCATCAGCGCGCCCTTGTAGGCCATGAAATGCTTGAACGAGGTAATGCCCCTGTCGACGACGGTGGCCATCTCGTCGAACACCTGCTTGCCCCACCAGGTGATCGCCATGTGGAAGGAATAATCGCAGGACGCCTTCGAGGTCTTGTTGTCCCACATCTGCAGGGCCTCGAGCAGCGACTGCTGCGGCGCTGGCAGGCAGAAATCGACGACCATCGTCGTGCCGCCGGCAAGGGCCGCGCGCGTGCCGGATTCGAAATCGTCGGCCGAATAGGTGCCCATGAACGGCATTTCGAGATGGGTATGCGGGTCGATGCCGCCCGGCATCACATAGCAGCCGCTGGCGTCGAACTCATGGTCGCCATGCAAATCCGAGCCGATGCCGATGATCTTGCCGTGCTTGAACAGCACATCGGCCTTCCACGTCCGGTCGGCGGTGACGACGGTTCCGTTCTTGATGACTTTGGACATTTTCTTGTTCCCTTGTTTCGTTCGCGCTTCTTTATGAGCGCCTTGCTTGATCAGGTCGGTTCAGCGTCGAGGAACCCTGAACGGCCTCTACATGACTCCAACTTCCCGCAATATCTCCTCGACGCAACCATCGAAGGAATTTGCCAAGTCTCCAGTCGAAAACCTGAGCACACGATAGCCCTGTCGGCCAAACCATGCATCGCGTATGCGGTCCTTCTCCATTTGCTCCGGCGTAAAGTGATGCTCTCCATCCACCTCGATGACGAGGTTCTTCTCGTGCAGAACGAAGTCCGCAATATAAGGCCCAATCGGCGCCTGCTTCCTTGCATGTAACCCGTAGAGGCGACGGAACTCCTTCAGCTCGGACCAGAGCTTACGCTCGCCCTCTGTCATGTTCCGGCGCAACATTCTTGCACGCTTGACGGCGGCTGGATCGATCGCGGTCGGTGCCAAGACGAGTACCCCCACCCTCAATCCCTCCTCACAAGGGGGAGGGAGGCTTGGTGCCGCGCTGTCACAGATGAACCCATCAAAGCTTTCGCCATAGAAAAAGGCGTCGGCATTGCTAGTCCTCCCCTTGTGGCAGGGCAATCACATTTGGATTCTTACGAAGATGGACCCCCACCCTAACCCTCCCCACAAGGGGGAGGGAATGCTGCCGCGCGCCCTTACTTCCCCTTTTGGCGCCGAAAGGCAGGCAATTTGCCGAGGTCAGCGCCAACGGAAGTCTCCCTCCCCCTTGTGGGGAGGGGTTAGGGGTGGGGGTACGGCGCCAACATCTCACCCCACAATCTCCGCCGTGTCCACCACCGCATGGAACAGCACGTCGGCGCCGGCCGCTGCCCATTCCTTGGTGATTTCCTCGGCCTCGTTGTGGCTGAGCCCGTCGACACAGGGGCACATCACCATTGCGGTGGGTGCAACGCGGTTGATCCAGCAGGCGTCATGGCCGGCACCCGAGACGATATTGCGATGCGTATATCCCAGACGCTCCGCCGCATCCTGCACAGCCTTGACGCAGCCCGCGTCGAAGGTGACCGGATCGAAATGGCCGACCTGATCGATCTGATATTTGATGTCGAGCGCGTCGCAGATTGTGTCGATGCCTTCGCGGATGCGGCCGTCCATGGCGTCCAGCACCTCCTTTTCCGGCGAGCGGATGTCGATGGTGAAGACGGTGCGGCCGGCGATGATGTTGCGCGAGTTCGGATAGACCTCCATATGGCCGACCGCGCCGACGGCGTCGGGCTGATAGTCCATGGCGATCTCGTGCACCAATTCGATCACCCGCGCCATGCCGAGCCCGGCATTGCGCCGCTTCGGCATCGGCGTCGAGCCGGTATGCGCCTCCTTGCCGGTCAACGTCACCTGCAGCCATTTCAGTCCCTGGCCATGGGTGACGACACCAATGTCGATGCCCTCGTCCTCGAGGATCGGGCCCTGCTCGATATGCAATTCGAAGAAGGCGTGGATCTTGCGCTCGCCGACTTTCTCAGTGCCCTTCCAGCCGATCCGTTCGAGCTCCTCGCCGAATTTCTTGCCATCCTTGTCGACATGCGAATAAACGTCGGCCTGATCGAGCACGCCGGCGAATACCCCGGACGCCATCATCGCCGGCGCAAAGCGGGCGCCTTCCTCGTTGGTCCAGTTGGTGACGACGATCGGGTGCTTGGTCTTGATGCCGAGATCGTTGAGCGAGCGCACGACCTCCAGGCCGCCGAGCACGCCGAGCACGCCGTCATACTTGCCGCCGGTCGGCTGGGTGTCGAGATGGCTGCCGACATAGACCGGCGGCAGGCTGGGGTCGGTGCCTTCGCGACGGGCAAACATCGTACCCATCTCGTCGACGCCCATTTCGAGCCCCGCCTCATCGCACCAGCGCTTGAACAGATGCCGCCCTTCGCCGTCCTCGTCGGTAACGGTCTGGCGATTGTTGCCGCCGGCAATGCCGGGGCCGATCTTCGCCATCTCCATTATCGAATCCCACAAACGGTCTGAATTGATTCGCAAATTCTCGCCGGGGGCGGCCATATTCTAAAACCTCATTGGTTGTGGCACGCCAGCGTCCCCCTCCCCCTCGAGGGGAGGGTGGCCGCGAAGCGGTCGGGTGGGGTCGGCTGACATGCGCGCGACCTTTTCCTTGACCACCTGTGCGACATGCCAGGCGCTGTTTATGACATCGGGCTCATCGACGCGAAAGATATCGAACCCGAGCGACCGCAGATAGGCATCACGGACGGCGTCGTGCCGTTTGCCCTTCTCCTGTTCGTGCGCGTCTCCATCCACTTCCACCACCAGCTTTACAGCGAGGCAAGCGAAGTCGACGATATAAGGTCCGATCGGGCACTGGCGACGGAACTTGATGCCGGCCGATTTCAATTCGCGCAGTTCATACCACAGCAGGGATTCGCCTTTGGTCGCATGAACTCGAAGCGCGCGCGCCTTTTGGCGCATTTCGAAACTCACGCGGGTCCGGGGCATCACAGGCACCTATGCGGCCGAAGGTCAGGCTGGCGCACTGCCGCACTGACCCCACCCGGCCGCTTCGCGGCCACCCTCCCCTCGAGGGGGAGGGAAAGCTGCACCTGGTTCAATCCACGGCCCTCAGCACTTCGCGCACATGGTCGATCAATTCGTTGATCTGACCCTTGGTGATGATCAGCGGCGGCGATAGCGCGATGATGTCGCCGGTGGTGCGGATCAATGCACCACGCTCGAACGCCTTGACGAAAGCCGAGAAGGCCCGCTTCGTCGGCTGGCCGGCGATCGGCGCCAGCTCGATCGCGCCGATCAGGCCGATGTTTCTGATATCGATGACGTTCGGCTCGCCTTTCAGCGAGTGCAGCGCGTCCTCCCAGTACGGCGCCAGTTCCTCGCCGCGCGTCAGCAGCCCCTCTTCCTTGTAGGTGTCGAGCGTGCCCAACGCCGCCGCGCAGGCGATCGGATTGCCCGAATAGGTGTAGCCGTGGAAGAACTCGATCATGTGCTCGGGCCCGGTCATGAAGGCGTCGTGGATTTCCTTCTTCACGAACACCGCGCCCATCGGGATGACGCCGTTGGAGACGCCTTTGGCGGTGGTCATGATATCCGGCGTGACACCGAAATAGTCGGCGGCAAACGGCGTGCCGAGACGGCCGAAACCGGTGATGACTTCGTCGAAGATCAGCAAGATGCCGTGCTTGGTGCAGATCTCGCGCAGCCTCTGCAGATAGCCCTTCGGCGGCAGGATGACGCCGGTGGAACCGGCCACCGGCTCGACGATGACGGCGGCAATGGTCGAGGCGTCGTGCAGTGCGACGATGCGCTCCAGCTCGTTCGCCAGTTCCGCGCCATGCTCCGGCACGCCCTTGGTGAAAGAGTTCTTTTCCGGCAGATGCGTGTGTGGCATGTGATCGACGCCGCCGAGCAGCGTGCCGAACATCTTGCGGTTGGTGACGATGCCGCCGACCGAGATGCCGCCGAAATTGACGCCGTGATAGCCGCGCTCGCGGCCGATCAGACGGGTGCGCGAGCCCTCGCCTTTGGCGCGGTGATAGGCGATCGCCATCTTCAGCGCCGTTTCGACCGATTCCGATCCGGAATTGGTGAAGAACACATGGTCCATGCCCTTCGGCGCGATGTCGACCAAGCGGTTCGCCAGTTCGAACACGATCGGATGGCCCATCTGGAACGCCGGCGCATAGTCGAGCTCGGCCGCCTGGCTCTGGATCGCCTCGGTGATCTTCGGACGGCAGTGGCCGGCATTGACGCACCACAGCCCGGCGGTGCCGTCGAGCACCTTGCGCCCGTCGCTGGTCGTGTAGTGCATATCCTTGGCCGACACCATCATGCGCGGCGCCTGCTTGAACTGCCGGTTTGCCGTGAACGGCATCCAGAATGCGCTGAGATCGTTCGGCGTGACTTTCAGCCGGTTGGACATGACCAAGACTTCCCCTTGTAACCTGTTTCGGTGCGGCTAACGCCTGGTCGTTCCAACACTTGGTCTTTGCTGTGTTTTCGTGCTACGCAAATTTTTGACCGGTTGGACAAACGTTAGCACCGCCTTATCAGCGGTCAAGGGATTACTAGCGGAAATGCGGCTTTCGAAGTGCGCTCCACAGGGCGGAGAAAAACTGGTCCAGAGAATTGGTCCAGACACTCCTCCCAGCGAAGGTTTTTCGGGGTGACGGGGGCGGTCGAAAGCTCCGCTCCTCGCCGCACCCGCATCCAGCTGGAAAAGCGCGAGCTCATCCTCGAGGCGGCGCTCGAAGTCTTCTCGACCAACGGTTTTCGCGGCTCGACCATCGACCAGATCGCCGAAGCCGCCGGCATGTCGAAGCCGAACCTGCTCTATTATTTCCGCCGTAAGGAGGACATCCACGAGACGCTGATGCAGCGGCTTCTCGACACCTGGCTGGCGCCGCTGCGCGAGCTCGACGACATCGGCGATCCGCTAACCGAACTGCGCAGCTACATCAGGCGCAAGCTCGAAATGGCGCGCGATTTCCCGCGCGAGAGCCGCCTGTTCGCCAACGAGATCCTGCAGGGCGCGCCGCGCATCATGCCGATGCTGGAGGGCGAGTTGAAGACGCTGGTCGACGAGAAAGCCAATGTCATCAAGGGCTGGATGCGCGCCGGCAAGATTGCCCGCACCGACCCCTGGCACCTGATCTTCTCGATCTGGGCGACGACGCAGCATTATGCCGATTTCGACGTGCAGGTGCGCGCCGTGCTCGGCCCCGACCGCGGCGGCGACGGCCGCTTCGAGGATGCCGCAAGGTTTCTCGAGCAACTGTTCATCGACGGGCTGAAGCCGAAGGGCTGAGGCAGCTCGGCTGTCGCAAACCTCCCCCATCGCTTCGTCATCCTGGGGCGCAGCAAGGAGCGGAGCGACGCAGCGCAGACCCCAGGATCCATGCCGTTACGCCAGAACGCCCCTGCGCTGCAGGATTCTGCTCCGCTGCACTCTGCCGTTAAGGTTACGGCATGATGGGGTGGACGGCGCCCGACGGCATCGGATGTGCCAGAATGAGTTCGTTGAGATCTCAAACAAGGGAGCCGTCCGT
>NZ_JAMYSZ010000050.1:0-24776 GCF_040322215.1 Mesorhizobium sp. M0184
GGTTACCTCCAGGCATGATCGTCGCTCGCGGTATTGCTTTCGGCAGCGCCAAGGTCGCACGTCATATGTTCTTCCGAAAATCAAGACGTGTAAAATTTGTAAAACCAGGGATGTAGCTCCGTCCGCGGCAGGACTGCAGTAGCCCGCCGCCCAAAGGGTGAGACCGCGGTGCGAAAAACAGGCATCCGGTTTTTGCTTGGGCATGCCTGCGGGCTGCGAACCGACCCTCAGGACACTATTGATCGCGGCTCACTCTGTCCGCCCGTTGGACCCAGGTGATCTCGCCGCTCGTCAGGTAGACAATCGCGCCGCGTCTGGCGCCCGTCGCAGAAAGATAATCGCGCAGCTGCTGCGCATGGGCTTCGCGCACCGCCGGCGAGGGATTCACATCAGACTTCCAGTCGATCGCAGCGTCGACCCTGTCTTCGATGATCGCCAAAGCGTCGGCACGACCGGCGATAAGGCCAATCTCGTCATGGCTCCAGATTGCGATTTCCGGGACGAGATTGGGCCGCAGTTCGGCAATCTGCGGCAATGCGAGGCCGCGGAGCGCCGTGGCTCCCATCTCATTGGGGTCTGGACGAGGTTCGCCGTCGTCGACGTCGGGCATCAGCTGTTCGAGCAATTCGAGCGCGCGGGACACGCTAGCGCCGAGTTCGACAGCAAGCTCGCCGGTGAGAAGCTCTTCCCTCAGCTTGTGAAGGATGACACCGCGGCGCGCCCCGGCGCCGACAACCTCAAGATGTTCGGCATGAGTCTCCGAGCTTACGACCCCGTCGAGGGGATCGCTGATCCGATCGGCGTCATGCTCGCTGGGCCGGCGCCAGACAATTGGCGGTGCGCTTTCGTCGACGGATTGCTGCTCGGCGGCAAAAATGTCCGAAGACTGCCCGTTCGGCCGAGAGACCGGCCCTGGCGTTTCCCGCCGTGCAAAGGATGAAAGGTCTAGTTCGGGAATGTCTTGCTGACGCAGGTCTATGGAGCTGAACCAGGAATCTTTGGACGCCTGAGGAATGTGCGGCAGCATCAGCAGATCCCGTGCCCGCGTGCAGGCCACATACCAGATCCGCTCTCGCTGATTGGCATCTTCCAGGCTTTCCGCTGCACGTGCCACCGCCAGCTCCGGCGGCGCGACGCCGCCGAGCATCCAATGCAGGCTGTTGTCGGATTGCCGATGCACGAATTGATCCGGCCGGTAGAGCTCGGTCGTGGAATTGACCGGAATGACGACCGGCCACTCCAGGCCCTTGGCGCTGTGAATGGTGACGATCTCGACGGCATCCTCGGCGGCGTCGATGCGCCCTTCCTGCGCTCGGGCCTTGCGTTCCCAATCTGCCTGCAGCTCGCGGATGAATGTGCGCAGGCCAGCGACCGCGTAGCCGCGCGCTCTCTCGATCAGGGCGTCCAGGTTGGCGAGCGCGCGGGCACTTCGGTTGCGATGTCGCGCCGCCATGATTACGCGAACGTTCAGACGTTCGATGGCTTCCGCAAGAATCAGGCTCGGCGTCACAATCGACGCCCGCCGGCGAAGCTGTTGCAGCTCGATGAGAATGTGCCTTGCCACCGCATGCTGCACCAGTTGGGGGTCCGTTCGGACGGTGAAAAAGCTTTGGCCTTCTTCGCTGGCGGCAAGGGTCGCGGTGATATCGAGCAGTTCCTGGTCGCTCAAGCCGACCAAGGGACCGCGCATCAGCGCGCCAAAGGCCAGCGTATCGGACGAATCCGCGAGGACCCGCAACAATGCCAAGATGTCCTGCGTTTCCTGCCGTCGCATAAGCGTCTGCCCGGCTTGCGAGGATACCGCGAGCCCGCGCTGCTCGAGCGCCCGTTCGTAGCGCCACAGTTCCGTGTGTCCCGGCGAAAGCAGCGCGATGTCGCCGGCCTGGAGCGGCGTGCATGTCTTGTCGGCGCGTTGTATCGGCATGTTGCCGATCAAGGAGGCGCATATGTCGGCAACCCGCTCGGCCTCGGCTTCCCGAAACATTTCGGCGTAGATGCGTCCCTCGGCCGCCACCTCGACGGTGAAGCGCGCCACGCAGGCAAGCGGGTGTGACACCTCGAACAGTGTGGGTGCGAGCGCGACGTATCGGGGCTGCGACGGCTTGGCAAAGACCGGTTCGAAGCAGGCATTCACATGATCGATGATCGGTGTCAGCGATCGGAAATTGGCTGTGATCTCGAGCACCGCGCCCTGATCCTGGCTATCGATCAGGCGGCGGCAGCGCTCGTAGGCTTCGATGTCGGCGCCGCGAAAACGATAGATCGCCTGTTTCGGATCGCCAACCAGGAAGAGCGCGCCGGGCCGCAGCTCCGATTCTTCCCATCGCGCAGGTCGAGCTTCAGCGGCGATCGAGAACAAAATCTCGTTCTGGATGCCGTCCGTGTCCTGGAATTCATCGACCAGGACATAGAGATAGCGCTGGCTGATGGCCTGACGCATCTCCTCGTGGCCGCGCACCAGCGATCGAACGTGGATCAGCAGGTCGTCGAAATCCAGCACCGCGGCAGCCCGCTTGCGCGCCTGATAGCTTTCGAGCAGCTGGTCGAGCGAGGCCGATAGCGAGCACACCAGCGTGCTAGCGATATGGCCGACGAGCTCGCTCCAGGCGATGACGACGGTTTCATAGAGCGCCCGGCCATCTCCGGCGCCGGCACCGTTGCGATGTGCGCCGAAGCCCCGCGCGGCCTCGTCGTAGGTCTTGAGTTGCAGGCCTTTGCGCTGGAAGAGACGGCCGGCTCCCGGATCGCAAAGCCGCCACAGGCTTCCGAAATCCTCCTTGTTTGCAAGACAATCCTGATAGCGCTCCGCAAGCCGGCGCAGCTCGTGCGCGATGTCGGAAAGCCATTTGTCCGGCGCTGCGCCTGCCTGCCATCGGTCGAAATCGTCCACCGCCTGGACGAAATCAATGTCCGGCCGTGCGTCGGCAGAGGGAGGGATCGGTTGGGCATCGGGATGCTTGCGCCGGAGGCTCGCGAGTTCCCGAATAAGGTCAACGACCTGAAGCGGGATTTCCTCGGCCAGGACGACGATCGGGTCAGCTTGCGCCGCATCGGCCGCGAGCCGACGCGCGAACCAGGCCGACAGCTCGGCCATGAACAGATTGTCGGCAACGCCCGCATCGACCACGCGGGCACCGGGATCGAGGCCAGCCTGGACGCCATGGCTGCGGATGATCGCCTGGCAAAATCCATGAATGGTCGTTGCCGTCAGCTCATCGAGGCGGGGAGAGGCGGCGACGAGCGCATCGTGCTGCTGGTCCGAAAGGCCATTGGGAAGAACGGACTTTAAGAAAGCAGGAACATCGCCCGCCAATAGCAGTTCAATCGTCTGCCTGATGCGGCGCGCGAGCTCGCTCGCCGCGAGTTCGGTGAAGGTGATGGCAGCGATGTCACCGGGATGATGGCCGGCTGCGAGCATCATCGCGACGCGACCCGCCATCAGCGAGGTCTTGCCGGTTCCCGCGGCCGCTTCGACCAGCAGGATCGAGAAGAAATCGGTCATGGCCCGGCAGCGGGCGTCCTGGTCGACGAGCATCATGTCGAGGCGCTCCACAGCCGGTTGAGCGGCTGGTTGGCCGCCGGAACTCGGAGGCCTTGCGGCGCAGGTAGCTTTCGCGATCGGCCGGAAGCGCCAGGCGCATGTCGTCATAGTCGGCGTCCTGCTCCCAACGCGGCGCAATGCTGCCGCTGCGCAGGATCGCCATTGCCGCCGATAGATAGCCTGCCGCTTCGTTCACCACCGCATCCAGCTCGTCGCCCTTGAGCTCGAAAGTTGTCGGATCGTCGGCGAGATAGATCAGGCGCGCCACAACCGTCCTGACTTCGGGCAGCAACGCGCGTACCGCGATGGCGTAAAGCACACGCTGCAGTTCCCGTCCCTGGCCCAACGCGATGCGCTGGTGTTTCGGAGGCGGCTTGGCGCTCTTGTAGTCGGTGATGCGCGCGCCATCGCCGGTGGCACGGATATCGAGCCGATCCATGCGGCCGCCGAACACCAGGCCGCTTTGTCGGATCGACACCGCGACCGTCGTGTCCCACGGCGCCTCCTCCTGCGCGGCATCTCGCTGGCCGAACGGCACTTCCGTCCAGCTGCGCGTATCGGATCTGACCTGATCGTCGGCGGCAAGGCCTCTGGCCGTGCGGCGCGCAGCCTCATTCACGGTATGCCGCCACAGAATCGGCCGGGGCACTGAACGCTGAAGCGGCCAGGCATTCAGGATCGCCGTCGAAGCATGACCGATCGCCGCTTCGATCTCGCCGGCGCTCGCGCGCGCAAACCCCGGCGCAGGCTCGAGCGCCGCGATCGCGCCGCTGATCAACTCATGCACCAGTTCGCCGAACGAGGCTGCATCGAGTTGCGGGTCGGACTGGAATCGCGCTGAGCGCCAACCCAACGCGTAACGCCAGACGAACCCGAGCGGGTCGCGCAGCAGCCGCTGGAGCGACGTCGTCGACTGGACTCTCGCCAAGGCTCTTTCTATCGCCGGATGGTTGGCGCCTGAGAGGCCGTCATGCGGTGTCAACGTGGAAGGCCACTGCCAGTTGCGCCAGCAAAGCTGGCTCTGGCGAACATGCGCGAGTTGGCCGGCATCGCGGGGTCTCGCCAACAGCCTGTCCGCTTCGCTGAAAGCATGCCCTGGAATGCGGTCGCGCTTGTGCACGATCTCGTCCGAGGGCCAGAGCGAGCTTGGCGACAGAACGCCGCCCTTGGCGTTGCGCAGCGGCCGCGACAGGATGAGTTGTTCGCGGGTGTGCGCCTGGATGACCGCGAAATGGCGTCGGTCACGTTCAGCGACACCCGCCGGATGGAGCCTGCGGCGGTCGAGCAGATGGTGCGGCAACAGCGGGTCGTCGTTTTCCGAGCGCGGCCAGGACCGGCTGGTGAGGCCAAGCAGGCGGGTGTAGGGCCGCGGACATGCGGCCAATTGCGACGCCGGGCACCACACGACGCTGTTGGCCGGGTCAAGCTGGTCGACGACGCGCAACGCTTGCAACGACAGGGCAATGGCTTTTGCAGGCGCGCTTCGCAGCGCCTCTTCCCACATCGCCAGGCTGGCGCCGCTCAGCATCCGTGCACCCGCTTCCCCGGCCACTTCCGCTCCGCGCGCGAGAAGCTCGAGAATGGGCAGCAGGACGTGCTCGGCCAGTTCACCATCGGCGCGCTGCGGCCTGGCCGCCGCCAGCACTTCCTGCCACTGGCCGAGGCTCCGCAGACCCGCGCTTCGCGGAACAGCAGCAAACCAGTCCGGCGGAAGCAAGCCGGCAAATGGACGCGACGGCAGGCGTCGGATCAAGCGCCAGATACGCTCCTGATCGAGACCGTTTACCAGAATGTCCGCCAGCGCGGCACAGGCCTGGCCCTCCGGCGTGCTCAAGGCGGGCACGCCGTGAGAGAAATGCAGTGGCAGCCCGGCGCTTCTCGCATAGGCCAGAAAATGATCGTCCCAGTCAGGAGTCGAAGTCGCGGCGACGGCGATATCTTGTGCCTTAACCTTCCCGGTGGCGAGCAGCTGTCGGATCCAACGCAACGCCTCGACGACCTCCGACTTGGGGTCCGCGCTCGCCTCGGCCGTTGTTCGGACCGGAGTCGTCGCCGGCGTTTTCCGGATCGACCCTCTGAACCACGGTTGTTCGACAGGTTCCGGCAGCTCCCAGGTGAGATCGGTGACGCGAGCAAGCTTATTGACAAGCGGCCGCCAAAGTGGATCGATGTCCGCCACTCCCGAAAGCGTCACCGGACCCAGCAAGCCGCGCGCAAGATCGACCCGCCTGAGGGCGGCGTCGCGAAGATCACGCGGCAGCATACGCGCGGGTGGAATGTGATCGCGGACGTAGGTCTCGATGACATGCAGGTCATCAAACCTCGGCGTCCCGCCTGCCAGCGACGACAGATCGAGATCCGCCCGCCAGGCGCAATCGAGCGCATGCAGGACCGCGCGCGGCATCCCTGGCAACGCTGCCACCGTTCCGATGTCGCGAAAGCTTTCCGAGGTTAGCGCCGCCTGGATTACCGGATAGAGCACGTCGGTGCCGGCCGGTGTCGCGAAGCCGCCGACAAGGCGCGCAGCGAGCAGGGGCAGGGTGACGATCTCACGACCGATTGCACCTTCCCGCGCGGCGGAAGCGCGAGCGCTGCGAAGCGCCAGCATGCCATCGACGACGTCAGTGGAACGAATAGGCATCGGTTTTGGTCATGTTCTTCCAACAGGGCACTGTGATCGCCCAAAATCACCCGCTATTGAAGCTCAGGCAAAGAAAAAGCTTAGACGTTGGGGCGGAAAATGTATCTCAGCAAGTTGAGCATCAGGAATTTCAGGAATTTTCAATCGATCGACGTCGCGCTGGCCGGCAATGTCGTGCTGCTCGGAGAAAACAGAGTTGGCAAGAGCAATCTGCTGTTCGCGATCCAGCTCATTCTCGATCCGACACTGCCCGATTCGGCAAGGCAGCTGAAGCTCACCGATTTCTGGGATGGCGGGCCTACCGACTACAGCGCGCCCATCGAGGTCCATCTAGAGATCTCGGATTTCGCGTCGGACATGTCGCTGACCGCGCTGCTGACCGATTTTCGGGCGCCTCATGATCCGAGTATCGCACGGCTCAGCTACATCTTCCGCAAGAAGTCGGACGTTGCCGGGCCGCCCCAATCGGGCGCCGATTGCGAGTTTCTGGTCTTTGGCGGCGGCGACGAAACACGTTCGCTGCCGAGCAAGGTGCGCCGGCGCATTGCGATCGATCTGCTCGATGCCTTGCGCGACGCGGAAGGTCAGCTCGGCAGCTGGCGGGCCTCCCCGCTGCGCCATCTGCTCGAAGAAGCCGTCTCAGGGATAAGCCGCGCGGATCTCGGCACTGTCGCGACCGAGCTGGACAAGGCGAGCAAGACGCTTGAGGCCTTTCCGACCATCAAGACGCTGGAAGATGAACTGCGTGCCGGGATAGCCCGTTTGTCGGGAAAGGCGCATGACATCGATGCGCGCCTGAGATTTGCACCGGCCGACCCGCTTCGCCTGTTCCGGGCGATTGCGATGTTCATCGATGATGGCAAACGCGGCATCGCCGAGGCCAGCCTGGGATCGGCGAACGTTGCCCTGCTGGCGCTGAAGCTTGCGGAATTCGCCTGGCGCCGGAAGAAGAACGAGCGCAATTTCTCGCTGCTGTGCATCGAAGAGCCGGAGGCGCACCTGCACCCGCACCTGCAGCGATCGGTGTTCGCGAAGTTGCTCGGCAATGCCGAGGCCTCTCAGGCCATGATCGTCACTAGCCACTCGCCTACACTGGCAGCAGTCGCGCCGCTGCGGTCGATCGTTCAGCTGAAGAGGCGAGGGGGCGCGACGCAGGCATTCTCATTGGCCAACCTGCCGGTGACGCCCGACGAACTCGATGATCTGGAGAACTATCTCGACGCGTCCCGCGCCGAACTCTTGTTCGCGCGCGGCGTCATCTTCGTCGAGGGCGATGCGGAGGAGGCGCTCGTGCCTGTCTTCGCCGCCTCGCTCGGCCACTCGCTCGATGATCTCGGCATTACCCTATGCAACGTCGCCGGCACGAACTTCCGTCCTTACGTCAAGCTCGCCGAGGCGCTGTCACTGCCCTATTGCGTTGTCACCGACTGGGATCCGCTCGACGGGAGCAAGCCTCCTCTGGGCAAGAAGCGAACCCTCGATCTCTGGCAGGACATGCGCACCCTGCGGGGAATTCCTGTTTTGACTGCGGCCGAACTCGCGGCGTGGCAGCCGGTGGATTATTCCGGCTTTGCCGTGGAAGCGGCGAAATCCCGCATATTCCTGAACGATCAGACCTTCGAAGTGTCCGTCGCCAACACGCCCGGCCTGCTGAATCCGCTCCTTGACATCTTGAGTGAACAGGATTTCGGGTCGGTCAGAACCAATCGCATTGCTGCCTGGCGCGCCGGCACGCCGGTTGTTCCTGAACAGCTGCTGGCCATGGTCGCAAGCGTTGGAAAAGGCCGGCTCGGTGCCCGGTTGGCAAAGAAAACCATCGGGCCCAATCCGCCCGCCTATATCGAAAACGCCATCAACAACGTCGTGGCTTTGGTTGCCAATGCTTAGCGACCGGCCCCTTGTCCAAGCCCTCGCAGACCTCAAGGCCAATCCGGAGCAGGCCGCCGCCGTCGTAGAAGGAGGTCACTGCGTCGTGCTTGCCGGCCCGGGAAGCGGCAAGACCAAGACGCTGACGATCGCCATGGCACGCGCCGTGATCCAGGACGTACCCGATCCTCGCGGCGTAGCCTGTATCACCTACAACAACGACTGCGCGATCGAACTGGAAACACGCCTCGCCCGCCTCGGGATCGTACCTGGAGACCGCGCTTTCATCGGCACCGTGCACAGCTTCGCGCTAAGCCAGGTCATCGGCCCGTATGCGCGCTGCGTGCCCATTGCGCTTCCCGCGGACTTCAAGGTCGCGAGCAAATCCCAGATGCGGGCCGCTGTGGAAGCGGGATACAGCAAATCGATCAACGGCTCGGGCAACCCTCACGACAGATGGAAGTTCGCGTCGGAAAAGCGCGTCCGCGATGTCGATCGTACGCGGCCCGAATGGCGGGGGCGCAATCCCGAGCTGGCTGGTTTCGTTGAAGCCTACGAGGAGGAGCTGCGCCGGCAAGGGCTGATCGATTTCGACGACATGCCGCTGATCGCCTATCGCATGATCAAGGCGAACGGCTGGATACGCGACGCTGTTCGAGCTCGTTTCCCCGTGTTGTTTGTCGACGAATACCAGGATCTCGGTCATGCGCTGCACGAGCTCGTCCTCCTCCTGCTTTGCTTCGAAGGCGGCATTCGGCTGTTTGCGGTGGGCGACACTGACCAGTCGATCTACGGCTTCGCCGGCGCCAACCCTGAGCTGCTGGAAAGCCTGACGCGCCGCTCCGATGTGCGCACGATCAGGCTCCGCTTCAATTATCGTTCCGGCGCGAAGATCATTCGAGCCTCGCTCGGTGCTCTTGGCGAGGAGCGCGACTATCACGGCATCGATGGCGCTCCCGACGGCGATCTCAGCTTCTGGCCAGTTCCGTACGGACACGACAATCAAGCTGAGGCGGTCGCCAACACGATCATCCCGAAGCTTGTCGAACAAGGGGTCGAACTGGGGCAAATCGCGGTTCTCTACCGGGCTGCCTGGCTCGGCGACAAGGTGGCAGCCGCTTTGAAGGAGGCGGGAGTCCCTTTTTTCCGAACCGACACGAACGCCCTGATCAAAAGAAGTTCCCGCCTTGCGCGCTTAATTGAGGAATGTGCCCGCTGGATCACGGGCGGTTGGCGCGATGCCGAGCCGCCATATGCTCGGCTTCTGTCGCAAGCGATGACGCTCGTCTACGGGCGCCACGCCAGTGAGCGTGAGGAAGAGGAACTGTCCGCCCAACTCATGGGATTTCTGAGCACCTCACTCGGAAGCAGCGAAACCACTCACGTCTGGCTGCAACGGGTCGCACGAGAACTCATCACGCCATGGCGCATGATGGCTCGCAATTCCGAACAGGAGTGGGACGTTTGCGACGAGATGACTTCCAATACCGATCCGGCCCGCGATCTGGACATGCCATTGGCGCATTTCGCCGGACGGACGGAGGGATCTGGACGTCTCAACCTCAGCACCCTGCACAGCGCCAAGGGGCGGGAGTTCGATGCGGTCATCATGTATGGGGTAAATGCTTCCGACATGCCGAGCACGCGCGATAAGAGCACTCCCGCGGGCCTTCGCGAGGCCAGGCGCTTGTTCTATGTCGGGGTGACTCGCTCGAAAAAACACCTCAGCCTAGTCTATCAGGAGCACCACCATTCTCCGTGGGTCTTCGAGCTATATCAGCGAAGTCAGCAGAATTGAACGTGCGCCACAGCGCTGAGTACTCGCCGGCTTGGATCCAGGCCTTGAGGTTGTCAATCGACTTCGCTCGGGCCCTCTTTCCCGGAAAATCCGCCGATGGCTTCAGGCGAGCAGCGCCATAGCGCAGGACGTTCAAACGGCAGCGAGACTGAGGTCGCGCCGAGATAGCTCTTTTTTGCCGACCTGGGCTTTCCGAGCGTGGTAAAGATTGCAGCCCGCGCCAGGGTGATCGAATCACTGTGTGAGCCACGTCCTCCATTGTTCTTGAGTAACGCCGGGAAAGAGGGCCGCCGCGTTGATGTCGAAGCTGATGTTGCCCACATGTCGCACGAAGTTGGACGCGCCAATCCCGCTCCAGAACAACGCCAGGTCCTTATCGGCGGTGCACAATATCACGCGATGATCTGGCCAAATGGCAAAGATATGCATCAGCAGTTCGAGCGAACGCAGATCAGCCAGAGCATTGTAGGCTTCCTCTCTTCCGTAACTCGCCTTGAACTTCAGGAGACCCTTGGCCGGACTCTTCCCATTTGCGACGACCACTAAACTGAGGGCTGCAAGGACGACGAGCGAGCGCACTTGAAGGCCACAAGCCTTCGCGGTCGCGACGACCTCATTGCCGACGGATTGCACTCTGTGTTGGGCGGTCGGAGATTGAAGCCTGGGATTGAGGTGGATGAGGAAATCCTGCTTGCGATCCATGCCGCTTCGGGTGTCTTCGATGAGCCCGAGGATGCCCTTGAGACCATTGGCATCGTCCGCAACCAGAATCGCTTTTGGAAGCGCCGAACGCAGCTTTCTTACCGACTCATCGAGACTGCGTTTCGCCGACTCCGCCGTCGGGTGTTCCCTCTTGTCCCCCTCGAGAGCGAATAGCGCGGGATTGATGCGGATGGCGTGGTCGGCGAACAGGTCGATGAAATCGCTGCGCCCGGTATACTTGGGAATGCCATCCTTTAATCGGCGATCGAGCTCGGCAACGACGCAACGATCCGGCAGCACGACAGAGTCGCCCTGGATCGCTATGGCTGAAGGCAGCCAGCCTCCTCTGACAAGGCCAACGGATTTTGAGGCAAACCGACTTTGCAACTCCGTCCGAAAGCGACCCGTGCGCCCGATTTCTGTGTCCGCGACATCGCCCCCGACGATCGTTCCGCGACCAGCAAGGGGGATGATCTGTGATTTTTCATGGAATGAGGACCCTGTTTGAGGGGTGATTTTCGTCCAAACGGGACCCTTTAACGATGGGGTCATCAAGATGCCTCCGGTTTGATCGGAGGCATTTGTGTTTTGGATGTTGGTTGTGGAGACGATTGCAAAGATACGCCGGCTGTCGCTGGTGCAGGGAAAGTCGATCAAGGCGATCTGCCGGGAGCTGAAGATCTCCCGGAAGGTGGTGCGCAAGGTTTTGCGTTCCGAGGAGACAGAGTTCCGCTACGAGCGCAAGCATCAGCCTTATCCCCGGATGGGCGCATGGCCTGACGAGTTGGATCGGCTGCTATCGGCGAATGCGGCCAAGTCTCAGCGGGAGCGGCTGACACTGATCCGCATCTTCGAGGAGCTTCGCGGCCTCGGCTATGACGGCAGCTACAGTTCGGTGTGGCGGCATACTCAAAGCTGGGAGGCGGATCGCGGCAGCGCCGCGGCCGAAGCCTACATTCCGTTGAGCTTTGCGCCGGGCGAGGCCTACCAGTTCGACTGGAGCCACGAGATCGTTCTGCTCGACGGCGTGACGGTAACGGTGAAGGTGGCGCACATTCGGCTTTGCCACAGCCGTATGTTCTTCGTCCGGGCCTATCCGCGCGAAACGCAGGAGATGGTGTTCGACGCCCATGACCGGGCGTTCGGCTTCTTCCGCGGCGCCTGCACGCGCGGCATCTACGACAACATGAAGACGGCGGTGGACGCGATCTTCATCGGCAGGGATCGCCGCTACAACCGCCGCTTTGCGCAGATGTGCGGGCATTACCTTGTCGAGCCGGAGGCCTGCACACCGGCGGCCGGCTGGGAGAAGGGGCAAGTCGAGAACCAGGTCGGGCTGGTGCGCGAGCGCTTCTTCACACCGAGGCTGCGCTTCAAGACGCTGGAGGATCTCAACGGCTGGCTGGCCGACAAATGCGTTGCCTATGCCAAGGCGCATCGGCATCCTGAACAGGGCGAGCGCACGGTCTGGGACGTATTCGAAGAAGAGCGGGCCAGCTTCATTCCCTATGCCGGTCGCTTCGACGGCTTCCATTGCATTCCCGCGTCGGTGTCGAAGACCTGCACGGTGCGCTTCGACAACAACAAATACTCGGTGCTGTCGAGTGCCGTCGGCCGGCCGGTCGAGATCCATGCTTATGCCGACCGGATCATTATCCGCCAGGACGGCGTGGTCGTGGGTGAGCATGCCCGCTGCTTCGGCCGCAACGAGGTCATCTACGATCCCTGGCACTACGTGCCGGTGCTGGCCCGCAAGCCGGGCGGATTGCGCAACGGCGCGCCGTTCCTTGGCTGGGTCCTGCCGTCGGCAATGGAGAAGGTGCGCCGCAAGCTCAAGGCGGTTGATGACGGCGACCGGCAGATGGTGTCGATCCTCACCTGCGTGCTGACCGACGGATTGAGCGCGGTCGAGGCCGCCTGCCAGGAAGCCATCGAGCACGGCGTCTCGTCGGCGGCGGTGATCCTCAACATCCTGGCCCGCAGCCGCGATCCGGCGCCGGGCACGATCCTTTCCATTCCCCAGGCGCTGAAGCTGGCTCACGAGCCGATCGCCGACTGCGCCCGCTATGACAGCCTCAGGAGGACGAACAGCCATGGAACGCACCGAAGTACTGGAACTGATGGGGGCGCTGAAACTCTTCGGGATGCGCGCGGCCTATGACGAGATCATGGGCGTCGCCATTAAGCGGCAGCACGAACCGCCGAAGATCGTCGGCGATCTGTTGCGGGCCGAGATATCGGAGAAGCAGGCCCGCTCGATCAAGTACCAGCTCACCGTCGCCAAGCTTCCGCTGGCCAAGGATATCGAGGACTTCGATTTTGCCGGCACGCCGGTCAACGAGAGCCTGATCCGCGACCTCGCCGCCGGCGCCTTCGTCGCCGATCAGCGCAATGTCGTCCTGGTCGGCGGGCCCGATCCCACGACATAATGCACACCTCGCTATGTTATTGAAAAAGCTGGATCTGCTGATCCTGTGATTGTGATAATGGACTGTGTCCGCTCCTGCCGGAATGGTGCTGGATATCGAGTTGCTCGATATCTTCATGACGGATGATCCAGGGCGTACCCTTGCAATACTGCTTGGCCTTCAGATCGCCGGCGCGGATCATGCGCAGCACGGTCATTGGCCGCAGGCCGAGCTTCGCAGCCGTTTCCTGCAATGTATACTCGCCGCGCTCCGACCGTTCGTCCTTTTTGTAGACGGCGATGTCGTGCTGGTTGCGGAAAGTGCAGACACGGGACTGCGTCCATCCGTTCAGACGACCCGTGGTTTTGCCGAGCCGGTTGAGAAGCGATGCGATCGCTCTATCCGGCAATTGGCGTGCCAGGGCACGGATCAGGTCCTCGATGTCCGGCGGGGCGCCCCAACGGTGATGGCCTGCCTTGTTCTTCCTGACCGAAAGCGCGGTATGGTCGCCGCCCTGCCAATGCACCAGCATTTTGATGTGGTCGTCTTCGATGGCGACGACAATCTCGCGGATCACGGCACGGATGATCCGCTTGCGCGTGGTGGCGGTGGCGTTGGCATGATGCCATGCCAGTTCGAGATCGGCGCCCATGCGCAGCAGGCTCCGCCGTTCCTCTTCTCCCAGAGCCTCAGGCTTGTGGCGGTCGAGCGCGTCAAGCTCGTCCTGACGCTCGCGGACGGCTACGAGCGCGGCATTCCAGCGTCGCTCCAGTTCGCCTGCTACAAGCCGGTTGTCCGGGTCGACGGCGTCATACTGGCGGCGTGCATGGGCGGCTTCATAACGTGCCTGCTCGAGTGCGAGCTCCACATGGCGCCGCTTCTCTCCAGCCTGCACGGTGGAGGTCTCGATGGCCTTGATCGCCGCTTCCATGCCGAGCGGTTGAAGGCGTTGAAGAACCTCCGCGCTGACCGCCTGATCGACCCGCAACGATCCGAAGCCGATGCACGGGTCGGTTCCGTGGTTGACCTGCGCTCCGCGGCAATGATAGCGCCCCGTATTGCCGTTGCTGCCGGAATAGGAGACATGCAGCTTGCGGCCGCAATGGCCGCAGCGCAAGAGACCGCCGAGCAGCAACTCGCCCCGGCGAAGAGCACCGCGCGGCACCAGGCCTTTGCTTGTGGCATTGTCCGTGATCAGGCGCTGATACCTCTCAAAATCGTGCCAGCTCAGGTAACCTTCGTGATGGTCGATGAGCAAGACCTCCCAGTCGGCGCGATCGCGCCTGATCCCACGCAAAATCCGTTTGCGTCCGGCCTCTATGGTGACTTTGCTGCAGCCCGAACGCATAGGCGCCGGCGTAGATCGGGTTGGTGAGAATGTGGTGCACCGTATTGTAGACGGGCAGCTTCCAGACGATCGCCCTGTCCGCCGCGCGCGTGTAATTTACGGCAGGGAGCATAATGCCCTCGCGGCGCAACCACAGATGCACCTGCCGGATGCTCTGCAGTTCGTCGAAACGCCGGAATACAAGATCGATCGCCTCGCGGATCCGCAGGTCCGGGTCTTTCTCGACCCGGTTCCGGCCCGACTTGACGTAACCGATCGCCACCTCAGGAAAAGTTCGCCCCGTCGTGCCTTCTGCTTCAGGGCTTCGATCGAGCGGGCCCGCAGGATCGAAAGCTCCAGTTCGCTCATCGTGCCCTTCATGCCGAGCAGCAGCCTGTCGTTGGGATGACGCGGTTCGTAGATGCCGTCCTCATCGATGATGAGCGTTCCGACAAGGCCGCAAAACTCGATGAGCGTATGCCAGTCCCGGCCATTGCGGGCCAGCCGGGAGGCTTCAATGGCGAGGACCGCACCAACCCGACCTTCGCAGATCGCCGCCAGAAGCTTCTCAAAGCCCGGACGGCTGATGCCAGACCCTGAACGAACGAGATCTTCATCGATGACGATGGCGTCTTTCCAGCCAAGGGACCGCGCTCGCTCGGCAAGGCCATATTGGCGTCGCCGGCTCTCGGGATTGTTGACGAGTTGATCGGCCGTCGACTGCCGGACATAGACATAGGCACCGCGCGCGAGATGTTCAGCGGTGATCTTCATGATCTGCCTCCCGTCCCGTCTGGCTCACCACCGCTTCCCTCAGCAAGGTCTCGATCAGCGGGAGGGTGCGTTCCCGGACTTCGCCTGGAAGACTCGATGGCGGAGCCTTCTTGGAAAACAGGTCTGGCTGGTCAGTTCGGCATTGCCTGCGCTGCATGGTCGTCTCCTGGCTGGCGTGAGTCGCTCTGCAGAAAACGTAGACATGCATCGACCTCGCGGCGCAGGTCGCGCAGGCATGAAAGGGGAAAACGGGGCGCCTCGCGAACCGCCATCGTCAGGGCGATCTCTTCCGTCATCCAGATCGGAATCAGCGCCAGGCTGCCATCCGGTTGTCGCCCGACATAGGCCGGCTCACCGCAATAACGCTGACGGCGTGTGACGAAAATCTCCCCGCCCGAACGTGGATGAAAGGCGTAACGGACAATCTTCTTTGCCTCGCCATCCTGATAACGGGCATTATGAGCCCAGTCCGACAGGCACCGGCAAGTCGCATCTGGCGATCGCCATTGCCCGTTCTCTCATCCGCAACGGCGCACGCGGGCGCTTCTTCAACGTCGTCGACCTCGTCAACAGGCTCGAGACCGAGACCCGTGCCGGCCGGCAGGGCCGCATTGCCGATCAACTTACCCGGCTCGACTTCGTCGTCTTCGATGAACTCGGCTATCTACCCTTCGCCCAGGCCGGCGGGCAGTTGCTCTTCCATCTGGTCTCGAAGCTTTACGAGCGCACCTCGATCATCATCACCACCAATCTCGCCTTCGGCGAATGGCCGAGCGTCTTTGGCGATGCAAAGATGACCACCGCGCTACTCGACCGGCTCACCCATCATTGCGAGATCGTCGAGACTGGCAACGAATCCTGGCGCTTCAAGAGCCGCTCTCAAAGCTGAAGTCCGAAAGCCAATCAGTCGCGCCCGATCAGGCTGTGCAACCCCGACCAGCTTCGCCTGATCGGGCGCTTACCGGCGTGCCCTTCAACACCCCCAATCCCTTTTGCGCGAAAAACCAGGGTCCCGATTCCGTGGTCATTGACACAGACGGTCCGTCAGGTCGCCCGCGTCAGCGTGGGCGGCAATTCCGTGCGTGTCGTCCTGTCGAATGCCTTCGGGACCAAGCCGCTGACCATAGGCGCCGGCAGCGTCGGAATCGCAGGCAAGGACGGTAGCGTTGACCAGGCGAAACCGCTCACCTGGGGCGGTAAGAGTTCGGTGGTGATTCCTGCGGGTGCGCCGATCCTCAGCGATCCGGTCGAGCTTCCGGCAAAAGCGCTTTCCGAAATCTCGGTCAGCATCTTCCTTCCGAAGAAGACCACGCTCTCCTCTGTGCATTGGGACGGCGTGCAAACGGCCTACATTTCCGGCCCGGGTAACTTCACGAGCGACGCCACGTTCAAGGCCGACAGCACACTCAAATCGCGTCTGTTCCTGAGCAACATACTGGTCGACGCCGCGCAGGATTCAAAAGCGATCGTGTTTTTCGGCGCTTCCATCACGGACGGCAATTGCTCGACGCCAGACGCCAACAATCGCTGGCCGGACCATATCGCCACGCGGCTGCACGAGGCGAATCGTAATGTCGCGGTGGTGAACGAGGCGTTTTCAGGCAATCGCGTGTTGACCGACGGCATGGGTGTCAACGCGCTCGCGCGTTTCGATTCCGACGTTCTCAGCCATCCTCAGGTATCAACCGTCGTCCTGATGATGGGTATCAACGATATCGGCTGGCCCGGCGAAAATGCAATCACGCCGGACGACAAGGAACCGACCGCCGAAGACATCATCACCGGATACAAGCAACTCATCGCCCGCGCGCATGCGCATGGCGTGCGCATTGTCGCCGTCACGTTGACCCCCTTCGCCGACACGTTCAAACGGCTTCCGACCGAAGGCTACTACACGCCCGAGAAGGAAAAGATCCGCGTCGCCGTGAACGAATGGATCCGCAGCGGCAGCGGTTTCGACGGCGTGATCGACTTCGACAAGGTAATGGAAGACCCGGCTAGGCCGGGATACCTGCGTGACGACTACGATTGCGGCGATAACCTCCATCCCAACGATGCCGGGTACAAGGTGATGGCGGGCGCGGTCGATCTCGACCTCTTGCTGGGCAAAGCCAAATAGGCCGATGTTCCGATTGCCGCTGGACCGATGGCATCCCAGCGGCACAGGACTCCAATCATGAGCGGCGCCTGGCCGGCGCCGCGTGGGACGTTGAAAATTATGTCTCCACATTAATTCCCGATGACTGCTTGCGGGTCTGTAGTGTCAACCGGCGCCAAACCGTGATCCCTGCCCCAATGTGGGTGAACCGTTTGAACTATTCCGCTTTTCTTGACCCAGGAAATGTCACGACCGGCGCCGGTGTCGACCCTCTTTCAGAGCGACATGAACGCTATATCAATAGCGTACGGGCGATTTGCGTGGGGTCATGGTTCGGCGCCGAGTCACAGCCAGGTCGCGGCGAACGATCTTTGGATTTCGTGGCATCAAATCGGTACGAGAGCTAATCAGGTCCAACGGGGGAGCCTGCCACGGGCTGTTCGTATAGCTGCAAACATTACCCACGAATGGAATCATGTCCTGGGTCGTTTACACCCAAACCGAAGCGGAGCTGTGGAAGCACATCGAGTTGCATGCCGCACTCGCGCATCAGCCTGGACTTAGGGCAGAGGGATCGGCTTGTCGCTTAGCGTACGCAAATAGGCAATCAGATTAACACGCTCGGTTTCGTCGGGAACGCCGGAAATTTCCATGAGGACACCGGGCGTGGTGAGGACGGGATCATAGAAAAAGGTGTTCAGATCCTCGTAAGTCCACGCGCCCTCCCAATCCCGCAAAGTCTTGGAATAATTGGATTCCGGCACCGATGCCTTGTCGCGGCCGACGACCTCCCACAAGTTCGGACCAGTCTTGCGGCCCTTGCCTGGTTCGTTGTTGTGACACCCGTTGCAATTTCCGCCGAAATAAATCCGGCCCTTCTCGACATCGGGCGCAGCCAACTTTGTGGCAATCGGTGCGCGCCGTGACGCAGTCGAGGCAGCCATGCTTGACGGCCACATGAAGGGGGGTCTGCTTCCCCGCGGTCGAGTTCGGATTTGCGCCATGCACCAACAGCAGCGTGATAAATTCAAGCCGGTTTCTAGCGGCCGCCGCCATCAGGGGCGGACCCCCAATCTTCGACCCGGCGTTGACGTTTGCGCCGCGCTCGATCAGCAATTCGGTCGCTTCACTCCAGGCGGCCACTACTAACGTCGAGACCGGCCTCGCGGACACCGAGCTGCTCGGCCAGATACGAAATCGCCTCGGCCGGAACCTCGGTCGCGTCGGTGGCAAAGTATCCGAAGGTGCGAAGAACTTCAACTGCACCGCCAGTCCGAGCCTCGACCCGGCCGGCTTGGCGTTCACAAAGTCATTGTCGCCAAAAGAGGCTCCATTCCCCAGCCAAAGCTTCAGGCGAAACACGCAAACCCATACGTTCACTCCCTGTTTCAGGAGTGAATTCTCAGGTCGCTGAGCCTTCACCGTCAATCCGTTCCGGCAACGTTCCACAACTTGGCCAAAATCGCAGCTTCGGGCCGATTAGGCCTGCTTAAAACGCCGCCATGATTCATCGTGCGTTCGATGATTCTGCGTCCCAAACCCCCTCCGCGCCACTACGTCACGCTGGCACCGTAAACTTAACGCTGTGAAAACAAGATCTGGGAGTGAGGCTTTGGTTCATTCGGCGTGAAGGCGCGCGATTTGGTGCCATGCTTGCATGGCAGTTGCTCGCAGTTCTCGATGGTGGGTGGATGGAATATCGTGGCGGGGAACGTTAAAGAGGTTGGCGATCGGGTCGTGGACGGAAACGAAACGCTGAAGATGTCGCGCTGACTTGAAGCGCTTCATGATCCTCTCCCGCCGTCGGACGGGTTGATGAGAGTTCTCCGCCCGATTGTTCAGGCCCTTGTGCGAGCGATGCTCGACGCCTGGCATGATCTCCCGCTTCGCCGCACCGTAGGATCGAAGCTTGTCGGTGATCATCACACGCGGCGAACGGCCTTGCCCTTTCAGAAGCTTTCGCATCAAGCGGCTTTCCCGCCTTCGCATTGCGACGGCTTTGCACCAACAAGTCGAGAACAAACCCGTCCTGATCAACGGCGCGCCAAAGCCAGTGTTTCTTTCCACCGATGGTGATGACAACCTCATCGAGATGCCATTTGTCGCCGAGCTTGCCGGCCGATCGCTTCCGGATATCATTGGCAAAGTGTCTGCCAAATTTCTCAGCCCAAAGTCGCACGGTCTGGTGAGAGACGATGACGCCACGAGCTGCCAGCATATCCTCGACCATCCGCAGGCTGAGCGGAAACCGGAAATAGAGCCAAACCAAACGGCATGGGCAATCACCTGCGCCGGAAATCGGTGGCGACGATAAAGAGGATCACGGGAAAATCTGGTCATGCCGCCAGATCCCACATTTTGATCGCTGCCCGGTTAACGTTACCGTGCCAGATATACAACGTTCATCGGTCTGCCTATCTCGGTGGGAAATTAATGTTTACCAAGGCCTGCACCCTATCAGGTTTCAAAGTGGGCAGCACCGAGGCGGCTTAAAATTGATCTATTTTGTATGGATATATGCTGATCGGAGCGGCCGGTTCCTGTAGCGCAATTGCAGCCATGCATGTGTCCCCTATGTCGATAGTGGAGACACGAAATTGCGCATGCGTTGTCAGGCCACTATGGCCCACAGCCGACAAGTTATGCATTCGCTCGTCGCACGACACATCCATGTTAGGCAAAACGTCTGAAAGACCAACGCCCATCGCCTTCAGGAGGGCTTCTTTCCGCGTCCACAGCTGCAAAAAGGCACGCTCCCTAAGGGCAGCGGAAAGCCCGCCCACAAAGCGAGCTTCATCACCGGAAAGTGCAAATGCGTAGAGATCCGAGTAGTCTCTTGCCAAGACTTGCTCAATATCGATTCCGACGCGGGAGGATGAAAGCGCAACGACGATGAAATCAGAGGTGTTGCTAATGCTGAAATGGATACGGTCCCGCCCATCCTCGTCTAGAATGTGAGGCTTGCCGTGAGGTCCGTACACGAATTTAATCGACGCCGGGGAGACATTCAGGCGTTGCCCTAGGAGGGTACGAAGGGCGGCACGTCCAACAACGAAGCTCCTGCGGGCAGGCTCGACGCGATATTTGTCGGCTCGCATGAGCTCATCGTCAGAAAGACAAGATGCCACTAGGCCCGGGTACGCGAACCCGCTTTCCAATTTGGCCCAGTAGACCTCGTTTAATTCACAAACAGACTGCATGCTGTGGTCATATAGGCCCAGGAAAATATTTTATGACTCGCGCCTCAACCATAACATTTAGAACGGGATTGAACAGGACATTATGATGAAAAGGAAAAAATATGCTAGTTGTTGGCCCCGGAAATGAGCTGTATCGTCGGTACATACTTCGTTAAATTAGCGAATATTACAATCTTTTCGTCATCTCAAAAGATGACGCGTCATGGACTGAAGCAGTCAGTCAAGATATTTCCTATTTTGACAATAGTTCTCCCTCGCGGAATATGTTCTCAACTGTCAAAGGCTTGCTTTCTCGCCACCAAGTAGACGGTGTTTTGACCTGTGAGGAGCGATATGTGGAGCTAACGACGGCCCGTCGCCCTCGAGCTTCGCCTGCGGTGTAATTCAATGGATGCAGCTTTTGCTTGTCGCGATAAGCATCTCATGCGGCGAGCCTTTGCGAAAGGGCGTGTTCCAACCGCAATGAGCAACCTCGTCCGAGGGATGCCAGAGGCTAGCCCGTCTTATGCACGACGGAGCGTCCGAGAGATTGGCGGATGTAGCGTAAGCGATTGATTTGGCGTAGGATTCGGTTGTCTAAGCCAGCCCTGCCACCACTCCTCGCGAGCCACACCCGCCATGACCGATGATACGTTGCTGCCGCTCTCATTTCCAGCCGTTGGACGCAAGAAGATTACAGCTGCGTTTGACGGCGGACGCATCACCTCGGATGGTGGCGTCATGCTTTTGGCCGCGGCCGAGCGACGCCTGCAACTGGCCGACAGGCTGGCCGCTGCGATCCACGATCCGCGCGACCCACAGCGGGTGACGCACGCCATGGCCGACATTCTGCGCGCGCGCTCGCATCTTTGCGATCGCATGCGGCTACGAGGATGCCAACGACCTCGATCGGTTGCGCACGGACCTGGCCTTCAAGCTCGCCTGCGGGCGGCTGCCCGACAGCGGGATTGATCTGTGCTCGCAGCCGACCTGCTCGCGCCTGGAGAACCTGCCCGACCTGCGCACCGTCATCCGGCTCGGCTGGGTGCTGGTCGATCTGTGGCTGTCGAGCTATGCCGCGCCGCCCAAAAGCGTGACGCTCGACATCGACGACACGGTTGATGTCGTTCACGGCCATCAGCAGCTCTCGCTCTTCAACGCCCATTACGACGAGCGCTGCTTCCTGCCGATCCACATATACGACGCCGCGACCGGACGTCCGGTCGCCATGATCCTGCGTCCTGGCAAGACCCCGACGGGCAAGGAGATCCGCAGCCATCTGCGCCGGCTCGTCCGGCGCATCCGCGCCCGCTGGCCGGCCACCCGCATCCTGGTCCGCGGCGACGGCCACTATGGCCGGGCGGAGGTCATGGCCTGGTGCGAGAACAGCGCTCGACTACCTCTTCGGATTGCCCGGCAACAAGGTTCTCTAGCGTCTCGTCGATGAAGCCGCCGACGACATCCGCACCCGCCGCGCGCTCGAGCAAAAGCCGGTGCTGCGCGGTTATGCCGAGATCCGATACAAGGCGAAATCCTGGAAGATGCAACGTCGCGTCTGCGCCCGCATCGAGGCAACCACCCGCGGCCTCGACACCCGCTTCGTCGTCACCAATCTCGACAAAGGCTCCGCCGCGGCGTTGGTGCACGGATCTTTTATTGGTGGGGGTTTAGGCAAGCGGTAAGCGCAAAAGCCTTTGTAGCGTAGCCATGCCTTTCAAACACAATGCCAGCCGCCGCCATCATATTGAGAAGATGAAGTTCAGGGTGACGAACTGGCCAGAATATGAGGCAGGACTTCGCCATCGCGGCAGTTTGACCCTGTGGGTGACGCCGGAAGCCCTGTCCAAGGGGCAAGCGCCAAGACGCAAGACACGTGGCGGCCAGCACCGCTATTCTGATCTGGCGATCGAGACCACCTTGACGCTGGGCCTTGTGTTTGGCCTGCGGCTGCGCCAGGCAGAAGGCTTGCTGGAATCGGTGCTGCAACTGATGGGGCTGGCGCTCGCTGTCCCCGATCATACCACCCTGAGCCGTCGGGCGCGGAAATGGCAATCGCCCAACAAACGGCATGATCGCCAGGTTCGCCGGAGGGACCAGTGCATGTTCTCGTCGACAGCACCGGCCTGCAGGTCTACGGCGCGGGTCAGTGGCTGGAGGAGAAGCACGGCGCCAGATCCCGTCGCAGTTGGCGCAAGCTGCATCTGGCACTGGATGCCGACAGCGGCGAGATCATTGCCCATACCCTGACTGATCAGGACACTGGCGATGTCTCTCAAGTTGAGCCACTACTCGACCAGATTGGCGGTCCGATCGGACAGTTTACTGCTGACGGCGCCTATGACGGAAAACCGACTTACGACGCAGTCATCGATCATAGCGCTGCCGCCGCAATCGTCATTCCGCCTCGTGCCAACGCGGTCGAACCATTCGAGGATAGACCTGCCGGCCAAAGGGACCAGCATATCGCCGCAATCGGCAGAGACGGCCGGATGAAATGGCAGGTCTCCAACGGTTATGGCAAACGCTCGCTGGTCGAGACCGCCATAGGGCGATACAAGTCCACCATCGGGCGGCGTTTGCGGGCACGGTCGCTTCCCGTTCAGCAGACCGAAGTCGCCATCAGCTGCGCCGTCCTCAACCGCATCATGCATGATGCGGTTGATCCAGGCCGATGATAGCCTGAAAGCTCGCTTCGCCCTCCTTGTCTCCATTCCCGGAATTTCCACTGCGACGGCCTTTACGCCAATCATCGAAATGCCAGAACTCGGAGACTCGACGAAAAAGCCGCAACCTCCTTATGAGGTCTCGCTCCGATGAGCCGACAATCCGGACGATGGACCGAACGCGCTTTCATTGCTGGCGGAAGGGCCATCGTCCGACAAGCGCTCTATATGCCAGCACTTGTTGCAGCCCGCTTCAATCCGATCTCAAGGCCAAGTACAAAGGCTTGTGCCGATTGATAGCGCGCTCAACGGCACGATGTCTGGCGATGTCAGATAGGTGACAAAGAAGTATTATTGCTACCATATTGATTGAGAACGACTTCACCTTTTGGCACGATACGTGCGTAGTCTTCTAACAAGGCGCATAGACTGAGGAGAAGTCGCGCGATGATCACGCACACCGGAAACTCAGACGAGGGTAGGGTGGCAGCTGCGATACTGCCGGCGACGATATTTGGTGACCTGGGAGCTTGGCGGGGATTGGGAAGATCTGGCTCCGCCGCGCAAGAGCTTCGTTACCGTCAATGGACGCGAGATTACACTAGCGATCGTAGGCCCCCCGAGCAGATTCGAACCAGTGTGAGCGATTACGGAGGGCGGCGCCTAGGACGGGAACTGCCCAGCTTGGTGGGTGAACTGCGGGAGGGATGAAGATGGCACCTCGGTCTTCTTCGGCGCGCGGAAGTGCCTGCGTACCAGGCGATCAGGATAGGCATCCTGCAGCGCGATCAATCTGCTCGAGTGTCTTTGTTGGCGGTGGTACGCTTGCAGTTAGATGCGCTCAGCTGGCAACGGAGATGGGCCACGTCATTGGTGCGGCCCTGTGTGGCGACGCCATATTCGCGGATTGGGCGGCTCGCGCCAATATCCCCTGCATGGAAAGTGCTGAAGAGCTCTCCTCTTTTTTGAAGGCTGAGCCGGTGGATTGGATTTTCTCCGTTGCCAATCCGTTGATATTGCCACCGGACGTGTTTGGGCGCGTGCGTCAAGGTGCTTTCAATTACCACGACGGTCCATTGCCACGATATGCGGGAACGCACGCGACGTCCTGGGCGCTGCTGGCGCAAGAGACCGAATATGCCATCACGTGGCATCGGCTCGATGATGGTGTTGATACGGGTGACGTCGTGGTTCAGCGCCAGGTGCTGATTGCGCCCACCGATACGGCACTGACCCTGAACCTTAAATGCTATGAAGCCGCGATCGAGGGCTTCCGCGAGCTCTTAACTGGCCTCGAGAATGGGAAGCTTACTGCCTATCCGCAGGCGCTGGTGAACAGAAGCTATTTTCCAAAACGTCGACGCCCAGATGCGGCAGGCTGTCTGCGATGGGATCAATCCGCGCAAGAGTTGTCAGCGATGACGCGGGCCCTAGGCTTTGGGCCATATCATCCCAATCCAATGTGTCTGCCCAAGGCTCTCGTTGGCGATGAGGCTGTCACAGTCAGACGCCTGGAGGTGTTGGCTCAACGCTCGGGCGTTCCGGCAGGTTCGTTGCTTGAAGTCCACTCCAGCCATTGGCGTGTGGCGACGGGTACAGAGGATGTCGATGTTTGCTTTGGCGGCCCCAATGGCCAGGTGCTGGACGCGCGAGCCCTCGCTAGGCACTCCAATCTGGATGAAGATGGTCGCCTTCCAATTTTGAGCGATGAACAGGCGCAGAGCATAACTGCCGCCCATGAATTGCTGGCGCCTTCAGAGGATTTTTGGCGACAGCGGC
>NZ_JAMYSZ010000051.1:0-24405 GCF_040322215.1 Mesorhizobium sp. M0184
GTCCCGGATGGTCGCACCATACGCCGAAAATCGCTCATCTCCAGCGGGGATCGGATGGCACCGTCATGATCATACCGGTTACCAATGCCATCGAGGCGCTGAACTCAAAGCTGCGGCGGGCCGTGCGAACGCGGGGCCACTTTCCCAATGACGATGCCGCAATGAAGCTGCTATATCTGGTTCTCAACCACGCCGCCGAAGAATGGAAACGCGCCCCGCGCGAGTGGTTCGAGGCTAGAACACAATTCGCCGTTATCTTCGGCGAAAGGTTCGTCAGCCAATGACGACAACCGGCCTCACGCACAAGATTCCTGACAGTCCCGATAGCGGTGGTTCTTGTAGGTCGGTGCACTCACGGTCATAAGCGCGCTGCTACCTCAATTTCCCTTACCGCTCAATCAATGAATCAATGTGACAGCACCAGCCAACCATCTGCTTAGTTGACCATTCACTGATCTTCCACCACTCAAGTTCGAATTCCCGTTTGTGCGCGCGCGACAGATCGTTAGACTAGGCGCGTTCCCGTTACCAAAATGCCACCATCTATCGGCAAAGCGACGCCAGTTATTGACTTTGCTGCATCACTGCATAGAAACAAGACACCTGCAGCGATTTCGCTTGGGTCGACAAATCGACCAGTAGGCATGTCGGCTTCAACGAATTTTTGCGCTGCGTCCTCAAACGAAATCTTTAGCTCAACCGCCTTCGCTTCCACTTGTTTCGCCGCCATTGGCGTCAAAACCCAACCGGGGCATATTGCGTTACAAGTGATACCCAATCTAGCACCCTCGAGTGCGACCTCTCTCGTTAGCCCGACCACGCCGTGTTTTGCCGACACATAACCAGCCTTGCGGGCTTCCCCTTGGAACGCAAGCGTTGATGCGGTATTCACTATCCTCCCCCAGCCTCGATCTCTCATCTGAGACCAAACCGCCCTGGTGGTGGCAAAGGCGGCGGTCAGATTGACCGCTAGCAGGCGTTCCCATTGTTCGTCCGGAAATTCCTCGATTCCAGCTACGTACTGTGCGCCAGCATTGTTCACCAGGATGTCAACTTTGCCGAACTCCGACGTCACAGCTGAAACCAGCTCGCTTGCCTCCGCGAGGTTGGACAAGTCATGAGGAAAGTGCAGCGCTTTGCGGCCGGTTTCTTTGTTTATCGACGTAATGATGTCGGCGAGCTCATCTGGCGACGCAAAACCGTTCAAAGCCACGTCAGCGCCGTTCTTAGCGAGCACCCGAGCGATCGCCAGACCGATGCCGCTTGTCGACCCCGTCACCAACGCTACCTTGCCCATAAGCGAGACAGAAATATCCATCAAAACCCTCCATATTGTCTCAGTCATCCAAAGAGCCAGATGAGGTTCATCCGGCTCCAGGACAAAAAATTTATCCTCTGCCCCGCGCTTGATCATTATTCACGGAAGCGCTCGCGCCTATTGCGGCAGAACACTCGGTGACGATTTAGACAGGCAACGGAGCCATTCCTCTTTCCGGTTGTCGGGAAACTCAGCGGATACAGGCGCCACTAATTACCAAATTTTTCGGCAAACCCTCATGAAGTTGCCCGACACGATCTTCTTCACGGCGTCTTCCGGGTAGCCGGTCAAACATCAATTGCACGAGGTCGATCACATCCTTAGGCCTTTGGAAGCGAAACCCCTTGAAGCCCGACTTTTTCGAGTCAGGCCATTCGTCTTGCAGCCCGAGCCCATTCATCAAGCTTTTCGGTTCGGACACGAAATCAAAACCGAACCCTACATGGTCTGGACGGATAAGCTAAACAACATGATCCAGATGCCGGAAAATGGCCGACATAGCTCCAATCTCGTCGCCGATGTATGCGCTTTTTCCAGACAGGCCTATCACGCCACCGTTTTGTGCTAGCGCACGGAGCTGGTCATCACGGATATTCCTGTAGTGTTGATGGACTTCCATATGCCAGCGTGCGAAATGATCAGCGGTCGGGACGCCATCGAGTGTCGTGCGGTACCTGTGTGAGCGAGATCCACAATAATACGCTGCCGCTCGATCTCCTGCACGACCTTTGCCCCGAACGTGGTTAGGCCGCCGTCGGCCTTGTCAGAGCACCCGCTCCCAACAAAATTTGACGCGTTGAAGGCGAGTTGTACCACACGGAGCGTAATGATCGAGATACTTCTCGGGGCAGCCGTACGACTGATTCATCATATCCAAGGGATAGAGCATGTCCCAAATGACATTGTTCTTCCAAAAAGGATCGCGCTGACGCGGAAATCACTCTTTACTTCCTTCTCGATGAAATATGCCTTTGGCCTACTACTAGCCAAAGCAGACGGATTTTTGATCTACTTGCTTCCCGATGCACCCTTAAGACTGCAAGCAGGCATCAGCTCGGAATCTTTATACCGCAGCAACACTCACATTAAGCGCATCGCAGTGGTTTAACAAAGTTCAACCATTTGGCTGATGAAGCCACGTTATCATGACCGGCCGCGGAGACTGCAACATCATAAAATGTCACTTGGGAAATGATATTTTTTCACGCGCTCCTCGGGGGATCTAACGCTATCATGCGGTTGGTTATGGATGCTGCCTGAGCCGAACCGCGTCGAGCATCCTCACCAAACAAAAACTCAAGACAAGGGGAATTACTACAATGGGTGAACGGAGTGGAAGTCGGTCTTTGATTAGGGACTTGACTCGAAGGAATTTTCTCAAGTCAGCCGCAGCCGTCGGAGTGATGACGGCTGGTTCGTCAATTGGGGTTCTTGCATCGGCCGCGGAAAACTCCACTCCGAAGCGGGGAGGGCATTTTAAGATTGGCGTCGCGGCAGGATCTGCGTCTGAGTCGCTTGATCCGGCGATATACCAAACTACGTTCACTGAGGCGTTTGCCCACAGCTTGCATGGTTATCTAACAGAACTAGATGCCGCAGGTAAACTTGTTGGTGAACTCGTCGACTCTTGGGAACCATCCAAGGATGCTAAAACCTGGACCTTCAAGCTAAGGCAAGGCGTCGAGTTTCACAACGGAAAAACAGTACAGGCCGAGGACGTTATCGCTTCGATAAATCATCACCGTGGCGAAAGTTCCGCTTCTGGCGCCAAGTTCATAACGAATGGGATCGAAGACATCCGTGCCGATGGCACTGGGGCCGTTGTGATTACTCTGAGCCAAGGCAACGCGGATTTTCCTGTTCTTCTGTCGGACTACCACATGGCAATCATGCCAGCAAAAGACGGCAAGGCCGACGTCTCAGGAGTCGGAGCTGGAGGTTATGTACTAGAGACCGTGGACTTTGGTGTTAAAGCTATATCGAAGCGTTTCGCGAATTATTGGAAGCCGAACGCCGCTTGGTTTGATTCCTTTGAGCTTCTTGCCATCCATGACGTCGCAGCGCGAACAAACGCTCTCACAACGGGTCAAATTCATGCAATGGAAAGATGCGATCTCAAGACAATCCGCTTGCTGGAGCGGAACAAAGCTCTGGAGATTTTGTCGATCAGCGGAACCCAGCACTACGCGATGCCGATGTTGGTAGACGTGCCTCCATTCGACAATGTTGATGTCCGCCTGGCTTTGAAATACGCGATTGATCGGAAGCAATTGCTCGACACAGTGTTAAACGGGCACGGGCAGTTGGGAAATGACCACCCTATTGCTGCTACAAATCGGTTCTTTGCGAAGGATCTGCCGCAGCGCGAATATGATCCGGACAAGGCAAAATTCCATCTCAAGAAAGCAGGTCAATCGGATCTGAAAGTGAGCCTGCATACGTCCGACGCCGCATTCTTGGGAGCCGTAGACGCCGCAGTCCTCTATCAGCAGAACGCGGCCAAGGCCGGCATCACCATCGATATCATACGTGAAGCGCCGGACGGTTACTGGGACAAAGTCTGGTTCAAGAAACCTTGGATCACTTCCTATTGGGGTGGTCGGCCAACCGCGGACTGGATGTTCTCCCAAGCGTATGCCGCTGGCGCGGATTGGAACGAGACTCGCTGGAAGAATCCTCGCTTTAACGAACTTCTGTCAGCCGCCCGTTCCGAACTTGACGATAACAAGCGCCTAGAGATGTATACGGAAATGCAGGGCCTGGTTAGGGATGACGGTGGGACTGTTGTTCCTGTCTTCGCCAACTACGTCAATGCTTTATCGAGGAAGGTTGGTCACGGCAAGCTTGCGACCAATTGGGATTTGGACGGGTTCCGCTGCGCAGAACGGTGGTGGTTCAACGAAGCTTAAATGACCTTTGCAGGTGTTGCTCTCAACACCAAGGTCATCGGCCGGCGCGTCGCGGGCGACGCGGCTGGCCGATCGACAAACGGGTCATAGCCCACACCAAATTGTAAGTTGTCTCTCGACACGAAGCACGTCGCTGCTCTTTGTCGAACTCTTCTTTAAGTCTTTGGAGGCGAAATGGCGTCGCAGACCGGAAAGTATCTTGGAATTCTAGACCTCGAATCTGGTTTGCCGCCAGGTGTAACTTCGCCACCGCCGCCGAAGGGCTCAATGTTAAGATCGGCAAGTTTCGACTTGCCTGTGATAACGGAAACCGTCGAAGGAGCTTGGGCGGACCTGGTGGTGCGCGGCGACCCTGCGCTCGAGCAGGCATACGTGGCAGCAGCTCAACGGCTGGTCGAGAGAGGCGCGGTCGCGATCAGCTCGTATTGTGGCGCTGCTATTCGGCATCAGGCGGCGCTAGCAGCCGCAGTAGATGTCCCCGTGGTGACATCGAGTCTGCTTCTGACCCCGATGCTGCTCCGCCAACTGCCGCCTGCGGCAAAACTGGCTGTCCTAACCTTTGATTCGCGAAGTTTTGGAGAGGATTGGCTTCCCCTTAGCGACCCTGCCGATCGTTCGCGGATCGTCATCGGTGGCGTCGAAGGCGGCAAGTTGATGCGGAACGAAACGATGTGCCCTCCACAACCGACTGAGGTTGCCGATATGGAAAGTGAGATTGCTGCTTGCGTCGCGCGCCTCCGCTCCGCAAATCCCGAAATCTCGGCCCTTCTGTTTTCATGCACGTTATTCCCACCGGCAACACCGACGGTCCGACGCATGGTAGGGCTGCCTGTATACGATATCACTACGCTCTGCCGGATGACGCTCCAGTCCATTGCCTGAACGTGGTGTTGGTCTGGTAGTGTCGCTGAGGCGTTGTCAGTTGTTTGAAATGTGGCCGCGTGAGGCCGACACCGCGCTTTCCAGGGAGGCCGTGCACTCACGGCTTCCCAGGCGGCCATGGCTTGGCGTCGATGGGTTCGAAACATATCGGCGCGGACATCAACCACGCCTGGCCGACCGCCGAAATCGCGGTGATGGGCGCAAAGGGGCGCTGCCGAGATCCTCTACCGGTCTGAACTCGGCCATCCCGAGACGCTTGCCGCTCGTGCCAAGGAATACGAGCAGCGTTTCACCAACCCCTTCATTGCCGCCGAGCGCGGCTTCATCGATGAGGTGATCATGCCGCATTCCTCACGCAAGCGGATCGTGAGGCTGAACGCTGGGCGATCGAAAGCCGGCTCTATGCCGAAGACCCCTATCGCAACTCCCTGCCTTCGATCGGTCGTCTGACACGTTACCGGCTCCCACCGACGGTCCAGGTGCGGGTGGTTCACTCATCCGCAACGATACCGGCGTGGTCGAGGGTTCGGATCCTCGATGCACTACGATCCGATGATCGCCAAGCTCTGCGCCTGGGCACCGGACCGGCTGGGTGCAATCAACGCCATGGGCGTGGCGCTGGATGATTTCGAAGTGGAAGGCATCGGCAACAACCTGCCGTTTCTCTCCGCTGTCATGGACCGTCCGCGCTTTAGAGAGGGGCGACTGAGCAAAGCCTTCATCGCCGAGGAGTTCCCGGACGGCTTCGCCGGTGTGATCCCAACAGATGGTGATGAGCGGAAGCTCGCGGCAGTCGCGACACACATCAACTGGAACTCCAGCACCGTAATCTCCTGATCTCCGGGGCGATGGACAATCATCGTCGCAAAGTCTCCAGCGATTGGATCGTCATGCTTGGCAACGATCCCTTTCCGGTGGCCGTGTGCAATCAGGAACACGCAACCGCGGTGTCATTCGATGACGGCTCGGTGCTGGCAAGCGACTGGCTGCCCGGAAGGCCAATCGCGCACTTTCAAATTGGCGCAGACAGCACGTCGATCAAAACGTCACGGGCAACGGGCTACCGACTGCGCTGGTGAGGCATGGATGTTGTCGCCCATGTACGCAGCCCACCTATCGCCGAACTGGCGCGGTTGATGCCGAAGAAGCAGCCACCGGACACCTCCAAGCTGCTGATTGCCCGATGCCCGGTGTAGTCACCACGATTGCCGTTTCCGAGGGAGAGCCGGTCGAGGCTGGCCAGATTCTTGCAACGGTGGAAGCGATGAAAATGGAGGACGTGCTGCGCGCTGAACGCAAGGGCACGGTGAAGCACATCGTCGCGACTGCCGCCATGAATATGGCCGTCGATGAACTGATTATGGAATTTGATTAAGGGTAGGACATGGCCAACCGCGCAGCCTACGGGGACTGGCGAAAACTCGCTGAGCACGAAATCAAGGCGTCGCCTGAAAACTTGGTCTGGAAGGCCTGGCGCATCGAGATGGCTGGACTGATCATCCTCGATGGCGGTTGGATGAAGAGCTGGCCCCCTATCTCCCTCCGCCGCGACGGAGGAAGATTGGGGCCATGTCGGCCCCATCGCGCTCGGTAACATTTCTCGCTGAGGCAATAGGAGGGGTCAAATCCTCACTTCGCTTGACACGCCGGGCGACTGCAGTCACGGACATGCCCTGACAGTGTAGATCCAATGTCATCAGAAGTTCTCCAAGTTGGACCACCAGCGCCGCTCCCATCCCGCAAAGGTCGGGACGGACTATCGACACCGGGGCGAAAGCCGCAGAACTGGCGGCAGCACGCCAACTAGGGAATTTTCGGTGCCCACAATCAGGGAATATTCATCGCCCGACGACAGGCACTGGGACACCGCCGCCTGGCGATCATCGATATCCAGGGCGGTCGCCAGCCGATGACGCACCAGGAAGACGGACGACCGGCGTTGGTGCTCGTCTATAGCGGCGAGACTTACAACTACCGCGAGCTGCGTCAACGACTTGCCGCCCTGGGCCAACGGGTTCGACACGAGTAGTGACACCGAGGTGGTGCTGCGCGCCCACCACGAGTGGGGCCACCGCGACCCCCGCAGCGCCGTCAGCGAACTCAACGGGATGTTTGCCTACGCACTCTGGGACACTGCCAAGCGCGAACTGCTTCTCATACGCGACCGGCTCGGCATCAAGCCGCTTTACTACTACCCCACCGAGCATGCAGTGTTATTCGGCTCCGAGCCACAGGCGGTCCTCGCCAATAATCTCGTCGAACCTATGGACGCCGACGGGCTTCGCCGCACCCTATGCTCCATCCCCGACCCGGACAGCACCGTGTTCCGCGGCATGCGTGAGGTACGGCCCGGCCACATCGTCCGTGTGACCCGCGACGGCATCAAGGAGATGAGCTACTGGCATCTCAGCGACAGTGGGCACACCGACGACGTGCCTACCACCGTTCGACGCGTCCGCGAGTTGCTCGAGGACACGATCCAGCGGCAGCTCATCGCCGACGTGCCGCTGTGCACATTGTTGTCGGGCGGGCTTGATTCCTCAGCCATGACCGCACTGGCCGCGCGCTTCGGCGACGAACGGATCCGGTCCTTCGCCGTCGACTTCGTCGGCTACACTGAGAACCTTATCCCCGGCCCGTGGCGCCCCACACCGATGGGCCGTACGTGCAGGTGGTTGCGAAAAAAAGTTGGCACCGACCGCACGGACATCACGTTGTCCGCGCACGAACTCGTGGACCCGAACGTGCGGGCTGCCACTCTCCATGCCCGCGACCTACCGTTGACCTTAGGCAATCTAGAGCATTGATTCCAAGATTTGGTGCCCACGTCTGACGGCTGCGATGATGTTGCTCAGGGTCTGCTTTCCACATGAACGGCTTTGGCTCTTCATTGTGCTCCTTGATAAAGCGGTTGATGGCTGCCTGAAGATCAACGATGGGATGAAAGACACCATTTTTCAGCCGTGCGAGCTTTGCGAAGAAGCCCTCGACGGCGTTCAACCAGGAACACGATGTCGGAACGAAGTGGAATGTCCAGCTTGGGTGCCGCGCCAACCAGGCCCGGACCTTCGGCTGTTTGTGCGTCGCATAGTTATCCACGATGACGTGAACCGCCTTATCCTTGGGCAACCGAGCCTCGATTGCGTTGAGGAAGCGGAGGAACTCCTGATGCCGTTGACGCTGCATGTTGCGGCCAATGACGGAGCCGTCGAGAACATTCAGGGCAGCGAAGAGTGTCGTGGTGCCATGGCGCTTGTAATCATGCGTCATCGTGCCGCTGCGGCCCTTCTTCAAAGGAAGTCCTGGCTGCGTCCGGTCGAGCGCCTGGATCTGGCTCTTTTCATCGACGGAAAGGACAATGGCATGGGCCGGCGGCGACACATAGAGCCCGACGACGTCGTGCAGTTTCTCAGCAAAAGCCTTGTCATTCGACAGTTTGCGCCAGCGGTGCGGCGCAAGGCCATGCTCGTGCCAGATCTTGACGACCGAAGACGCCGCGATCCCAATGGCCTTTGCCATCGCACGAACGGTCCAGGTGCGTGGCCTCCTGCCTGGGCGTTTCCAGAGTCAGAGCGACCACCCGGGCGACAAGGTCAACCTCAAGCGGCGCCGTGCCGGGCGGCCGGCTCTTGTCGCGCAAAAGACCGTCTACACCTTCGGCCATGAAGCGTCCCTGCCAACGCAGACGCAGGTCTTCGACTTGGCCGTCGCCTCCATGATCGCGACGGTTCCCAGACCCTCGTCGATCATCAAGATGATCTTCGCCCGCCACACATGCTTTTGAGGCGAACTGCCCGCCGAAACGATTGCATTGAGACGAACTCGATCCGCCGCGGAACCTCAAATGTAATACCTTTGCGCATGCGTCATAGTCGCATGCTCCCGCAAAAATTAGAATCCAAAATCGGACTCTTTTGTCTCGATCAATCCACTAGATATCTCGCTCTACCTGCTGTTCCGGGCCATCCGGCAACACTCGACGGTGGCCCTGTCTAGGGAGTCGGCCGACGAGCTTTTCGGCGGCTACTGGCTTTCCACGATCCCGCGAACGTTCAGCGCGACACGTTTCCCTGGATCGAAGACAGCAACGATCTCGTACGGCGGTCGCTAGACCCCGGACTGGTCGAAAAACTCGACCTCCCCGGCTACCTCGACGAGCATTACCGCAGGGCACTTGCGGAAGTACCCGCCCTGACCGGGCCGGCCTCGGCCGATCCGCACGAGCATCGTATGCGCGAGGTCTGCTACCTCTTTCTCACGCGTCACCTGCCGACGCTGGTCGACCGCAAGGACCGCATGAGCATGGCTTTGGGTCTCGAGGTGCGGGTCCCTTTCTGCGACCACCGGCTTGTTGAGTACGTGTTCGGTACCCTATGGGCCCACAAGACTTTCGACGGGCGCGAGAAGAGTCTACTGCGGGCCGCCACCGCGGATCTGCTCCCGCTGTCGGTGGTGCAGCGAGTAAAGAGCGCGTATCACAGTATTCCTTCTAAACCTGCTCGATATTTATAGTTGGTCCAAAAAGGCGCTATCTTGAGAACTGACTTTGTCATGGCGCCTCAAGGCAGCACTAGCGATATGGCCGGCATGATCGCGCTGGAGCAAGTCTGCGGATTTATTCGTCACCTCATCAAGGTCTGGCGGCTCGGATCCAACTTTCTTGCAACTGGCGAAATGCTCAGCCCTTTGGCCAGATCGGCTATCGCAGCCAGACCGACAGATCAGAAAGAGCACGCTTGCGAAATACGCCATTTGAAGGAGCAGCGAACAAGCCAGCGTCGTGACGACTACTGTGCCGATGGAATGAGAAGCGAAGTAGACGGTCAAAGCGGTGCTGCACAGCACCAGCCCCAGGACAAGACAAAAGATTCTAAAGGGCAACACCTTTCTCCTGTTTTGTCTCCTCAGATCATGCTGCGACCTGGTCGGCCGCAACATGGGTCTGGCAGTTCTTCGGGCAGACGCGGGCGCAGGCTCCGCAGCCAATGCAACGGCCGGCATGATCGACGACCATGATCATGCGATTGAGCTCGCCGTCGAAATCATCGTCCTCGTCGTCGCAGGCGCCGAGGATTTCACCCGCGTCATCGACGCCGTAAAGATGCATGACCTTGCGAGAGCAGACTTTGAAACAGCGGCCGCAGCCGATGCAGGTCGTGCCGTCTATAGCGGTGAGATATTCCGGCATCCATCCGGAGCCGTCGCGAGTGGTGAATGTGCTCCTCATCGTAACTTCTTCATTGCAGCGAGCTCTCTCTTGGCACCATCCAACTCGGCAAAAACGGCCGACGTTTCCTCGGCAAGTTCCTCTATCTCCGTCCATTTTTCCGGGAGATCCTCTGCAAGGCCGCGCAATTTCATCTTGGCAACTGCCGCGCGCAGCTGAAGCTTTCGGACTTTCTGCCCCATCTCATCTAGCTTTGACATAAATCCTTCCTCGAAATCGGTTTCTTCACGCCCGTGCCACGTCGGGATAGGCTTCGATGGGTGCAGTCGCATTGTCGACCAGTTTCGTATCGGCCTCCGCGAGCTTCCTGAACGTCTCGAAGCCGAACCGGTGGATGTCTCGACAGAGCGACCAACCGCCCGGCCGTGAAAAGCAATCGTTCGAAGCCCCCATGGGTTTCATCTCCATCGTTGGCGATGTCATCAGGCCGGAGCGCTCCTCGATCCTAAGCCCGACGGCCGTGTACGAACATATCGAGCCTCCACAGCAGGTCCGGATCGGGATCGCCGATGAGGGGGATCGCACGGCGCTGTTTTCTGGTGACGATGAAGTCGGCCAGAGGAGTCCGATTTGCCTTTCGCACGAGCCGTAGGAGTCTTGAGCACGGATCAGCCGCCAAAGGCATGGCAAGGGCCGCCTCGTCCTCGTTGACAGCCGGGCTGACCGCGGCATCAGACATCTCGCCTTCTCCTCATTTCAGTCCTCTTCCTCGAAGCGCGATGTCTGTTTTTTGGGACGCCTACTTCGGGCACCCTTGCGCCGCCGACGCCCGGCTCGGCGCGGCTGATTCCACGCAATTGATGTCCCTCTGGCCGACCTTGGACGCGTCCTCGACTGCGAAGTCTTCCACCCGAATTCGCGTCGAACATCATTTCCGCCGCAATGCGGCCGGGGGCCATGAAGATTCGAGCCTCGATCCTGCTGCAAACGATCGACCAAGTGCTGCATGGACCCTCCTTGCTGCGGTCACGCCAGGGAAATGCACGAATTGGCCAGTAAGCCATTTCGACCAATTACCCTTTTTTATCTTTCCTCCTCGGCCGACCGCGCTTTGCCACCTTCGGGAAATTGTTTTGCGGAGCCGCAAAGAAAGCGCCGCAACAAACCTTTCCAACCCTGTACTTGGCGAGGGCCTGCAGCAAATCCGGCAGATGCTGCTCTTTCAATTCGGCCCGGATAGGCTCCGGACCGTCCAGCGACGTCAGTGCCAATTCGACCAACTCGATCGCGCGATCATTGTTGCCGTTCTCGTGATAGTACCGGGCGACGGCGGGATAGGACCGGAACTTAGGGCTGTCGCCTTGCGGGGGATTCAGCGCCAGGATGTGTTCGGACAGCTCCTTGCCCATCGCGAAGCGCTCAGCAGGGGGAAGGCGCGAATGGTCATTGGCCGGATGAAAAAGTTGGTCTAGCGCCGAAACCATCCAGTCCTCGGAGTTTTTCTCGATCGCGTCGCGAACCAATTGGCGCATCACGGGCAACCCGGTCCACATGTCTTGAATTTTGTGAAGCAACAGATGCGCATGAGCCAGGCGGAAATTGATGTCGTCCGGCATCAAGGCGATGCCCTCTTCGATCGCCCAGAGCGCCGTCTTCCAATCTTCTAACTTCACCGCCGCCCAGAATCTGTCATCGATCGGCTTCTTCAACGCTTGTTCACGCGCCATGGATTCGCTTCTGGCGATCCGCTCCGTATCGGCGGCTTTAGCTTTATCGCTGGTGCGCCAGCTGCCGTTGAGCACTTTCGGCAAAATCTCATCGAGTTGCCCCGGATGACCAATAAAGGCGATATGGCCGTCTCGGTCGACCACGAACGAAGTCGGAATCCCGACAGAAAAGCTGGGGTCCCTCCAAAGCTTCTTCATTTCGCCTGTGTAGTCGAACGCGATCCGATAGTTCAGATGCGAGCACTTTTCGGTCAACCACGCGTCCAACTTGGTTCGAGCCTCAACGGCCGTTGGAGCGTCTTCATCAGCCGCGACGCCGACGACCTCAAGTCCGCCGTCCTTGTATTTTTCCTGGAGCCGCATCAGATCGAGCATCTCCGCCATGCATAGTTCGCACCAAGTTGCCCAAAATTCGAGGATATAGACTTTGCCGGGCTGGAAGGTCGCAAGGGGCTCGCCACGCAGCCAGTCCTCCACTTTGATCGAAGGAGCCGGTGACCCCATCTGCAATACCATGTTGCTCTCCAAAGCTGTTGCCAAAGGTTGCGTGACCTATGCGCGAGCTTGTTCCCCCTTTGAGACGGGGCACGAGGGTTCAAGGAAGGGAGAGCATCGCTCGTCTTGCGCATCTGCGTGCAGTCAGCCTTCACTCCGTGTTGCTGAAGCTCAATTCGCAAAGGCCGTGCCAACGCGCTAAGCGCGCACTAAACGCATGATTACACTAGAAAAACACTCCAAATGCCAAGATGGCCGGTTGTATTGAAGCCGACATGTTCTGCCCCTGTCACGTTTTGGACAAACATCAAGCGCTTCGCGTCGGCAGAAAAGCGTGGCCCGGACGACTCAATATGCATTCGGGCCGAGGGACGAGGCTGATGGACATCATGACAGCGTTGGCTATCGTCAGGCCCGTCACCATCGTCCGCTTCACGCCACCGGCTTGAGCGTTTTGCCGTTCCAGTCCTTCAGGCGGTAGCGGATCTCGCCATTTGCGATTGCAGGGAGGCGCTCCATCCCGACCGAGCGCCGCCTGCGCCCTGCCCTCTTGCGCGTTGCGATTGAATTCCTAGCTGGCGTCATGGGAGTTCTTCACGACCGAAGCCGGTCCAGCTGTAGCTCGCCAATACCGCCATCGCCAGATCGCGATAATGTCGTGGCGAAAAACGCCAAGCCGAGTGCTGGCATGTGCCGGCCGTTGAACTCTCCGGCATTCTGCTTTGTGCCGACATTTTCTGTGTTCCCTGTGCTCAGGCGCTACAGGGACCGCCTGGTTCGAATTGAGCGTTGTCGGAATTTGACCAGCCCCAAAGCCCGCTCGGTCGTCACGCGGGTTCGGCCGGACCGACTGAAAACACTGAAGACGCGGCCGTCCTCGCCGCTAACCCGGCTACCATCCCACACGACAATGTGATTGATACGATCGATTCCTGCCGAACCCGGCAAGAGCCCGACCGTCCCGACTCGAAATTGAGGGGCGTCGGCCTCGGCCCGGTCATCGCGTTGTTCAGCTCCCGGCCAGTAGTCAGGAGAGATCATGATACCGCCCGTACGATGCCGCTACGGATCGGAACTCGGCCTGCCGCCCTGAACGACCCTCTTTGACCTGACGCCGACCTGCGAGCCGTGATCTTCACTGCATTGAGGACTGCCCATATCTCTGCCCGGTGTTGGTCTCCGCGTTATGGATCATCTCGGGCGAGCAGAACCCCGAACGCGAGACGTCCGCGATGTTCTCGGCGACGGCGATTGCAGATTGGCTCCAGGAGGCGCGCGAAACTGGGCGCGCTTGCCGCGACCTTTCTCTAACTTGGCATCGGGATAGGTGACCCAGGGGAGTAGAGCTTCGGACAGCGTCGGTGCTGCTTTGGAACCCGTCAGCGAGCCAAAAACAACGGCAATGACGGCTTCCCAACTATCCATCTCGTCACGCCACCGAAGAGCCGCTCGCGCAGCCGGCGGCTGCCGTAAGCGCCCATGACTATCACGTCGGCAGACGTGTCGATTGCGTGCTGCGCGAGCACCGTGGCCACCGGTTTGCCGGCACTCGGCAGCAGGTCAACCGACACCCGAGCACCGTGCCGAGTGAGATAGGCAGCGACGTCGGCTCCCGGCTCGGCGCCGCTTCCGGTCCAGGTCGGCACAGGATCGACGAGGGCGACACGAACTTCCTCAGCGGCGGATAGCAGATCCAGCGCTTCCCGAACCGCGCGGGACGCCTCGGCCCGCGAATCCCAGCCGACCAGCACGCGCTGTGGCGACAGAGTCGCCTCAGCGCCCTCCGGCACGACAAGCACCGGCTTTCCGGTATCGAACAGGCTGCCGTTGATAACAAGGGGTCCGAGGTTAATGTCGTTGAGAAGTGCGGGGCCGACGATTGTCAGGTCGTTGCAGAGCGCCCGCTGTCGCACCGCGTCACCGACGCTGGCCTGATCGCAGTTGGCAATATCGACATCATAGCACCGCCACGTGGCTCTCAGCAGCTTGTGAATTTCCCTGGATGTTTTTTCCAGGCTGGCTACATCCTGTGAAAATCTCTCGATTTGTCTGTACCGTTTTTCCAGTGCGGCAATGGCGTGTGCGCGTTGTCTAGGCCACTCGGGGATGCCATCGCCTAGCTGCCGAGACGACATAGCTACCGGCAGAGGCGACATAATCAGGACGGACAAATGTGCGCCGACCTCGGCACACAAGCTCGCAGCTGTTCTGACGTCCTGATCGGAGTGGTCAGCTCCCGTCACACTGAGTACGCTTCTGAAAGCCATTTGACTGCTTCTTTCCGAATATGTCGTACCTGCCGGCGCGTTTCGAAGCCGCAAGACTTGCCCTCAGCACGGCGGAAATGCGGAGTGGCACCACATCGGTTATCAATTCAGCCGTCCGGCCACTCGAGCGAGTAGCCGGCCGACCTGACGGTACGAATGACGCTGGAGGGGGAGGCCGCCTTCAGAGCCCTTCTGAGCCGGCTGATATGGACATCCACGGTGCGTACACCGACATGGATATTGGCCGGCCAGGCCGCGCTGATCAGCTCGTCTCTGGTGAAGACCTTGCCGGGAGTCTCAAGCAAAAGCCGCAGCAGGTTGAACTCGATCGGCCCAAGGTGGACTTCGTGGCCATTACCCCGAACGCGGTGGGCATCGAGCCTTATCTCAAGGTCGCCACAAGAGATCCAGCCGCCGTTTTCAATCCCGTTCGAACCCGGCTTTGGCAGTGCCAGCTTCATCCGTAGACAGTCAAGCAGCTTGGCCGGCGCGAAGGGCCGCACAAAGCTCTCGTCAATACCAGCCTTCAAGAGATCGAGGTGCTGGTTCTCGGCGCCGGGCGCGATGAGCGCAATTACGGGCAGGCCGCCGGTCCGGGGCTCCCCCTTGAGCCGGGCGCAGATTGTGGAGCCTGTCGCGCTTGCCGGCCCGCAGTCCAGCACTACCGCCTGGAGCTCCCGTTCATCGGCCAATGCAAGTGCTTCCTTCACGCCGCCTGCCGGCTCACTCGTGAAGCCGTCCACTCCCAGAATGTGGCTGAGGAACAGATACAACTCAGCATCTTGCGAACAGATCAGGACCAGTGGCTTCATCAGCGCTACCCCAAGAACCACATCGGCCTCGACCGCCTCCATTGAGAGGGCTGGCCATCGCATGTCCTCAAGGCCTGACATGATCCCCTTGATCGAAAATCGGTTCCATCACGCCCGCGCCACCTCGGGATGAGCCTCAATGGCTGCGGTCGCATCGCCGGCCAGTTTGGTACCGGCCGCGGCGAGTTTCCGGAACGTCTCGAAGCCGAACCGGTGGACGTCGCGCAGGGTCTTCGACAGAACGACCAACCGCCCGGCTGTGAAAAGCACGCGCCCAAAGCCCTCATGGCTCATCTCCATCATCGGCGATGCCATCAGGCCGGAGCGCTCCTCGATCGCAAGTCCGACGGCGGTGTAAAATATGTCGAGCCTCCACAGCACGTCCGGATCGGGATCGCCGATGATCGGGATCGCACGGCGCTGTTCCCTGGTGATGATGAAGTCGCCCAGCAGCTCGGCGTCCGATTTGCCTTCCCAAGACCCGTGGGAATCATGAGCCCGGACCAGCCGCACGAGACATTTGACGAACGGGGTGGCAAGGGCCGCCTCGTCTTCGGCGACAGCAGGGCTAACCACGGCGTCTGACATTTCGCCCACTCCTCATTTCAGTCCTCGTCCTCGAAGGACGGGTTCTGTTCGGCGACACCTGCCTGCGCCAGCACTTTGCGCAGCCAAGGGGGAGGACACGTCCTGAGCATCATCTGCGTGCGCAACAGCACCTCTTGGATGGTTTGGGGCTGCGGCACTTTGATCGGATGAATTTTTGCCGAAACAACCTTGGCTGCCGAAGGTCCGCCGATCGCCAGACAAAACAGGAGATGACATCCCTTCAGCGCCTCCACCTTCGGGGTGATGCGGTCATCGCCCTCAGTCCGATGCTTCCCGCTCTCGTCGGAAACGTCATCGAAGGCCACGGCTTCGACGAGATTCCACTCCTCGCGCATCACGTCGTAGACAGCAAAGCGCCTGGCCGACCCGAAATGGGCGTTGAGGTTCTTCATGTCCTGCGTGGCGATCGCCACGCGCAATGCGCCGGCTTGGCGTTTCGGCGTCGGTGCGTGAACCTCGTCAGTGACGAGCGAGAGGCGACGAACGGAGCTCATCTGGCATTTCTCGCTTACGGAGTGGATCAAGCGCCTCAGGCGTCGGCGCGTGCCGGTTGGCTTCAAAAATGTTGGCAACTTCGAAGATCAGGTCGCGGGTCCCCTGGTAGAGGATTGTGAGCTTGTGCTGGCTGCCGAGCCGGTCGAAGATCGGGAAGCCGACCCGCATGAGCGGAATGCCGAGGCGCTGCGCCGCCTGGCGGCCGTGGGAATGGGTGACGAGAAGATCAGCGCCGGCGCCAAGAACTTCCAAATCGCCGAGATCGCCGATTTGAACCGACTGCGCCGGTACTTCCTCCAAAATTTTCGACATGTCGGTCGTGGTGACCGCCGCCGCGATTTCGGAGCCCATGCCGATGAAGAAGCTCGCGAGTTGGTGGAGTTGGTCTGGTTCAGCAGCGATCGCAATTTTCTTGCCTCCAAAGTGGAAATGTCCATCGAGCAACGCGTCCTGCAACTGCGCCCGGCGACGGCGCACCCCAGCCGGCGCCGCCGCGCCCGAAACCGTAGATAGCAGAGAGACGAACCGGTCGGCGTCCTTCAATCCAGTCAGCGACCGGAACAGCACGTAAGGCACGCCGGTCAACCTCTGAAGCAGCTCGGCCGGGCGGCGCATATGCTCACCGATGACGACGCATTGCTCGGCCGTGCCAAGCTCGCGGATATCCTCGACGGTGGTGCCGCCGTAGGTGGTCGTGATCCAGCGGTCGGGCACCGTACCGTCGAGCGAGCCGGAGACGTCCGGCAGAATCACCGGCTTAAGTCCAAAGCTTTCAATCATCTCACGCAAATGCTCGATATCAGCCACAGTGAGGTTCCAGCCAGGCAGGATCACGATCTTCTTCGATTGCCGCGCCTGATCGCCGGGCCGCGTAATCCTTTCGATCATCGCGGTGACAGCCTTGGCCCAGCCCTCTTCGATCGCGCCGTCGAAATCCGGTGTGTTGGCTAGCACCACCTCCGTACCCGCGAGTTCTTCCCTGCGCTTCAGCCTGATATTGGCGATATCGCCTGCGCAGTCTTCGCCCCGGGTTTCCACCAGCGCCGTGGTGCAGACCCCGATCAGCGTTGGCTTTGTGCGGGCCTTGAGATTGAGGATCGCGTCTTCCAGATGGTCTGCCCCGCCGAGGATCGTCGCCACCTCGTCCATCGCCGTCGTCTGCAAGGGGATGGCTTCCTTGAAATGCCGCACGAAGAGCACGAGCGCGAAGCTGGTGCACCCCTGGCTGCCGTGGAACAACGGCATCGCGCCGTCGACCCCAAGGAAGGCGAAGGCGGCACCCAACGGCTGCGATGACTTCAGCGGATTGACCGCCGCCGCTTTGGACTGGGGAAGGATACGGACCATCGGCTTTCCTCAACACTCGCCGAAATCGTCGGCCGTCGTGCCGGCGAATTTCTTGAAAGCCTGGACGGTCGCGGTCTCGCTCTTTGTGCTCGGCAGTTCGTCCTTCATCGCGGGGCGGCAATCCCATGGTGCCGGTTCCCGCACCTGGCGCCAGATCGGGTTATGAATGGCGAGGTCGATCTGACGTACGAGTTCCACCATGCCGTCATAGCCGGCGTAAGGGTGTTGGCGCTCCTGGTTGATATCGAGCCAGGGTGTCTTGGCCTTCAGCGCGATGAATTGCGTGCGCCCGCCCGACAGCATGATATCGGCCTTGTGTTCCGAGAGCATGGTGTAAAGTTCGCGCGGCGCCATCTGCTCGAACATGTGGTTCTCGTCCTTGAGTATCTGCTTGATGCGCTCCTTGTCTTCGACCGTCGACTTTTTGACAGAGGTGCCGACGATCTCGATGCCGATCTCCATCAGCGCATGGCCGACCGACCAGGACTTCACACCGCCGGTGTTGAGCAGCACGCGCTTGCCTTCGAGCCTCGGCCGGTAGGCCGCGAGCTTCTTCCAGGCAATCGCCTCCTCCTCTGCAATCAAGGCCTCCGTGCGGTCGAGGATCTCCGGATCGGCACCCTTCTTCACGAGCAGCTTAGATATCTGTCGGAGCGCTTCCGAGGTGTCGGTGATGCCGTAGAAGGAGCCCTCGAAAAACGGGATGTCCCAGCGCTGCTCCATCTTGCGGGCGAGATTGATCAGCGCGGTCGAGCACACCATCATAGCCGCCCGGGCGCGGTGCGCGCAGGCAATGTCGAAGTAACGCGCGTCGCCCGGAATGCAGGCGCGCACCCGGATCCCGAGCCGATCAAGGAGCGGCTTCACCAGCCAAAATTCGCCCGAGAGGTTGAATTCGCCAAGAATGTTGATGTCGTAAGGGCCGGCATCGTCGGGCTCCACCGTGCCGATGACATGCTCGAGCAACGCCTCGCCGGCAAGCTTGTTGCCGAGATTCTTGGAGCCGACGAAGCCCGGCGCATTGACCGGCACCACCGGTAGGCCGAACTTTTCCGCCGCGCGCTTGCAGACGGCCTCGATGTCGTCGCCGATCAGCGCCGCAACACAGGTCGGATAGACGAAGATCGCCGGCGGCCCATACGCTTCCTTGATCTCGCGGATCGCCTTGAAAAGCTTCCGCTCGCCCTGCCCCATCACCACGTCGAGTTCGGTGAGGTCGGTCGTGAAGCTCGTGCGCCACAGCGTTGGCCCGGACGAAGCCGCACCGCGGTTGTCCCAGGAATTGCCCTCGCAGGCGAGCGGCGCATGGACCAGGTGCGCGACGTCGGTGATCGGCTGCAGCACGATCTTGGCGCCATCGAAGGCACAGCCGCCGGCCGCCGCCCCGGGGGTCAGTGGCTTCGAACAGCCCTCCTTGCGCGCTTTGGCATCCTTGCCGCGGTTCTGCTCGCAGGCGGGCTCGTTGAAGACATCCTGCATTTTGGCTCTGAGCGAGGACATTGCGTCGGTCTCCAAAGTCCCTCGGGAAGAGGACCGGCCTCACGGAAGAGCCGGCCGTCACCCTTAGCGGGTGAGGTCATACGAATAGTCCGTCACGCCCGTCTCGCTTGTCTCGCGATCGAGCTTGTCGAAGATCTTGTCGAGGATCGTCGTCAGGACGCGCAACCCGCCTTGGTAGCCCATAAGCGCAAACCGATGGTGATGGTGGCGGTCGAAGATCGGAAATGTCAGCCGGATCAGCGGCGTGCCGGTGTCGCGCTCCAGATACTTGCCATAGGAGTTGCCGATCAGCAGGTCCACCGGCTCGGTGAAGAGCAGCGAGCGCATCGCCCAGAGGTCCTTGCCCGCCCAGACTTGAGCATCCTTGCCGAAGGGCGATGATGCAAGCAGTTCCTTCAACTCCGCTTCCCACGCCGAGGTGCCGTTGGTGGCGAGGCAATGGGTCGGCTCGCCGCCCGTCTCCATGATGAAGCGGGCCATGCCATAGACAAAGTCTGGATCGCCGTAGATGGCGTATTTCTTACCGTGCAGCCAGGATTGGCTGTCCGCCATGGCGTCAACAAGTCGGCCGCGCTCCAGGCGGATCGACTCGGGGATTTGCTTGCCGGAAATCGCGGAGACCTCCATCAGGAAGTCGTCGGTCGCTTGGACTCCGAGCGGGTAATGGAACGAGGCAGTCGCCTGCCCTACCCCCTCGCAATACTCCAGTGTTTTTCGGGTGTTGTAATGCTGTAGCGAAAGTGTCGCCTCGGCGTTGAGTGCCTTTCTCGCGTCTTCGATCTTCGTGCCGCCGTCGTACATGCGGTATTCGCCGTCCGACGGCGTGTCGAACTGGTCAGAGGCGTCTTGGATGAAGGTATAGGACACGCCTATCAGATCGAGCAGGCGCTTGAGTTCCCGGTTGTTGCCAACACAGAAGCCGTCGAAACCCGGAATGACGTTGATGGTCCCCTCGGCTTCCGTGCGCTCCTCGCCTTTCCAGAAATGCTCCAAAATGCCCTTGACCGTAACGTCGTAGCCGTCGACATGGCTACCGACGAAGGCCGGCGTGTGAGCGAAGGGCACGTCGAAGTCGCGCGGGACCGAGCCTTCGTCCTTGGCGTTCTCGATGAAGCTGTGCAGGTCGTCGCCAATGACCTCCGCCATACAAGTGGTCGAGACGGCGATCATCTTCGGGTCGTAGAGTTGGTACGTGTTGGCGAGCCCGTCGACCATGTTCTTCAGGCCGCCGAACACTGCCGCGTCCTCGGTCATCGAGGAGGAAACCGCCGAAGCAGGCTCCTTGAAATGGCGCGACAGGTGAGAGCGGTAATACGCCACGCAGCCCTGGCTGCCGTGGACGAAGGACATGGTTCGCTCGAAGCCCGCGGCCGCGAACACCGCGCCGAGCGGCTGGCAGGCCTTGGCGGGGTTCACGACAAGCGCTTCGCGAGCAAGGTTCTTTTCGCGGTATTCCCACGTTTTGGTGAATTCGCGTTGGTCGGTAACGACCTGGTCCGGGTGAGGACATTCGAAATTCAGCCTCTTCTCGGCGAGCATCTGCCTGTATTCCGGCTCGCGGAACAGGGGCGCGTGGTCGAGAACTTTTTCAGCCGACTGCGGCATGGGTGGTTACCTCTTCTCCATCTGGTCGCGCCATACGGCGGCACAGGGACGTCGAAACGTTTCAGGTCTCCCGTGGACAAAGGGCCACAGGCGTTAAACGGCCTCCCGGCTTCCGGGAGGCCGGGTTTTCATTCCGCAGCGATCGCCGCCGACGGCTCGGCTTTTTTCTTCCAGGGAGCGTCGTAGAGGCCCCAGACCGGGTTGTTGATGGCCAGATCCATGTCGCGGGCGAAGATGGCGAAGCCGTCGTAGCCGTGATACGGGCCTGAATAATCCCAGGAATGCATTTGACGGAACGGTATGCCCATCTTCTGGACCGGGTACTTCTCTTTGATGCCGGAGCCAACGAGATCAGGACGGATCCCCTCGATGAACTTCTCCAGCTCGTAACCAGTCACGTCGTCATAGATCAGCGTGCCCTTCTTCACGTAATGGCCGGTGCGCTGGTAATCGTCGTTATGGCCAAATTCGTAGCCAGTGCCGACGATCACCATGCCCAGATCCTCATATGCCGTGACGACGTGACGGGGGCGCAGCCCGCCGACATAGAGCATCACCGTCCTGCCTTCGAGGCGCGGCCGGTACTTGGCGATAACGGCATCGACCAGCGGCCGGTATTTGGCGATGACCGCCTCGGCCTTGGCCTCGATTTCCGGTCCGAAATGCTTGGCTATCTTGCGCAGAGAGGCTTCGGTCTGGGAGGGGCCGAAGAAATTGTACTCCATCCAGTCGATGCCATACTTTTCCTCCATATGCCGGCAGATGTAGTTCATCGACCTGTAGCAATGGATGAGATTGAGCTTGGCCTTTGGCGCTCGCTCTATTTCGGCCAGCGTAGCGTCGCCCGACCAGTTGCCGACCACGCGCAGGCCCATCTCCTCGAGCAGGATGCGCGAAGCCCAGGCGTCGCCGCCGATGTTGTAGTCGCCGATCACATTGACATCGTACGGGCCGGCCTCGAACTCGACGTCCTTCTTCTCGAACACCCAGTCGCGGATCGCGTCGTTGGCGATGTGGTGGCCGAGTGATTGCGAGACGCCGCGGAAGCCCTCGCAGCGCACCGGCACGATCGTCTTTTCGTGCTCCTTGGCCTTGTTGCGGGACACCGCTTCGGTGTCGTCGCCAATCAGGCCGATCGGACATTCGGATTGCACGCTCATGCCTTTGTTCAGCGGAAACAGTTCCTCGATCTCGTCGATGATCCGTTCCAGCTTCTTGTCGCCGCCGAAAACAATGTCCTTCTCCTGGAAATCGGAGGTGAACTGCATCGTGACGAACGTGTCGATGCCGGTCGTGCCGACGTAGTAGTTGCGGCGTTGCGACCATGAATATTGCCCGCAGCCGACCGGGCCGTGCGAGATATGGACCATATCCTTGACTGGACCCCACACCACGCCTTTCGAGCCGGCATAGGCGCAGCCGCGAATCGTCATCACTCCGGGGATGGACTTGATGTTCGATTTGACCTCGCATTCGGAAAGGCCCTCTTCCTCGCCAGCCGTCTTTGCGACGCTGAGGTGCTTTTTGCGGCGCTTCGCCGCCCTGTCAGGATATTGCGACAGCACCTCCTCGATAAGCTTCGCATGGAGGGCGCCGTCATTCTCGTATTCCAGGCTCATGGGACCCCTTTCAAGGTTCAGGGTGACGCCTCACCGACGAGGCGCCATTCTTTGAAGGCGCGCCAGGTTAGGTCGCGCCCCCAGTCAGTAGCGGTCGTTACTGTGCGGCCGCCTTGGCCGCTTCCTTGACCTGAAGCTCGGCAAGCATCTGCTCGTCGGTCTTCATGATGCCGAAGTCGAGCAGCATGTCCTCGAGCTCCTCCATGGTGATAGGGGTGGGGATGGTGCCCTGGCCCGAATTGGCATGGATCTTCTCGGCCAGCGCCCGGTATTCCCCGGCCTGCTTGGAGTCCGGCGCATATTGAATGACAGACATCTTCCTGAGTTCGGCGTGCTGGACGATGTTGTCGCGCGGCACGAAGTGGATGAGCTTGGAATTGAGCCTGGAAGCCAGCGCTTCGGCGAGGTCGAGCTCGCGATCGGTTTGGCGCTCGTTGCAGATCAGGCCGCCGAGCCGCACGCCGCCCGAATGGGCGTATTTCAGGATGCCCTTGGCGATGTTGTTGGCGGCATAGAGCGCCATCATCTCGCCGGACATGACGATGTAGATTTCCTGGGCCTTGTTCTCGCGGATCGGCATCGCGAAACCGCCACACACCACATCCCCGAGCACGTCGTAGGAGACATAGTCGACATCGTCGTAGGCGCCGTTCTCCTCGAGGAAGTTGATCGAGGTGATCACGCCGCGGCCGGCGCAGCCCACACCCGGCTCGGGGCCGCCCGACTCCACGCATTTGATACCTTTGTAGCCGACCTTGAGCACGTCCTCGAGTTCGAGATCTTCCACCGAACCTTCCTCTGCCGCGAGGTGCAGGACCGTATCCTGCGCCTTCGCGTTCAGGATCAGGCGGGTGGAGTCGGCTTTGGGATCGCAGCCGACGATGAGGATTCTCTGCCCGAGGTCAACAAGGGCGGCGAGCGTATTTTGGGAGGTGGTGGACTTGCCGATGCCGCCCTTGCCGTAAAAGGCGATCTGACGCAGACCTGACATGTAGCTTTCCTTCCTTCGTTCCGTCCATCGCGGCTGCCGCGACATGAATGCCGGTCGGGCAGCTCTCGCCGCCTCGCACCGAAGGGTCTCAAGACTCGTGCCAATTTGGCCGATCTAGTCGAAGAAAAAATTTTATTTTTGCTTTTCAGCTGCTTAGCGTCAGGCAAAACAAGAGATGGGCTAAACAAGCCCCTGTGTAGCAGACCCGACAAAGGCGACAGGACGCGTGGGATTCCGTAACTGGCGACCGCTGTTGACCTCGCCGGAGCCGGCAGTTGTGTGCGTCAAGTTCTGCAAAATGGCGTGGCATTGCGGTGACGTCGGCGTGTCCGCCGCGCAGCCCCCGTGTTTAGCGGAGCGGCGGACACATGACGGTGCTCAGGCGGCCAAGGCCCTCAGGCTCTCCTTCTTGTGCTCGCGCAGATGATCCATGTTGAGGTAGCGGGTCGCCTCGAGCCAGTTCTCGTGGATCTCCACCGCCAATGCCCGAACCAGCCGCAGACAGCTCCGCGGGTTGGGGAAGATGCGAACGACCAGGGTGCGCGGCTTGATCTCGCCGTTGAGGCGCTCGATCGGGTTGGTAACCGGTATGATCATGACGGTGCCATCCGATCCCCGCTGGAGATGAGCGATTTTCGGCGTATGGTGCGACCATCCGGGAC
>NZ_JAMYSZ010000052.1:0-21929 GCF_040322215.1 Mesorhizobium sp. M0184
TCAGCGACGTCTTGCCATGATCGACGTGACCAATCGTGCCAATGTTCACATGAGGCTTAGTGCGCTCGAATTTACCTTTTGCCATGTGATCTCTCCATTCCTGCCAGCCCGTGCGGGCCTTGAATTAAGTTACTGATGCAACTCGTTTCGAGTTACGCGTATTTCTTCTGGACTTCCTGGGCGACCGCGGTCGGGACCGGCTCGTAGTGGTCGAACTGCATCGTGTAGGCTGCGCGGCCCTGGCTCATCGAGCGAAGGTTGTCCACGTATTTGAACATGTTGGCGAGCGGCACCATCGCGTTGATGACCACAGCCACGCCACGGGCTTCCTGGCCCTGGATCTGGCCGCGACGGCCGTTCAGGTCGCCGATAACGCTGCCGACGTAATCTTCCGGCGTCACCACTTCGACCTTCATGATCGGCTCGAGCAACTGCACGCCAAGCTTGGGCGCTGCTTCACGGAAGCAGGCGCGGCCGGCGATTTCGAAGGCCAGAACCGACGAGTCCACGTCGTGGTAGGCGCCATCAATCAGCGTCGCCTTGACGCCGATCATCGGGAAGCCGGCGAACGGGCCCGAGGTCATGACGCTGTTGATGCCCTTTTCGACACCGGGGATGTATTCCTTCGGCACAGCGCCGCCGACGATCTTGGTTTCGAACTCGAATTCGCTGCTTTCCGGATTCGGCTCGAACAGTATCTTGACGCGGGCGAACTGGCCGGTACCGCCGGTCTGCTTCTTGTGCGTGTAGTCCTGCTCGTGCTTGCGGGTGATCGTCTCGCGGTAGGCCACCTGCGGCGCGCCGACATTGGCCTCGACCTTGAACTCGCGGCGCATGCGGTCGACGATGATGTCGAGGTGAAGCTCGCCCATGCCGGAAATGATCGTCTGGCCCGATTCCTCGTCGGTCTTGACGCGGAAGGACGGATCCTCGGCGGCCAGGCGGTGAAGGGCGAGACCCATCTTTTCCTGGTCGTTCTTGGTCTTCGGCTCGATGGCGATCTGGATGACCGGATCGGGGAATTCCATGCGCTCGAGGATGACCGGATGCAGCGGATCACTGAGCGTGTCGCCGGTGGTGGTGTCCTTGAGACCAGCGAGGGCGACGATGTCGCCGGCAAACGCCTCTTCGACGTCGGCGCGCGAATTCGCATGCATCTGCAACATGCGGCCGATGCGCTCTTTCTTGCCTTTCACGGTGTTGTCGACCGAGATGCCCTTGGTGAGCTTGCCCGAATAGATGCGGGCAAAGGTGAGCGAACCGACGAACGGGTCGTTCATGATCTTGAAGGCAAGCATCGACAGCGGCTCGTTGTCGTCGGCATGACGCTCGATCTCGGCGTCGGTCTTGGCGTCGACGCCCTTGATGGCCGGGACATCGGCCGGCGACGGCAGATATTCGACGACGGCGTCGAGCAGCGGCTGCACGCCCTTGTTCTTGAAGGCCGAGCCGCAGAACATCGGATAGAACTTCACCGCGATCGTGCCCTTGCGGATGAGCGCACGGATCTCGTCGTTGCTCGGCATCTTGCCTTCGAGGTAATTCTCGAGCGCCGTCTCGTCCATTTCGACGGCGGCCTCGATCATCTTCTCGCGGTATTCTTCGGCACGAGCCTTGAGGTCGGCAGGGATCTCGACGATGTCCCAAGCAGCGCCCAGCGTCTCGTCGCGCCAGACCAGCGCGTTCATCTCGACGAGGTCGACGACACCCTTGAACTCGGTCTCGGCGCCGATCGGCAGCTGCATGACGACGGCATGTGCACCGAGGCGCGAACCGATCATCTCGACCGAGCGGTAGAAGTCGGCGCCGATCTTGTCCATCTTGTTGCAGAAGATCATGCGCGGCACGCGGTACTTGTCAGCCTGGCGCCAGACGGTTTCCGTCTGCGGCTCGACACCGGCATTGGCATCGAGCAGCGCGATGGCGCCGTCGAGCACGCGCAGCGAGCGCTCGACTTCAATGGTGAAGTCGACGTGGCCGGGGGTGTCGATGATGTTGAAGCGGTGCATCTTGCCATCGCGACCCTTCCAGAAGGTCGTGGTCGCGGCGGACGTAATGGTAATGCCGCGCTCCTGCTCCTGCTCCATCCAATCCATGGTGGCAGCGCCGTCGTGGACTTCGCCGATCTTGTGCGACTTGCCCGTGTAATAGAGGACGCGCTCGGTGGTCGTCGTCTTGCCGGCGTCGATATGCGCCATGATACCGAAATTGCGGTAGTCTTCGATTTTATATTCGCGGGCCATGGGAGGTGCCTCTTCAGTCTCGTTCGCGCTTTACCAGCGGTAGTGCGCGAAAGCGCGGTTGGCTTCTGCCATCTTGTGGGTGTCTTCACGCTTCTTGACGGCGGTGCCGCGGTTGTTGGCCGCGTCCATCAGCTCGCCGGAGAGGCGGTCGACCATAGTGGTCTCGTTGCGGTTGCGGGCGGCGGCAATCAGCCAGCGGATGGCCAATGCCTGACGGCGCTCGGGGCGCACGTCGACCGGAACCTGGTAGGTGGCGCCGCCGACGCGGCGCGAACGCACTTCCACATGCGGCGCGACATTGTCGAGCGCCTGATGGAAGACGGTGACCGGCTCCTGCTTGGTCTTGGACTGAACCTGGTCGAGCGCGCCGTAGACGATGGTCTCGGCAACCGACTTCTTGCCGTCATACATGACGGCGTTCATGAACTTGGTGACGATCAGATCGCCGAACTTCGGGTCCGGATTGATCTCACGCTTTTCTGCACTGTGACGACGGGACATTTTTTCTCTGCCTCAATTCTACGCGGTGGCCTGGATCCCGGATCGTCGCTTGACGCCGCCCGGAACGACCTTGGCTACGCTTCGGTCACTTCGGACGCTTGGCGCCGTATTTCGAACGGCGCTGCTTGCGGTTCTTCACGCCTTGCGTGTCGAGCACGCCGCGGATGATGTGGTAACGGACGCCCGGAAGATCCTTGACGCGGCCGCCGCGGATCATCACCACCGAGTGTTCCTGAAGGTTGTGGCCTTCGCCGGGGATGTACCCGATCACTTCAAAACCATTGGTCAGGCGGATCTTGGCCACCTTGCGCAGCGCCGAGTTCGGCTTCTTCGGCGTCGTGGTGTAGACGCGCGTGCAGACGCCCCGCTTCTGCGGGTTCTGCTGCATGGCCGGGACCTTGTTGCGCTTCACCGGCGCAATGCGCGGCTTGCGGATCAGCTGGTTGACGGTAGGCATTAAACCCTCTTGTCTCTCAATTCCGTGTCTCGCCCGGTCAGGGCCGCTCAAAGCGTCATTTCCATACGCAAATTCGGGCCACAAACCGCGCCTCGCGGTCTTGCCCGAACAAATGGCAGAGGAAGCGGAAGCCGCTTCATGCACGCCGGAAATGTCTTTTCGCTCGTAAAACGAACCCTGTTTGAGGCAAACTCCAAAGCGTGTCGCTTCGGAAGCAAGAGCCTCACATCGGTTCTGACTGGGCGGCTTCTACTCGTATGGCCACTGTCCGTCAACCCCGGAGCGGCAAATATTGCGCTGAACCCGAGGCGTGGCAGCCATGCGAAAAGCGCATGTAATTTTCTTGCGCCGTTTTTCAAGAGGATGCCAGAAAGTGACCGGCTTGCGGCTGTTTCCAGGCCGTGCTTCGTGCGAAAAGGCGGCATGAGCAGCCCAAACCCCCTCGCCCGGAGGTACGAACCCGTGAATGACAATGAGGAGCGCCCGGTCACCATTATTACCGGCCGGGTGTGGAAGCGCAAAGGCGGCAAGCCGGAAGGCGTGCATGTGATGCTGGTCGCGCCGGACGACGATTCGGCGGTGCGCCGCGCTCTCGAATCGCTTGCCGCCGAAGGTTATGCCGAGGCAGAGCTCGATCAGATCGGCGACATGGACGGCGTGCCGGACGAGGAGCCGCATCTGTCCGCCTATCAGGGCGCGCTCGAAGGCGAAGTGTCGATCGTGACGTTCGATGTGCCGATCTGAAGAGATCTGAATCGCGGTCGATCTCACGGGCCGGCGACAAAGCCCGGCGACTTGCCCGGCACAAGTTCTCTGCTAAGAAGCGACCTCTGGCAAAACCAAGCACACTCAACCTGCGGAGTTCCCATGTCCTCTAATCCCATCAAGCTCGGCATCGTCGGCGTGGGAAAGATCGTCCGCGACCAGCACCTGCCGGCCTTGGCGAAGGACCAGGATTATCGCCTGGTCGCCGCAGCGAGCCGCCACGGCAAAGTCGAAGACATCCCGAATTTCCCGACGATCGAGGCGATGCTCGACTCGGTGCCGGAGCTCGAGGCGGTGTCGCTGTGCATGCCGCCGCAGTTTCGTTACGACGCCGCGCGCTTGGCGCTGGCGGCGAAAAAGCATGTCTTCCTGGAAAAGCCGCCCGGCGCCACGGTCAGCGAGGTCGAAGACCTGAAGGCGCTGGCGGCAGCGAACGGCGTCTGCCTGTTCGCCAGTTGGCATTCACGCTATGCGCCGGCTGTCGAAGCAGCGCGCACATTCCTCAGCTCGACTACGATCAGGTCGGCCGCCATCAACTGGAAGGAAGACGTGCGCCGCTGGCATCCGAACCAGGAGTGGATCTGGGCTCCCGGCGGCTTTGGCGTCTTCGATCCCGGCATCAACGCGCTGTCGATCGCCACCCACATCCTGCCGCCGATGTTCATCAGCTCGGCAGAGCTCGATTTCCCTGAAAACCGCGCGGCCCCGATCGCCGCCCATATCGCTTTCCGCACTTCGAACGGTCTGCCGGTGACGATGGAACTCGACTGGCGCCAGACCGGCCCGCAAAGCTGGGACATTCTGGCCGATACCGAGGTCGGTTCGATGGTGCTTGCGGGCGGCGGCTCAAAGCTCGCCATAGATGGCCGCGTCGTTCACGAGGAGCCGGAAGCCGAATACCCGATGCTCTACAAGCGCTTTGCCGAGATCGTGCGCGCCGGCACCTCCGACGTCGATCTCGCGCCCCTGCAGCACGTCGCCGACGCCTTCATGCTCGGCAAGCGCAATGTGGTGGAAGCTTTTTTCGATTGACGAGTGGGCGCCGGCCGGATCGCAGGTCTGGTCGGCGCACCGCACAAAATCAATTGACGATCGCTATTGCAAAGCCGTCATAGCCCTTGGCGCCAACAGTCTGGATCGCGGTGCCCTTCCAGACGCTTGTCGCTGCCAATGAACGAGAACGCCGCGCGTGCCCCTTCGACATTGGCGTCGCGACCATCTTCATTCACCACCGCGCCGTCACGGATGACATTGTCGCAGACGATGACGGTCCCCCGCCTCGAAAGACGCATGGCCCAGGACAGATAGTGCGGGTTGTTCGGCTTGTCGGCGTCGATGAAGATAAAGTCGAACAGCCCGGCATTCTCGGCGCCTAAGGCCGCAAGCGATTGAAGCGCCGGTCCGACCCGCAATTCCACACGGTCAGACACCCCTGCCCGTTCAAAGTTCGACCGCGCGACACTGGCGTGGTGCGGATCAAGCTCGAGCGTCACGACCCTTGCCGTCCATCGGCAATGCTCGCGCCATCCAGATTGTTGAGTAGCCGCCCAATGTGCCGATTTCGAGTACCTTCTTTGCTCCCTGCATTCGCGCAAGAAGTGACAGCAGCTTGCCTTGTGCCGGGGAAACGTCGATAGGCGGCAGGCCCTGATCATGGTTGGCCGCCAGAACGGCATCAAGAGCGGGATCCGCCTCGAAAAGAGCTTCGACAATGTAGTCGTCGACAGAAGCCCAAATCTTCCTGCTCATCGTTTCTTCTCCGATCCGATTGAGGAACCAAAAATGCGAAAAGGGGCCACTTAGGCCCCTTTTCTATCTTCTCTTGCTTGCGCGCTTACTGCGCGGCGTTAACCATGTCGGTCAGCATCGGCTCGGCGACCTCGACGCCGGACGCCTTGCGGCGCTCGTCGATGATCAACTCGTCGCGCGAGGTGGCGATGCGCCGGATCTGGCTCATCGTACCGCCGGTACCGGCCGGGATCAGCCGGCCGACGATGACGTTTTCCTTCAGCCCCTGCAGCATGTCGGTCTTGCCGGCAACCGCAGCTTCGGTCAGCACCCTCGTCGTCTCCTGGAAGGAAGCGGCGGAGATGAAGGACGGCGTCTGCAGCGAGGCCTTGGTGATGCCAAGCAGCACCGGCTGGCCTTCGGCCGGCTTCTTGCCTTCCTCGACCAGGCGCTCATTGACCTCTTCCAGCTCGATCACGTCGACGTGGTCGCCCGGAATGTAGGTCGAATCGCCCTGCGTGGTGATCTCGACCTTCTGCAGCATCTGGCGAACGATCACCTCGATGTGCTTGTCGTTGATCGACACGCCCTGCAGTCGGTAGACCTCCTGGATTTCGTTGACGAGGTAGGAGGCAAGCGCCTCCACGCCCTTGATCGCCAGGATGTCGTGCGGCGCCGGATTACCGTCGAGGATGTAGTCGCCCTTCTCGATGACGTCGCCGTCCTGGAGATGGAACGGCTTGCCCTTCGGGATCAGGTATTCGACCGGGTCAAGCGTCGAGTCATGCGGCTCGATGATGATGCGGCGCTTATTCTTGTAGTCGCGGCCGAAGCGGATCGTGCCATCGATCTCGGCGATGATGGCGTGATCCTTCGGACGGCGTGCCTCGAACAGTTCGGCCACACGCGGCAGACCGCCGGTGATGTCCTTGGTCTTGGCGCTTTCCATCGGGATACGCGCCAGCACGTCGCCGGGGCGAACCTGTGCGCCCGGCTCGACCGAAAGAATGGCCTCGACCGAGAGCAGGAAGCGGGCGTCGCCGCCCTTCGACAGCTTGCCGACCTTGCCCTTGGCATCCTGGACGACGATCGCCGGCTTGAGGTCGTTGCCGCGTGGCGTCGAACGCCAGTCGATGACCTCGCGCTTGGTGATGCCGGTCGATTCGTCGGCGGTTTCCTGAACGGAAATGCCATCGACCAGATCCTCGAACGCTACCCTGCCCTCGATTTCGGTGAGGACCGGGCGGGTATAGGGATCCCACTCGGCAATGCGCTGGCCGCGCTTCACCTTGTCGCCATCGTCGACGAAGATACGCGACCCGTAGGTGACGCGGTGCGTGGCGCGTTCCTTGCCGGCCTCGTCGAGGATCAGCACCGCCATGTTGCGGCCCATGACCATCAGCTGGCCGTCGGAGTTGCGCACCACGTTGCGGTTGCGGATCTCGACCTTGCCCTCGTAGGAGGCTTCAAGGAACGAGGAATCCACCACCTGCGCCGTGCCGCCCATGTGGAAGGTACGCATGGTGAGCTGGGTGCCCGGCTCGCCGATCGACTGCGCCGCGATGACGCCGACAGCCTCGCCCTGGTTGACGGGCGTGCCGCGGGCCAGATCGCGTCCGTAGCAGACCGCGCAGACGCCGACCCTGACCTCGCAGGTCAGCGCCGAACGGATGCGGACAGACTGCACGCCGGCCTTTTCGATCAGTTCCACGTCACGCTCGTCCATCAGCGTTCCGGCCTTGACCAGAACCTCGCCGGTGACCGGGTGGGTGATGTCGTCGAGCGAGGTGCGGCCGAGAACGCGCTGACCAACCGAAGCGACGACCTGACCGGCATCGACGATCGGCTGCATGGTGAGGCCCTTGTCGGTGCCGCAGTCGAGCGAGTTGACGATGCAGTCCTGCGCCACGTCGACAAGACGACGCGTCAGGTAACCCGAGTTCGCCGTCTTCAAGGCGGTGTCGGCCAGACCCTTGCGGGCGCCGTGGGTCGAGTTGAAGTACTCGAGCACGGTGAGGCCTTCCTTGAAGTTCGAGATGATCGGCGTCTCGATGATTTCACCGCTAGGCTTGGCCATCAGGCCGCGCATGCCGGCGAGCTGGCGCATCTGGGTGGGCGAGCCGCGCGCACCGGAGTGCGACATCATGTAGATCGAGTTCATCGGCTTCTGACGGCCGTTGTCCTCGAACTCGACCGCCTTGATGCGGGCCATCATTTCGTCGGCGACCTTTTCCGAGCACTTGGCCCAGGCGTCGACGACCTTGTTGTACTTCTCGCCCTGGGTGATCAGGCCGTCATTGTACTGCTGCTCGTATTCCTTGGCCAAAGCCTCGGTGTCGGAGACCAGCTTGATCTTGGCATCCGGGATCAGCATGTCGTCCTTGCCGAACGAAATGCCGGCACGGCAGGCATGGCTGAAGCCGAGAGCCATGATGCGATCGCAGAAAATGACCGTCTCCTTCTGACCGCAATGGCGATAGACGGTGTCGATCATCTTGGAGATGTTCTTCTTGGTCATCTCCTGGTTGGCGGTCTCGTAGGGCACGTTGTGGTTCTTCGGCAGCAGCTCGCCGATGATCATGCGGCCAGGCGTGGTGTCGTGGATCTTCGACACGACCTTGCCGTCGGCGTCGACCGTGCGGAAGCGCCCCTTGATCTTGGCATGCAGCGTCACCGCCTTGGTCTCGAGCGCGTGCTGGAGTTCGCCCATGTCGGCAAACACCATGCCCTCGCCCGGCTCGTTCTGATTGACGATCGAGAGATAGTAGAGACCGAGAACCATGTCCTGCGACGGCACGATGATCGGCGCACCGGAAGCCGGGTGCAGGATGTTGTTAGTCGACATCATCAGCACGCGGGCTTCGAGCTGCGCTTCCAGCGACAGCGGCACGTGGACCGCCATCTGGTCGCCGTCGAAATCGGCGTTGAAGGCCGTGCAGACCAGCGGGTGAAGCTGGATCGCCTTGCCTTCGATCAGGATCGGCTCGAACGCCTGGATACCGAGGCGGTGCAGCGTCGGTGCGCGGTTCAAAAGCACCGGATGCTCGCGGATGACCTCGTCGAGGATATCCCAGACCTCCGGACGCTCCTTCTCGACCAGCTTCTTCGCCTGCTTGACGGTCGAGGAGTAACCCTTGGCGTCGAGACGGGCGTAGATGAAGGGCTTGAACAGCTCGAGCGCCATCTTCTTCGGCAGGCCGCACTGGTGCAGCTTGAGCTCCGGACCGGTGACGATGACCGAGCGGCCGGAATAGTCGACGCGCTTGCCGAGCAGGTTCTGGCGGAACCGGCCCTGCTTGCCCTTCAGCATGTCGGACAGCGACTTCAGCGGACGCTTGTTGGCGCCGGTGATGACGCGGCCGCGGCGGCCGTTGTCGAACAGCGCATCGACGGCTTCCTGCAGCATGCGCTTTTCATTGCGCACGATGATGCCGGGCGCGCGCAGCTCGATCAGCCGCTTCAAGCGGTTGTTGCGGTTGATGACGCGGCGATAGAGGTCGTTCAGATCCGACGTGGCGAAACGGCCGCCGTCCAGCGGGACAAGCGGGCGCAGATCCGGCGGGATCACCGGAACCACCTTCATGATCATCCATTCCGGACGGTTGCCGGATTCCATGAAGTTCTCGACGACCTTGAGCCGCTTCAGGTACTTCTTCTGCTTGAGCACGGAGGTGGTCGAAGCCAGCTCAGAACGCAGATCGCCGGCGATTTTCTCGAGGTCCATGCCGGCCAGAAGGTCGTGGATCGCCTCGGCGCCGATCATGGCGGTGAACGAATCCTCGCCATACTCGTCGACGGCCATCATGTACTCTTCCTCGCTGAGCAGCTGGTGCTCCTTCAGCGCGGTGAGGCCGGGTTCGGTAACGATGTAGTTCTCGAAGTAGAGGACCCGCTCGATGTCCTTCAGCGTCATGTCGAGCAGCGTGCCGATGCGCGACGGCAGCGACTTCAGGAACCAGATGTGGGCGACCGGTGCCGCCAGCTCGATATGGCCCATGCGCTCGCGGCGGACGCGCGACAGCGTGACTTCGACGCCGCACTTCTCGCAGATGACGCCCTTGTATTTCATGCGCTTGTACTTGCCGCACAGGCACTCATAGTCTTTGATCGGGCCAAAAATGCGCGCGCAGAACAGGCCGTCACGCTCCGGCTTGAAGGTGCGGTAGTTGATGGTCTCCGGCTTCTTGATCTCGCCGAACGACCAGGACAGAATCTTCTCAGGGCTGGCAAGCGAGATCCGGATGGAATCGAACACCTGCGCAGGCGCCTGGGGATTGAAGAGATTCATGACCTCTTGGTTCATGCCGTTCTCCTTTTCGGGGTCCTCGAAAACCCCTTGCATCTAGCGCGGGCCAAACGCCCGCCGACTTGATCGGCCATCGGCCGAGAATTTGGTGCGTCCGGTCGCGGGAAGACCGCGGCCGGACGTCTTGCTTACTCGGCCGCGTCGGGCAGCCGGATCGGGTTGTCGTCGAGCTTGGTGTTCTCCAACTCGACATTGAGGCCGAGAGACCGCATTTCCTTGACGAGAACATTGAAGCTCTCGGGGATGCCGGCCTCGAATGTGTCGTCGCCTCTGACGATCGCCTCGTAGACCTTGGTGCGGCCGGCGACGTCGTCCGACTTCACCGTCAGCATCTCCTGCAGCGTGTAGGCGGCGCCGTACGCTTCGAGCGCCCAGACCTCCATCTCGCCGAAGCGCTGACCACCGAACTGCGCCTTGCCGCCCAGTGGCTGCTGGGTAACGAGCGAGTACGGCCCGATCGAACGCGCGTGGATCTTGTCGTCCACAAGGTGGTGAAGCTTGAGCATATATATGTAGCCCATCGTCACTTTGCGATCGAACGGCTCGCCGGTGCGCCCGTCATAGAGCTGCGACTGACCGCTGGTGTGCAGGCCCGCCTGCTCCAGCATGATGTTGATGTCGGCCTCGTGCGCGCCGTCGAACACCGGTGTCGCGATGGAGACGCCGCGGCGCATCTGCTCGCTGAGGCGAACGATGCTCTCGTCGTCATATTCGCGGACCGGCTCGTTGCGGTCGTTGGAAGGCATGAAGCTCTCGAGCGTCTTGCGCAGCGGCTTGATGTCGCCCGCCGTCTTGTACGCATCGATCAGATCGCCGATTTTCCTGCCCATTCCGGCGCAAGCCCAGCCCAGATGCGTTTCCAGGATCTGGCCGACATTCATGCGGCTCGGCACACCCAGCGGGTTGAGCACGATATCGGCATGCGTGCCGTCCTCGAGGAAAGGCATGTCCTCGACCGGAACGATCCGCGACACGACACCCTTGTTGCCGTGCCGGCCGGCCATCTTGTCGCCGGGCTGCATCTTGCGCTTCACGGCCACGAAGACCTTGACCATCTTCATGACGCCCGGAGGCATCTCGTCGCCGCGCTGCACCTTCTCGACCTTGTCCATGAAGCGCTGCTCAAGCGCCTTCTTGGAATCGTCGTACTGGCCACGCAGGGCTTCCAGTTCGCTCTGGAGCTTTTCGTTCTCCACGGCAAACTGCCACCACTGCGAACGCGGATACTCGTCGAGCGTGTCCTTCGACAGCTTCGAGCCTTTCTTGAAGCCCTTCGGCCCGGCAATCGCCTCCTTGCCGACGAGAACGTCGGAAAGGCGCGAATAGACGTTACGGTCGAGGATCGCCTGCTCGTCGTCGCGGTCCTTGGCGAGGCGTTCGATCTCCTCGCGCTCGATCGCCATGGCGCGCTCGTCCTTCTCCACGCCGTGGCGGTTGAAGACACGCACTTCGACGACGGTGCCGAAGGTTCCCGGAGGCATGCGCATCGAGGTGTCGCGCACGTCCGAGGCCTTTTCACCGAAGATGGCGCGCAGCAGCTTTTCTTCCGGCGTCATCGGGCTTTCGCCCTTCGGCGTGATCTTGCCGACCAGGATGTCGCCCGGCTGCACTTCCGCACCGATGTAGACGATGCCGGCCTCATCGAGGTTCTTCAGCGCTTCTTCCGAGACGTTGGGAATGTCGCGCGTGATCTCCTCCGGCCCCAGCTTGGTGTCGCGGGCCATGACTTCGAACTCCTCGATGTGGATCGAGGTGAAGACGTCGTCGGCGACGATGCGCTCGGACAGGAGGATGGAATCCTCGTAGTTGTAGCCGTTCCACGGCATGAACGCGACCAGCACGTTACGGCCGAGGGCCAGATCGCCGAGCTCGGTCGACGGGCCGTCGGCGATGATGTCGCCCTTGTTGACCCGGTCGCCCATGCGCACCAGCGGACGCTGGTTGATGCAGGTGTTCTGGTTCGAACGCTGGAACTTCATCAGCCGGTAGATGTCGACGCCGGACTTGCCGGGATCGAGATCTTCCGTGGCGCGGATGACGATACGCGTCGCGTCCACCTGGTCGACGATGCCGCCGCGGCGGGCGCCGATGGCGGCGCCCGAGTCACGGGCGACGATCGGCTCCATGCCGGTGCCCACGAACGGCGCTTCGGCGCGCACCAGCGGCACGGCCTGACGCTGCATGTTCGAGCCCATCAGCGCACGGTTGGCGTCATCGTTCTCGAGGAACGGGATCAGGGCCGCGGCCACCGACACCATCTGCTTCGGCGACACGTCCATCAGATCGACGTTTTCGCGCGGCGCCATCATCACTTCGCCGGCGTTGCGGCAAATGACGAATTCGTCGACGAAATGACCATTCTTGTCGAGCTCGGCATTGGCCTGCGCGACGTGGTGCTTGGCCTCTTCCATAGCCGACAGGTAAACGACCTCATTGGTCAGCTTGCCGTTGACGATCTTGCGGTACGGGCTCTCGATGAAGCCGTATTTGTTGACGCGCGCGAAGGTCGCAAGCGAGTTGATCAGGCCGATGTTCGGGCCTTCCGGCGTCTCGATCGGGCAGATGCGGCCGTAATGCGTCGGGTGCACGTCGCGCACTTCGAAACCGGCACGCTCGCGGGTCAGACCGCCCGGTCCAAGCGCCGAAAGACGGCGCTTGTGGGTGATCTCCGAAAGCGGGTTGGTCTGATCCATAAACTGCGACAGCTGCGAGGAACCGAAGAACTCGCGCACGGCGGCAGCCGCCGGCTTGGCGTTGATCAGGTCCTGCGGCATCACCGTATCGATTTCGATCGAGGACATGCGTTCCTTGATCGCGCGCTCCATGCGCAGCAGGCCGACGCGGTACTGGTTCTCCATCAGCTCGCCGACCGAGCGCACACGGCGGTTGCCGAGATTGTCGATGTCGTCGATCTCGCCCTTGCCGTCGCGCAGTTCGACCAGCGTCTTGACCACGGCCAGGATGTCGTCCTTGCGCAGCACGCGCACGGTATCCTCGGCCTTGAGCTCGAGGCGCATGTTCATCTTGACGCGGCCAACGGCCGACAGATCATAGCGCTCGCTGTCGAAGAACAGCGAGTTGAACATGGCTTCAGCGGTTTCCAGCGTCGGCGGCTCGCCGGGGCGCATGACGCGGTAGATGTCGAACAGCGCGTCCTGGCGGCTCTCGTTCTTGTCGACGTTGAGCGTGTTGCGGATGTAGGCGCCGACGTTGACGTGGTCGATGTCGAGCACCTTGATCTCATCGTCACCGGTGCCAAGCAGCACTTTCAGCGTCTTTTCGTCGATCTCGTCACCGGCTTCGAGGAAGATCTCGCCGGTCGCGTAGTTGACAATATCCTCGGCAAGGTAGTTGCCGAGCAGATCCTCGTCGGTCGCCTTGATCGCCTTGAGACCCTTTTCGCCAAGTGCCCTGGCCTGGCGGGCGGTGATCTTCTTGCCGGCCTCGACGACGACTTCGCCGGTGTCGGCGTCGACTAGGTCACCAACGGCCTTGAGGCCGCGGAAACGCTCGACGTTGAACGGGATGCGCCAATGGTCGCCGGCGCGCTTGTAGGTGATCTTGTTGTAGAAGGTCGACAGGATCTCTTCGCCGTCCATGCCGAGCGCCATCAGCAGCGACGTCACCGGAATCTTGCGGCGGCGATCGATGCGGGCATGCACGACGTCCTTGCTATCGAACTCGATGTCGAGCCACGAACCGCGATAGGGAATGACGCGCGCGGCAAACAGAAGCTTGCCGGACGAGTGCGACTTGCCCTTGTCATGGTCGAAGAAGACGCCTGGCGAACGGTGCATCTGCGAGACGATGACGCGCTCGGTGCCGTTGACGATGAAGGTGCCGTTCAAGGTCATGAGCGGCATGTCGCCCATGTAGACGTCCTGCTCCTTGATGTCCTTGATCGACTTGGCGCCGGTATCCTCGTCGATATCGAACACGATGAGGCGCAGCGTCACCTTGAGCGGCGCCGCATAGGTCAGATCGCGCTGACGGCATTCGTCAACGTCGAATTTCGGTCCCTCGAACTCATACTTCACGAATTCCAGCATCGAGGAGCCGGAAAAATCGGAAATCGGGAAGACCGACTTGAAAACTGCCTGCAGTCCCTCGTCAGGACGCCCACCCTTGGGCTCCTCCACCATCAGGAACTGGTCATAGGATGCCTTCTGAACCTCGATCAGGTTCGGCATCTCCGCAACTTCCGGGATCTTTCCGAAAAACTTGCGTACGCGTCTGCGGCCATTGAAAGTCTGGGTTTGGGCCATCGTCGCTCCTTAGCTCAATTCTCGGGACGAGCCTCGCCGCGGCTCGCCTTGCATCTCGGGCCACCTTGGCGGCCCTGTCTTGTTGCCCGCCGCCTGTCGGCGGCTTCTTGTCTTTTCACCCGCCGCCAATTGGCGGCGGGCCAGAAACGGGAGAAAACCCGTTTCCTGAAGGCCGGTTTGCGGCCCTCAGGAAAGAGGTTTTCGCACTCTTCGCGTTACGCAGCCTCCCTTCGACGCGAAAGGAGTGGCGGACGGCGCGACGCCGTCCGCCGGTACTCAACGCTTACTTCAGTTCGACCTTGGCGCCGGCTGCTTCCAGCTGGGCCTTGAACTTGTCCGCGTCGGCCTTGGAAACGGCTTCCTTGACCGGCTTCGGAGCCGCCTCGACCAGGTCCTTGGCTTCCTTGAGGCCAAGACCGGTGATGGCGCGAACTTCCTTGATGACGTTGATCTTCTGAGCGCCTGCCTCGGTGAGGACGACGTCGAATTCCGTCTTTTCCTCGACCGGAGCAGCAGCGGCCGCAGCGCCGCCGGCAGCGGCAACCGCCACCGGAGCAGCGGCGGAAACGCCCCACTTTTCTTCAAGAAGCTTCGACAGCTCGGCCGCCTCGAGGACGGTCAGCTTCGAAAGGTCGTCTACGATCTTTGCCAGATCAGCCATTGCAATGTTCCTTCATAAGGTTCGAACGTGTGTTTGTGATAGCGAGGAACGGCCTCATGCCGCCTCGTCCTTCCGGGCGTAAGCGCCGATGACGCGCGCGACCGAAGCCGCAGGCGCATTGACGATCTGGGCGATCCGGGTTGCCGGCGTGGCGATCATGCCAACCAGCCTGGCGCGCAGCTCATCGAGCGACGGAAGTGTGGCGAGTGCCTTCACACCGTCGGCATTGAGCGAGGTGGTACCCATTGCGCCGCCGAGAATGACGAGCTTGTCATTTCCCTTGGCGAAATCGGACGCGACCTTCGGCGCCGCAATCGGATCCTCCGAATAGGCGATCAGCGTCTGCCCCTTGAACAGCTCGATGATCGATGCGGAGTCCGTGCCCTGAAGAGCGATTTTGGCGAGACGGTTCTTCGCGACTTTGACGGTGCCACCGGCGGCGCGCATTTTCGACCGAAGGTCGTTCATTTGCGCGACGGTGATACCGGCGTAGTGGGCCACGACGACTGAACCAGCGCTTGAAAACGCATCATTCAGGCCCGTGACGAGTTCGCGTTTTTCCGCTCTGTCCACTGCCTATCTCCAGTTGACCCCTGCCCTCTACGAAGGACAGGCGTCGGGTTGCCTTTTGCCGGCCGGGCCATCCAGTAACGGATCTCCCGAACGACGCTCGAGGATCCTGCCCCCTTTCGCCACCTGCCGGCAAGCCGGACGGTGCGCAGACAAAAGGCAAACACGGTTCGAACCTTTCATTGGAGCTTGCGGCTCCTTTGTCCGGTCTTCACCCGTCTCATGCAGGCCCGCATGAATTAAGGCCCACATCACCTAAGGTTTGGGGGCCGCCTGCAATCTCGGACAGGATGTCCGGAAGTCTTTCGACTTCCGGTACCGGGCCGCCGACAGGTCGGAGGCCCGGAATTCTTTCACGGATCAGCGTTTTAGCGGCCGATCCAATTCTTCGTATCAGGACGCTGCCAGCGTCGAGACGTCGAGCTTGAGGCCCGGACCCATCGTCGAGGTGACCGACACCTTCTTGACGTAGTTGCCCTTGGCACCAGCCGGCTTTGCCCTGGTCACCGCATCAGCGAAGGCACGGACGTTTTCTTCCAGCGCCTTGACGTCGAACGAGACCTTGCCGACGCCGGCGTGAACGATACCGGCCTTCTCGACGCGGAACTCGACGGCGCCGCCCTTCGATGCCTTGACGGCGGCGGTAACGTCGGTGGTGACGGTGCCGACCTTCGGGTTCGGCATCATGCCGCGCGGACCGAGCACCTTGCCGAGACGGCCGACCAGCGGCATCATGTCCGGCGTGGCGATGCAGCGGTCGAAGTCGATCGTGCCCTTCTGGACGATGTCGACCAGATCCTCGGCTCCGACGATGTCGGCGCCGGCGGCCTTGGCCTCCTCGGCCTTGTCGCCACGCGCGAAGACGGCGACGCGAACGCTGCGGCCGGTGCCGTTCGGCAGATTGACCACGCCGCGGACCATCTGGTCGGCATGGCGCGGGTCGACGCCGAGGTTCATCGCGACTTCGATCGTCTCGTCGAACTTCACCGAGGAGCGATCCTTGAGCAGCTTCAGCGCCTCACCCAAAGCGTAAGCCTTGTTGGGATCGATGCCTTCGCGGGTCTTCGATACACGCTTTGCAATCTTTGCCATGATCTCAGCCCACCACTTCCAGACCCATCGAGCGGGCGGAGCCCTCGACCATGCGCATGGCCGCCTCGACGTCGTTTGCGTTCAGATCCTTCATCTTCTGCTCGGCGATGGCGCGCACCTTGTCGCGGCCGATCGTGCCGGCCTTGACCTTGCCCGGCTCCTTCGAGCCCGACTTCAGGTTCGCAGCCTTCTTCAGGAAATAGCTCACCGGCGGCGTCTTCATGACGAAGGTGAACGACTTGTCCTGGTAGTAGGTGATGACGACCGGAACCGGCGAGCCCTTTTCCATTTCCTGGGTCTGCGCGTTGAACGCCTTGCAGAACTCCATGATGTTGATGCCACGCTGACCAAGCGCCGGGCCGATCGGGGGCGACGGCGTGGCCGATCCCGCGGAAACCTGGAGCTTGAGCTGGCCTGCAATTTTCTTAGCCATCTCTCTTCCTGCCTTTTCTCATGCCGGTCTTGCCAGCGGTTGCAGTCTGGTGGTGCGGTCCGCGCGGCCGGCTAAAGCCGCATTCGCCTCCCACCCGTTTTTGGCCGCGCGATCTCCGCGCCGCCTTCCCTGCCGCCGAAACCGGTGCAGGGATTTCGGATCAGCCCTTCTCGACCTGTCCGAATTCCAGATCGACCGGCACGGCGCGCCCGAAGATCGAAACTTCCACCTTGAGCCGCGCCCGCTCCTCGTCCACTTCCTGGACGAAACCGTTGAAGGACGCGAATGGTCCATCCGAAACGCGGATCGCTTCGCCGATCTCGAACGTCACCGACGGCTTCGGCCGCTCGACGCCTTCCTGAACCTGGTTCAGGATACGCTGGGCCTCGGCTTCGGTGATCGGCACCGGCTTGGAGTCGCCCAGGAAACCGGTGACCTTCGGCGTGTTCTTGACGAGCGAGAACACGGCATCGGTCAGATTGGCCTTCAACAGCACATAGCCCGGAAAGAACTTGCGCTCGGCATCGACCTTGCGGCCGCGGCGGATCTCGACGACCTTCTCGGTCGGCACCACGATCTGCTCGATGTCGGCGGACAGGCCCTTCTGCTTGGCCTTGTTCTCAATGTCCTCGGCGACCTTCTTTTCAAAGTTCGAGTAGGCGTGGACGATGTACCACCGCGCGGTCATTTCAAGACTTCTCCGTAATCGCCGGACTTACTGTCCGAGGCCGAGGATTTTTTCGACCGCAAAGCCCATGGCCACGTCTGCGGTAAAGAAAAAGATCATCGCGATGACCGCGAACACAAGGACCATCACCGTCGAGATCATCGTTTCGCGCCGCGACGGCCAAGTGACCTTGGCGGTCTCCGCGCGAACCTGCTGGAGAAAGGTGAAGGGATTTGTGGTTTTCGAAGCCATATGCCGCTCTGTCTGCAAGACCCGTTGGCCGGGCCTCCTGGATGATCCCGCTGGCCGGGACGTGCCGCTTGAGCGTGCGTTCGCGCCGAATCAGCGCAATCATTTCGCCCATGCAAATCAGACGCGTAAAGCCGGCTTCCCAGCTCCACGCGTCGCGTGTCTGTCTCGTCTACATAAAACCGATTCTTGATCCACGCAAGTGGCAAGTGTCCGCTTTATGGCCAAACGCCGCCTCGGAACCATCCAGTCGTTCCGTCCCGGCTATGCGGCCCTTATGCCGCAACTTATGCTATATGGCAAGTCACAAGCCGGTTTTCAAAGGCCGCACCGCAAAAGAATCGTTTTAGGTATCCATTCGAAGAATGGCACGGGCAGCAGGGCTCGAACCTACGACCTGCGGTTTTGGAGACCGCCGCTCTACCAACTGAGCTATGCCCGTATGCGCATGTCGGCGCAGCAGGCGCTTCCTAAAAGCTTCCGCGCACTCTGTAAAGAGCGACGTGCGCTACCCGGCCTTCATCTTCGAAAGTCCAGGCGTCCTCCCGGCCATTTCCCGTCGATCCGTTGATTGCTGACGATCAAGCCGACCCAGGGACGCACGATTTCCGGGTCGGTCAGATTGATGTATTTTCCCACCAGCCCTTTCGCACCCTGGCGCCGGGCATCGATGAGCCCTTTGCGCACGCCATTATGCCAATCGAACAGCAGGTAAACTCTCTCTCCCGCCGTCTTCACCTCGCCCCAGCCAGACTTCCATTTATCCTTGCTGTCGCCTGGAATCGTGGGATCGGCACCGCCGTTCCAACGGCTGGACCAGCTGCCTTCGATGGTGTCGTTGCGGTCGCGGTCGCTTTCGGTGCCCCAGGCCTCGGCATTTTCATCGCTTGGAGTTCCCTCCAGTTTCACGCCGGCGGCGAACGCCGACACCTCCTCGTCGTCGGGAGTAGGGACGTCCATGACGCCAAACGGATTTCGGAGTCCGCGGTCGCTGTCAAAGACGCTGTCTGAATTTTTCTTGCCTTCCGATCTCATCGCAAAGCCTCCGGTTTTCAATGTGGCCCGCCATCCGACGGCGACTTTAAACCGTTAGCCTGGAGGACCGAGACCTCCATAGCCACCCGTTTTCCTGGCCGGCAGGCTTTCGACCGATTCGCGCGCGGTCAGGTTCCCGAAGGCGGCTTGTAGGGGCCGCCCGGCACCCCCCAACCCCAGGCCGGCATTGGTTCCGTCTCGGGGTCGCAGGTCGGGCCCTTGTTGGAGTTCATCCTGGCCAGCCGCGATCCCCATTCGACATAGGCCATGAAGGCCGAGCGGAATTCGGGATCGTCAGGCAGCCCGATCTCGTCGGCGGCGTCGGCGAGAAGATTGATCCAGCGCCGGCGCTGCTCCTCGGTCAGATGCTTGCCGAGATGGTGCATCACCATCTCGCGATGGCCGCCATGCTTTTCGCTGTAGGTTTTCGGTCCGCCAAAGACTTCGCCGATGAAGGCTGCGACGTGAGCGGGATGGTCCGGCGACATATGTTTGAACACCGGCCCGACGATGGGATCCCGAGAGACGCTGTCGTAGAAGGTTTGAGTCAGGCGGTTCAGCGCTTCGGAGCCGCCGGCCCATTCAAATAACGTCGGGACATCCTGGCTCATTCGCGATCCCTCCCATGCTGGTCTTTGCTGGACGATAGCGGAAATATCGAGCGCCGCTCAACCTGCCTCGATGGGCAGTGCAAGGTTGCGCTAAAGCTTCGCCGGCGTTTCTGCCTCGGCGCTGGCGGACGGCAGAACGCGGCAGTTGTCGGGCTTCGGCGACGACTTGCAGATGGTGGCGCCCGTCAGCGCGTCCACCGATTGCGGCCCCGTCGTCAGTCCAACCTTCAGCATTAGGTCGGGTTCGAGCTGGCGCTCGACCGAGCGCTGCTCGAGCGCGGCGAACAGACCGGGACCAATCGCCATGTCCTCGAGATAGGGCTTAATTATCTGCTGCTGTCCCATCAGGTACATGCCGAGCCGCGCTTGCGGACCGACAAACCGTCTGACGCCGCCGGCAAGCATGAGCGCGCACGCCGAATCGCATGCCGCTCCCGAATCGACGGTCAGGCCGGCATAGGCGCCCTCTTTAGCCAAGCAACTCCACTCTCCCGGGTCGCAGCCAACGAAATCGGTCCGGGCGACGGCGATGTCGAGCTTCTTTTCGTGGATAAGTCGCCCCACCGCCAGAGCACTGAACAGGTCGCCTCCTTGTGAGCTGACCACCACCGGCAGCCGTCGGTTGCCAAGCATGGCGAGCAACTGGCGCAGCTTCTGCGGGGTCTGAGGCGCAATCGCGCCTTCCGCCGAGATCCATTCCGGGCAGTTGGGATTGCACAGCGGATTGCTGCCGCGAACCACAACGAAGCGCATCTCCGGCGCCCCATTCCCTGGCGCTGCCTCGACCGGCTGGGTAGGTGCCGCCTTCGCCGGCTGAGAAAGTGGGACTTGAGCCGGTTGAGAAGGTCTGGCCTTCGCATCGATCGCTGCCACCTCGGCCGGCTTGGCATTCGCAGGGATTTCCTTGCAGTTCGCCGGCGCCGGGCTCCGCCGGCATATGGCTGCTTCCGTCAGGATGTCGACGGACTCGAGGCTGGTGACGAGCTTCATCGCCAGCATATCTCCCGGCTTGATCTGCCTTATATCGCTGGCTGGCGTTGCCTTCATGATATCCAGCACGCCCTTATCAATACCCATCTCCTTCAGATAGGCCGATAGCCGCCTCTCCAGCGGCTTGTTCATCTCGTAGGTCTTGTAGCTGCCGGCGTCTCTTCGGCTGACGATCCGGGTGCTGAGGATCTTTTTCTTGCCCTTCACCATACGATAGGTGGTGCGGTACAGCAGGTTCGTCCGGATATAGGTCGTGGTGATCTGATGAACGCCGAGAAAGGCCCATTCGCCTACCACGCGCCGCGTTCCGCCGGCAAACATCAGCGGACAGGCGGAATTGCAGATGGCGCCGCTGGCATAGCTGAACCCGAAATAGGCCGCGCCCTTGCCGTCATTGGCCCGGCAATTCTTCATCTGCGGCTCGCAGCCGTAAAACATCGTCGCGCCGACAGCGATATCGACCTTGTTCTTGCGGATCATACGGCCGAGTTGAAGCGCTGCATCGACATTGCCGCCCGGAGAATTGACGACGATCGGCAATTTGCGGCCACCAAGCGTCTTCAACGTGCGTTTGAGCAGGGCGGGCGTGCCGGCTTCTATGGTGCCTTCCGCCGAGATCCATTCCGGGCAGTTGGGCTCACAGCCCGGCGCGGTGCTGCGCACGACAACAAACCGCATCGTCGGGCCAAGATCGGGCGTGGTTTCTGTTATAGCTGCCGCCAGGGCATCAGCGTACCCCGCAATGAGCAACGACACCAGGCAGATCAGGCCTAGCGACCACCATGCCTGGCTATGCAAACGGCGCCATGGAACCATTCGGGCAGCCCCCTCGATGCAACCTATACTAGTTATGGCAGAGGCGCTTGCAACAGGATTTGAAGCAATGCGGTTAATCCATTGCCAGAATATCGGAATCAAAAAGGGCGGCCCGAAGACCGCCCCTTTGCATCCGATCTCAACCTGCAGCGCCGTCGATTACTCTTTGATGGTGACGACGATGCCGGCACCGACGGTGCGGCCGCCTTCACGGATGGCGAAGCGCAGCTTCTCTTCCATGGCGATCGGCACGATCAGCTCGACATCGACGGTGATGTTGTCGCCCGGCATCACCATCTCGGTGCCTTCCGGCAGCGACACGATGCCGGTCACGTCCGTCGTGCGGAAATAGAACTGCGGACGGTAGTTGGTGAAGAACGGCGTGTGGCGGCCGCCCTCGTCCTTGGTCAGGATGTAGGCTTCGGCAACGAACTTCTTGTGCGGCTTGACGGTGTCGGGCTTGGCCAGGACCTGGCCGCGCTCGACGCCCTCACGGTCGACACCGCGCAATAGCGCGCCGATGTTGTCGCCGGCCTGGCC
>NZ_JAMYSZ010000053.1:0-21474 GCF_040322215.1 Mesorhizobium sp. M0184
CGCTGCCAGGCGTTGGCACAAACCGATATGCTTATGCCCAAAACGATCCGATCAATAAGAGCGATCCAAACGGGCACGCCGATGGCGGAGAGACGCAAACCGATTTAAGCACTGGCAAAGATATCGACGTTAAGAGTGGGGATACAGCAAGCAAGGAAGCTAATGATGAGGCTAAGCAGCTTGGTCTCCATAAGGCCATTTCAAAGATCGACATTCCTGATAAAAAGAAGGGCTCATTTTTCAGTTTCTTGGCTGCGGGAGCAGCAACAACTCAGACAGAAATGATGGGCGCGGCTGCGCCAACTTCGTTGGGAATTTTGGCTCCACTGGCACTTCTTTCGGGAGATACACCTCAGAATGAAAAACCAGATCTTGTGTATAGAGGTGAAAAAAAGTCAGTAGACTTAACGCAAGGAATATTCGCTAAAGATCCAAAAAATTTGAAATCAACACCAGCAGAGCACATATTGTCGGGCCCGTACAAAACGACAAGCCGATATGTGTCCATGACAAAAAGCTTGGCCATAGCGAAAGCCTGGGCGAAGCTCGGAGGGAAGGTTGTTGCAATTGATGCCTCAAAGGTGCCTAATAAAATTGATGTGTCAAACGGCAACGTGCCTGGACTGGCGGCCTTCGGTCCCATTACCGCATCCACAATCGTAGAGCGGGCGGTCCGGAACGAAGAGGTGCTGGCAGTTGGCCATATTCCCCCTGAGGCCATTGTTGGCGTAATTCCATAAGAGCGGAGCGAATAAATGCCAAGTGGTGAGCAGATAAATAGTAGAATGGCCAAGCTTATTAATATGGTTTACTATTGTGAATTCGATCAGTCATTTGCTCAGACATTGGTTGGGGACCTAAAAGAGATCGAACTTGGTGAACTGATACACGACGAGTTGTCGCTGTTTGACCTGCTGTCAGTGCCATACCTAATCCTTTCAAGTATGGATGGTTACCGCGAGAGAAGCGACTCTAAGGCTGAAGACTGCGATAAAATTGAGAGTATTTGTGGAGAAATATACGTATTGCTCAAAGAGAAGATCGTTAATTCCAAATTCATTTCTAAAAGTACCTGATCGACAGCGGCCCGGGAAGTCCGTGCGATCCGGCAGCCTCTGGCAGGGATGGCCCAGGAGAGCACTTTTTCACTGGCAGGATCTAATTAGGTGACAGTGAATTCTTCACAAGAGTCGTCCAATAGTCCTTCAAACCAAGAGCTTGCTCGAGCATTGCCGCGCCACGATCTCGGTGCATGGGTATGGTAACTGTGTCAAAAAGGCAGAGGAGCTGAGGCTAATCCGACTCCGCGCCTTGGCAAATCTCCGGATCCGATCAGCATCTGTGGTATTCTATACTGAAAGTCTTGGTAGAGAATCCCCAAGGGCGGCGGGCGGCTGGTTGTGGCGACACTCAACGCGCGATTCTAGTCTAGGCCGTGAACCCAAGATGCGGAATGACCGAGAGAGTTTGGGAAGCGGATAATAGGGTCGGCTGCTACACCCAAGGCAGTCAGCCCAGCAGACGATCTCGCGCACTCATGAGCGCAAATCCGAGCAAATTTTCGCCGCGCCACAGGAGCGGATTGGCCGCCCGGTCATCTTCTGCCGAAAGGCCGATCCCCCACACCCGATCAACTGGGCTCGCTTCGACAATAACTAGGCTGCCAGTTGATTGGAGGAATTTACCTAGCGCCTTGTTCTGGGCGAACTTTGCGAAGCTGCCTTCTGTGACAATGCGGCGCTTTTCACGATTCCATGTTGCTTCATCGAAGCCGCGCACCTCCCGACCAAAATTTTTCGCCTGCTTCGGACTCCGTGCCTTGAGGATTTGCTGCAAGGCCTGTTCGTCACCAAACAGTCGCGCCTTCTCTGCCATCATCCAGTGCTCGGCTGTCGGATATCTGGCGCCGCCCACCTCGAAAAAGGCAGGCCACCACTGGCTGAAACAGGAGGATGTGATCCGTCCATCCTTAGCGGGCTGGTGTCCCCAGAAGAACATGAACTGCAAGTGCGCCTTCGCTTGGAATGCCGCCTCGAGGTGGGCACGATCATAGTCCATATAGTGATCCTGTTGTGCAGCAATGCCGACGCCCGCAATGGGGTCGTTTTCCGACTTGCCCTTCCTTATCATGCCTGATTGTGATTCAAATCCAGCATGCGCCGTTATCACCTAACCGACATCGAATGGCGCGATTGGATTGGTGCTGGCCAACAAGCCTCGTGGAGTGCCGCGCGTTGTCGCTCTGCTTCAGGGCAGCCTTCGGCGCAAGCGGCCAAACTTCGACATCCTCATCCAGCCTGGGTTGTTTCTGACCGAGTTCGTTTATCTCTAACCCTGTAGATAGACCCAGAACACCTATGCCAATGGCAACATGACCGCCGACGGCACCAGGACGCTGACCTGGGACGAGGCCAACCGGCTGAAGACCGTCACCCAGGCTGCCAACACCGTTTCTCTCTCCTACGGCCCGGACGGCGCGCGAGCCAAAAAAAGCTCATCCTTTGCCACCACGCTCTATCCCGACGCCTCCGTCGAGATTGATCCGGCGACACCTGGAGCAGAAATCTACACCCGCTACCCCCATCCCGACGTCAAGGTGACCGGCGCGACAAAAGCCTTCCTGCATCGCGATCACCTGGCCTCTGTCCGCATGGTCACCGATGCCTCGGGCGCCATCGTCGAGGCCACCAACACGCCACCTATGGAGAGCGCCTCAACACCGGCTTCCAGACACAGAAGAGCTACATCGGCGAGCGCTTCGATCCCGAGACCGGGCTGCTGTATCTCAATGCACGATACATGGATCCGGTGCTGGGGAGGTTCATCTCGCCGGACGATTGGGATCCGACACTGCCCGGCGTCGGCACCAACCGCTATGCCTATGCCCGAAACGATCCGGCTAACAAAGCGGATAATAATGGGCATGCGATAGCCGACGTCGCCGCTCCGTTTTCGAGTCTTACCGATGAAGAAGCAAGTGCACTACATAACAGGCTTAGCTTAGAAGCCTACGACAGATCTGAAATAGCGCGGCTACAAGGCCCGCAATTTAAGCCAGGGGAAAAATTCAGCTTCAGAGACTTCTACGGCTTTACACCCAAGGGCGCTTGGAATGCTTTTTCCAAATTTGGTTCGTTTGTCACTGGCGGGTACGCAAATCTTGGCACCTTCGACCCTAAGAATACATCAGAAGCCATGGGCGACGTTCATGGAGCAGCCATTCTGGGGGCCATGGGATTCGGAGGGGCGAAGATAGGAGGGCCGACTGAAATTGCACCCCAGAGGCCCGTTGTCCAGCTTGGCGGAGCCTATGCCGAAGTCAAAGGCATTCCAGGCTATCAAGCTCACCATATTCCCGCCGACTCTATCAGCCCAATTTCTACCGCCAAAGGACCTGCAATTGCCATGCTAAACGGGGACCACAAATTGACTGCCAGCAGCGGTAGTTCAATCGAAGCTCGCGCTTATCGCCAGCAGCAAGCCCAACATATACAGGCAGGCGATTTTCAGAAGGCTCAGCAAATGGATATTAATGACATCGCCAGCAAATTTGGCGATAAATACAACGAAGCCATCCGCCAGATGTTGGGATACAGTGAAAGGCAGGGGTTCTGAAATGGAATTCGACATAATCCCCCTTCAAGGTGTCGGAAATATTAGATTTGGTATGAATCCTGATGAAGTTCGGAGGCACTTTGGGGCCGCATTTATCTCATTCAAGCGAACCCCGAATTCCCAATTCCCCTGTGATTATTTCGAGTCACTAGGAACATTTTTCTACTATAGCGCCGATGGAAAATTGGAAGCCATCGAATTTTCGGGTCCCGCGGATCCTTCGCTTAATGGGGTTAAGATCCTTACCTTGCAGTTCGATACCGCAAAAGAATTGTTGGAATCGCTAGATGAAAGGACTTCAGTCGAGGTTGACACTATAATTTCTCCTAGGTTGGGAGTCAGCGTGTATTCCTCGATTGCAAAAGAAGATACCAGATCTCCCATCGAGATGGTTATGGCATTTAGAGAAGGTTACTTATAGAATGTTCAAATAATTTGTGCCTATGTTTCGTATTACCGAAGAATTACCATGGAATTTACCGTGTGCGGCTGGCCATCGCTGGTGTATGGGTTGACCGCATGGCTCGGCTCGCCTCCATAGGCAGCCACCAGCACTTACAATATCGGCCAGTTGACGACCTCCACCAACCCTGCCGCTACGCAGGCCAACAAATATGACGGCTTCGGCAAGGTTGCCCGCCAGGACGTCACCATCGGCACGCTGACCCACACCACGACGAATGTACGCGATGCCTCCGGCCAGACGCTGCGCACCCAGTACCTGCCGGTGCAGCTCGACTTCGGCACGGTTGCCGCTCCGCTGCAATACACCGCCGGCAACAAGCTGCTCTCGGCTTCAGGCTTCATCATCTCGACCATGTATGAGGCCGATGGCCAGACCAAGGAGATCACCTATGCCAATGGCGTAAAGACCTCCTTCATCTATTCGCCGACCCGCCGCTGGCTGACACGCGTCACCACGGCCAAGGGCGCCACTATCCTGCTCGACGACCAGTATGCCCACGATCTCCTCGGCCGCATCACCGGCACGACGGGGCTTAACGGTTCCGACAGCTGGACCTATGGCTACGACAAGGCCGACCGGCTGACATCGAGCGACAATCTCGGTAACAACACGCTCGACGAGACGTTCGTCTATGCCGCCAACGACAATCTGACCTCACGCACCCGAGTCACCGGCACGTACATCTATCCCGCGGCCACCTCGCCGCGTCCACATGCGCCAACGGCGGTCGGCGCCAAGACGCTCGCCTATGACGCCAATGGCAACATGACCGCCGACGGCACCAGGACGCTGACCTGGGATGAGGCCAATCGGCTGAAGACCGTCACCCAGGCCGCCAGCACCGTCTCGCTGTCTTACGGACCGGACGGCGCGCGAACCAAGAAGACTTCCTCCTTCGCCACCACGCTCTATCCCGACGCTTCCGTCGAGATCGATCCGGCAACACCAGGGGCAGAGATCTACACCCGCTATCCCTATCCCGACATCAAGGTGACCGGCACGACAAAAGCCTTCCTGCACCGCGACCACCTGGCCTCGGTGCGCATGGTCACCGACGCAACAGGGAATATCGCTGAGGCCACTAACTACGCAACCTACGGAGAACGTCTCAACACCGGCTTCCAGACGCAAAAGAGCTACATCGGCGAACGCTTCGATCCCGAAACCGGGCTGCTGTATCTCAATGCCAGATACATGGATCCCGTGCTCGGACGCTTTGTTCCGGCAGACCCAGAGGACGCGGACGCCAAGAATAAAACCTCGCCGTGATCAGGAGGGCGCAATGATCCGTATGTTAGTCAAGTTGGCTTCGATCCTACTTTTTGTGCTGGCGACAAGCAGTTTGTCCAAGGCGGAGAACGCTGACGTAGCGAACCCTGCTGTCTTCGTCCGAGCCTTGGTCAATGCGCCCGACGGGCAGGCAGATTTTTCCCGCGCAAAGCTCGCGGTCGATAAGTTCGTAGATCCGTCAATCAATGAAGAGGCCGCTCTCGCCGAGACCGACGCTATGATGGTCATGGTCGACGAGATGCTGAGCAGTCTGCCGCCTGAGGCCGCCTCAACAAGCATGGAAAAGATGAAGGCGCTCCGCACTTTCCTTTATGAAGGCGGTTGGTGGAACAATAGCAGGCCATTTGAATATGATCTCTCTGATCCTTACGGCCAAAAGCTTGGCTCGCAGTCGCTGCCCAACTATCTCGCCACGAAAAAGGGCAATTGCGTCTCGATGCCAATCCTCTTCCTCATTCTGGGGAAGCGTCTCAACCTCGATGTGACACTTTCGACTGCACCGCTGCACGTCTTCGTCAAATTCACCGACGACGCGACAGGCAAGACCTGGAATCTCGAGACCACCAGCGGCGCCGGATTTACGCGTGATGCGTGGTACCGGCAAAAGGTGCCGATGACCGATGACGCGATTGCCAACGGGGTTTACCTCAAGACGCTCTCACAGCGCGAGGCACTGTCGATCATCGCAACGCCGATTCTCGACAATCTTATCGCCGCCGGGCGCTACGACGAGGCGGTCGCAGTCGCTGACGTGCTAATGGAAGCCTATCCGGCCAACGCCTATACATTGGTGAAGAAGGGCACGGCCTATTACCGCCTGCTCGACGCCAACATCATCAAAAAGTATCCGAAGCGGAGCGACATTCCGGCCGACAGAATCGCCTATGCGAACGATCTTTACGTGGCCAACAAACAGTCTTTTGCCAAGGCCGAAGCCCTCGGCTGGCGCGAGCCGAAACTGAACTAGACATTGCGACGCGAACTGATGGGGCAAGGGGATTTTGTATGACGACACTGATCAGCGGTAGGATCGTTCTACGCCTACTAGCCGTTGTTCTGGCTGCCTCCCGGGTGGTTACCGGCACTGCGGGAGCTTACGCATCGCCAGTATATGGGTCGCAAATGATGCGACAGCAAGGTGTGCGATCCGATGCTCAGCCGGTCCGCTTCATCTCGCCGGATGATTGGGACCCGACGCTGCCCGGTGTCGGCACCAACCGATACGCATACGCTCAAAATGATCCTATTAACAAAAGTGATCCAAATGGCCATCAATTCGTTGTCGATAATGCCGTCGAGATTACTTTTGGTGCCTTGCTACTTGGCTTCCTAATGGCTTCAGTTCCTGAAGACGAGAACGCACCGAAACCCGGACAGAACTACTTTGAGACAGACGATCCAGATGTTGGCACGCAACCTAAGAGCCCGGATCCGGACCCCAGCAAAGATCCACGAAGCGCGGTTGCGACGTTAGTTGCGGCGGGTGTTCAAATCTCCCAGAAACATGCTGTAGAGTTGGGAACTGACCCGGAGAAAGGATATCAGGAGGCTGAAGCGCTGCACGGTGCCCGCTTGGAACACAAGCTCGGTGTCCAACTCCAAAGATATCCTGATAACTCATACGAATTTATCGGGCCTGACAAAACAACTTATGATGCCATGGGTCCGATTCCTGCTGATAGGATGTCTAAGCTTAATATAAATCAGTTCATAACTTCCATTTCGCGGCACCTGAATAAATCTTCGCACAAAGTATCGATAGACATGACGGGGATGAGCCCAAAGCAGAAACAGGAAATTAGAGACAATATTGACAGCAGAAGCAAGGGTGAACAAGACAGAATTGTAACGATTGGAGACGATTAGATGGGTGCAGTTGCGGTAACGAGCGAACAAGACGTATGGGGAGCATCTCGATCTTTTATTAGACGTATGCTCGACCATTTTATAGTTAAGGTTGGGAGAAAGCCATACTTAATTCTATTCAAAGAGGCGTTCGATGACGGCTATAATTCGTTTTCGCTATATGATCTGCCGCACGACGAATATATGGAATTTCTACACCTAGTTGAAGAATATGCGAAAGAAAAGGAGCTAAGTTCGAATGAATCTGAAATTAGTATAGCTGATATTAAGCTCATCAATGATCTTGCAGAGCGTATGAGAAAAGGTATTCATGGCGTGACGTGATTGAAATGCCCAATATCATCTGTCGAAGCTCTCACTGTCGGAGTATGATAACGGTTAACTTATAGCTGTTTATCCGACAGGCTTCGGAATTGCGGTGACACCCATTAGCCGGCCTCCCGTCAAGGGCGCGCGGAACTTTTGGCCTCGTCAGTCGCCAATTTGCATCCTTTCCTTAGCGGCAGGTTTGAACCGCACCCGTTTCTTCACGCTTGGCTGCGATGAACGATCGCGCCAGACACCGATAGGGATCAAGCATTGGTCAGGCCTTGCGGCTTTCCTCGCCCTGGCGGCTCAGCCGCCCCAGAAGAACGTTGGTTCCGCGCCGTGTCCAAAGGGTCTTTCAGGCTGTCGGGTTCTCGACGCGCGGGCGATCCGCTTCACATTGCCACTGGCGACGGCGACCGGCGTCCAATTCAGTTCCGCCAATCTCCGCCTGGCTCCCGGCGCTGGTTGCACCCCATTCACCGTACGTGGCTCGCCGGACCGCCGTCTTCCTTCAGGCGAAGCAGTGCGTCACATCGAACGGCCGGCCCTCCTTCAGGATGTGGTAGCAGGCGCGCGCGAGCTTGTGGGCCAGCGCCTTGGTGGCGACGATAGTGTTGGTCCTGGCCTTCTTGCGCCCGAAGAAGCGTACGTGGTGCGCCCGCGCACCAGCTGGATTCGCTTTCGCGTCAGATCCCTCACCGCGCGCTCTTCCTTCGGAAGGATCGTTCCCGTCGGCAGGATGCCGAGCCGCAACAGATGCGCCAAATGCCGTGCGTCCGCTCCGTCGCCGCTGTGCTTGAGGCCGTCATACTGCTTGATTACTGTGGTGTTGGCCAGATGAACCCGAAACCCGGCCGCTTGTAGCCCATCGACCAGCCAATACCAATTGTAGGTCGACTCGATCACCGCGCCAGCCAGCTCATCTCGCCACGGCGCAACGAACTCGACGATCCGCGCCAGCTCGTTCAGCAAGCGCTTCTGCGCCACAGCGCGATCTTCGCCGTCGATCACCACGATGACACTGTTGTTGGAATGCAAGTCCATCCCGCAGTACTTCATCTTGACCTCCATGGGCTAAAGCCGATTCGGCCTTGCACAACCCACGCTAACCCCTGCGCCCCAAGCGCCTTGCAAGACATGCCCGGTTCTCTTTTTGCCTCGCGTGGATAGTCCTACACATACAGTGCAGTTTTGGCGAGCGCGCTGGTCCTGGCGATCGAAAACATCATGGCCAGGCAGCTGGGCGGCCGGATGACCAGCAATCAGATTAAGCGGCTGAGCGGCCATGCAGTCATTTTACACAACGACGGCTGGGTACGCGATAAAAGTGCACTGAAGATCATCTAGCCGGCTTCCGGCGTCGTTGCCATGGACGAGGCTCACCTACGGAATTCCAGAACATCCGCCTGTCATCCCCAACAAATTCTCAATCAACGATAGGCACCTGAGTTCGCCGCCACAAAGCTGTGGCTAATCCGCGATCCGCGCTCTCGCCGATATCCGCGTTACACCAGCAACTGTAATCTTGGCCTGAAAACCTCGGCCGAGAATCAGCTGGGGTGGCGGGCGGCTGGTCTTGGCAACAGTTAACGAGCAATTCCTGGATTTCTTCGACTGGTGGCTCGACGAGCTGCGAGGGGTCTGGACGCGGGTTACGCTCAAGCAAAAGCGATCTTACACCGGCGAGTGGATGATCGGCATGGCGGATGACGGCATCCGAGTGCGCGCAGCAGGCGCACCCGAATTTCAATCCAGCTCTTTGGCACTCAACGCCTCGGCGGATGAGATCTCCGCGCTGCTCCAGACCGGACGTCGGCGGAAACGGCCGACCTTCGACATCCTGATCGAGCCGGAGCTGCATCTTACGCGGCAATTGGCGGGACGACGGCTGCCGCTTCGGCAAGCGAGAAGCATGGCCGAACTCGACCTTCTGGCATCAACGCCGATCGATCCGGCGCAGGTGCATATTGTCTTTGCGGAACACTCGGAGCAGGACTGTTCCTACCACGTCGTGAAAACCAAGACGCTCGCGGCCGTTCTGGAAGCTATTCGCCGCTCCGGTGGAACGTTTGGCTCACTGTCTGTGGCCGATGCGGAGCGGGTGCGACAGGCAGATCGGTTAAGCTTGGCTGCCATTTGGCCACCGACAAAGCGCGACAGCCGCGCAAGACTCGCCTGGACGGCGGCATGTTTGATCTTGCTTGGCGCAACACTCGTCACGTTCGGTCATGCGCAATGGCGTTATTGGCAGGCCGGCACGGAGCTGGACGCGCAAATCGCCGATGCTCAGGTGCAAGCCAAGGCGGCGCGATCGTCGCTGCAGAAACGCCAGACTGCCATGGCGCAGGTTGAAACAATCCGGAACGAGAAGAAAACGTCCGCCTCGCTGGTTCACGTCTGGGCCGAGCTGACGCACCTGCTCCCCGACACGGCTTGGCTCACGGACCTGTCGTCGCAAGGCGGCGAGTTGATCATTACCGGGTTTTCAACCTCCGCTGCGGAGCTGATCAAGCCGCTCGACGCGTCGTCGCTGTTCGCGGCACCCGAGTTCGCGGCGGTCAAGGTTCCGGGCCATGATGGTGAACGCTTCACCATTACAGCAACGATCGGAGCGCTCTGACAATGCTCTCCACCATTCTCAACGCTCGCCCGATGGTTCGACGCTTGATAGCGCTAGCCACTGGGGCGGCAGCGGCCTGCATCGCCGGCTGGATGCTGTTCATGGCGCTGGACAGCATCGCCTCGGCAAAAGCCGGAATCGAGGCAAAGCGTGAAATGCTGGGCCAGTTGCAGGCCGTGGCAGCGCTGGCAAAACAGCTCGAAAGCGCCTCCGATCCTGCCGCGGCTACAAACCCTGAATTTTTGACCGGGGAAAGCGAGGCGGTCATTCGCGGCGGGCTTCAGACGCGGTTGAACGCGATTGCCGCATCGAATGGGGTGACCGTGCTGTCGGCCGGCAACGCGCCGGCGCTCAGCGAAGCAGGGGTGGATTTCATTGGGTTGCGGGCAAACCTTTCGGGGCCTCTGCAAGGCGTCCACAATGCCGTCCTCGCGATCGAAACCTCACTTCCGGTGCTGTTCATCCGCGAGGCCACCTTGCGAGCGACTGACGTCGGACCGGCCGCTGACCGAACGGCGGATCCGGAGCTTTTTGCCGAGATTCTGTTCTACGGGCCGCTGCAGACAAAGGTGGTGTCCCCGCCAGCCGGGGCGAACCCATGACCGGCAAATTCGCGGGGCTAGCCTTGGCTGCGGCGATTGCGGGCCTCGTTGCCGTCAATTTGGCGCTTTACGATACGCCTGTCGACATCGCACCGATCGTTTCGGCAAAGGGGCGCGATGGAGGGTTGGCACCGAGCTCGCCGGGATCGCTTCAGATTCCGGAGGTAGGTGATTTCAGCGAAACCTTTGAACGGCCGCTGTTCAGCCCGACCCGCCGAAAATTCGTGCCCGAGCCGGTCGAGCCGCAGCCCGTGGAAGTGGCTTCCGTGGCGGTCGAGCAGCCGGCAGCGCAGAATGTTGCCCCGGCAGTTGCGCCATCACTGCTGGGGATCAGCATTCACGGCGGATCGGCGAAGGCGCTGCTGCGGATCGCGGGAGCCGATGTCGCTCTTTGGTACGGCAATGGCGAGACCGTCGATGGCTGGACGCTTTCGGCGATCGACAAGAATCAAGCCGTGTTGGAGCGGGAGGGCAGGATCACTCGCCTCTCGCTTTATCCGTCACTCCAGGATGGCCAGCCTGCCGGGAGCGTCGGTCAATGAGCAGCGAAGGGGACGAAAGCACCAGCGCCGGCTTTTCGCTCGTCGCGGTGCTGGTCTTCATGCTGATCGTCTCCGCCATCGTGGTTCCCTTTGCCGTGACGGCAAAGACGCGGTTGATGATCGCCAACAACGAGGTCGAGCAGGAAAGGCTGTCGCTGCTTGCCGAAGGCCTGGCCAATGTGGTTTCGAGCGAGTTGGCCGACGGTTTTGCGACGGAAAAGCTGCCGCCGGACTCCACGCCGGCAGCCTGCCAATCGGGGGAATTCGCCTTCGATGTCCGGATACAGGACCATGGCGGGCTGATCGATCTCAATGCCGCGGATGCAGACCTGCTGTCGCTGGGGTTTGCCTCGCTCGGTTTCGATCAGCAGTCGTCCGAGGAACTGGCCGAAGCCGCTATCCAATTCCGGGGCAGCATCAATGCTTTCGCCGCGCAGGCCGCCGAGCCAGCAACCGCGGTCGGGCCGGCTCAAAACAAGCAGGCGCCGTTCGAATCGGTGTCCGAATTGCAGGAGTTTTCCGCACTTGCTTCGACGCCGCTGCACGATCTCCATGATGTCTTCACGGTCTTTTCGAAGCGCGGCACGCTCAGCCTCGATCATGCTCCGAGCCGCCTCCGAGCTGTGCTTGCCGGCGCATCGGCGAGTAGCGCTTCAATCACGCAAGGGGCCACCGAGGGCTCAACCTATTCCGTGGAAGTCACAGCGAGGCGGGATGGATCGGGAATTGCAGGCCAAGTCGGATTTATCATCGAGAAATTCCCGGCCAGCGCGGCAGGCTTTCGGCGTCTTTCAGGAAGTCCCATCGCGGAACTCACGAACCATGCAAGGACAACGACATCCTCTGGAAATTGCGACACGCTTTTCGGGACTGAGGCAGCTCAGATCCTGAGGGGACGGGCGTCATGAATGCGGCTACCCGGACCTCCAGCGTCGAGGCGTTTCTCGCTTTTCTCGAAAGCGAGAAAGTGCTGAGCGCGCACGCAGCCCAACGCGCTTGGGGCGCATCGAAGACATCGGGGCATCCGTTCGATACGGTGATGACCGAACTCGGGCTGATTGGCGAACAGGAGCTTGCCGACAATCTCAGCCGCTTCATGAACCTACCGTCGCCTGTCGACATACCGGAGCAGTTCAATCCCGAAGTGTTTTCAAGCGTTCCACTGAACTATCTCCGTGAGAACGCGATCCTTCCCTTAGCGATTGATGCACAACAACTGGTTGTCGCCGTCGCCGATCCGTTCTCGTCGGCTATGATCGATGCGCTGGCCTTTCACTGTGAGCGGACACCGGCGCTCAGAGTACTACCCAGGCGGGTGATTGCCGAATGCATCGACCGTATCGAGCAGTCGGCCAAGGGAGACGTGTCATCTGATGTAGACGGTGCAGCCTCTTCGGATTTCGGCCCTGATGATCTCGAACGGTTGAAGGACTTTGCCCGTGAGGCGCCGATCGTCCGCTTTGTCGCCGACACCATCCACAAGGCGGTCGATGCGAGAGCAACCGACATCCATATCGAACCGCTCGAGGATCACGTTCGTATTCGGTTCAGGCATGACGGCATGCTGTCCACCGTCGATATGGCACCTGCCGCGATGTTGTCCGGCATCTCGACGCGCATAAAAATTCTGTCGCGGCTCAACATCGCCGAGCGGCGGCTGCCGCAGGATGGAAGGATGCGCATTGCGGTGCGTGGCCGGGACATCGACCTTCGTGTCTCGGTCATTCCGTCCATTCACGGCGAAGCCATTGTGCTCCGGATTCTCGACCGCGCAGGCGTCGAATTGCGGCTGGGAAAACTCGGCTTCGACGATGCCGCGCAAGCCAAGATCAGAAACATGTCGCAAGCCGCCAACGGCATCGTGCTGATCACCGGCCCGACCGGCAGCGGCAAGACGACGACGCTCTATTCGATCCTTGCCGAGCGCTCGCGGCCGGACGTCAAGATTTTCACGGTCGAGGACCCGGTCGAGTACCGCATGGCAGGCATTACCCAGTTGCAGGTCAATCCGGCGATCGACCTCGACTTTGCCGCAGCCCTGCGTTCGATTTTGCGGCAGGATCCCGACATCATCCTGCTTGGCGAAATCCGCGACAGGGAGACGGCGCAAGTCGCGGTCCAGGCGGCTTTGACCGGCCATCTGGTGTTTTCGACGCTGCATACGAACAGTGCGGCCGGCGCGCTGACCCGCCTTCGCGACATGGGCATCGACGGCTATCTGCTCGGGGCGACGATCCGAGGCGTCATCGCGCAAAGATTGCTGCGCCGCGTCTGTCCAGCTTGCCATGGGACGGATCAAACAGGTTGCACCTGCCGTACCTGCAATGGTTCCGGCTACAGCGGCCGTACAGTGACCTACGAAATGCTGCAGGTGTCGCCGCGCATCGCCGAGCTTATCGACCAGGGCGCCGGCGAAATGGAAATCGGCAGGGTTGCAGCGGAAGACGATCTCGTTCCGATGGCGCTCCATGCAAAGGCGCTGGCGAAGTCGCAGGTGACGACAATGGAAGAAGTCCGGCGCGTCATCGACCTCAACGGAGGCGGTTGATGCCGGCATTTGCCTATCGCGCCTATCTCGTCGATGGAACTCGGGAGAGCGGCGTTCTCGACGCGTCGACCAAACAAGATGCTGCCCGCAAATTGGCGCAACAGGGACGCCGGTCCTATCATCTCGCTCCCGTCGACAGAGCAAAGCAATTCGTTCGGCTGCCCGGACGCGGTGCCCTGACATTTACGCGACGGGTCGATCTCAGCCGCCTGTTTTCCGAACTTTCGGTGCTTTTGAACGCCGGTTTCACCGTCGACCGCGCCTTGAGCGCGGTGATCTCAGGCGAAGGCAATCACACGCGGCGCCAGCAGCTGCAGTCCGTGCTCGACCTCACGACCGGCGGCCGCCCGATTGCGGAGGCCTTTGCGAGCCTGCCGGGGATCACATCCGACGTGGCGGCCTTGCTCGCCAGCGGCGAACGCAGCGGCAAGATGGCATTCATTTGCCAAAGACTGGCCGATACATTCGAAGCAAAGGCAAAGCGTCGTGCGGCGATCGTCGAAGCGCTGACTTACCCCACCTTTCTGCTGGTGGTCATGAGCGGGGCGCTGGTCATTCTGGCGACGGTCCTTGTGCCCGCGCTGGAGCCGATCTTCGAAGGCTCGTCGGCAGCAAAACCGTTCACCATGAATCTGCTTTCCGGGCTCGGCACGGTCTTCACCGACTATCCCTTCGTGTTCCCGCTCGCGGCAACCGTTGCTTTGCTCTTCTATCTCTTTCTTTCGAGGTCAGCGGGGGCGAAGGCGTTGTTCTCGCGCTGGCTGCTGAGAATTCCGTTGATCGGTTCGCTGGTTAAGGACACGGTGATAGCGCGCTATCTTGAGACTTTGTCCCTCCTTCTCGGCAACGGGGTGGCAATGACCGAAGCGCTTGGCCTGTCGGCGAACGTCTCTCGGCAAAGTTCACTATGGGCAAGTTTTACCGCGATTGGAGACGACGTAGCCAATGGCGCCCGCCTTCATAGCGCAATCGTCAAGTCTGGCATTTTCGACAACGCGACGATGTCGCTGATTTCACTGGGCGAAGACGCCAACGCGCTTCCCGTCGTGCTGGATCGTGCCGGAAAGATGCTCCAGGCCGCGCTGACACGGCGGATCGACGCCGTGCTGAAACTGCTGACGCCGGCTTTGACGATTTCGCTCGGCTTTCTGGTCGGCAACCTTGTCATTTCAGTGATGACGACGATCCTCAGCATCAACGATCTGGCGCTGAAATGACGAGCGCGCCTCCAACTCGCCAACGAGAGCACGCGACAGCCGGTTTTACCCTGGTCGAGATGTTGGTGGTGCTGGCGATCATGGCTGTCATCGCGGCCATTGCAGCTCCGGGCATCGCCAGAAATTATCGAACCAAGAACCTGGAAAGTTTGACGAGCGAGATCACCACGCGACTGCGCCTGTCACGCACGTCTGCAATCGCCACGGCCAGGCCGAAACAGATAGTCATCGATCCTCGTGCCGGCGCGATCCGCTTCGATGATCGAGACACGCTCGTCCTGCCCGAAGACGTCGAGATGACTGTAACAACGGGCCTGGAAACCGTCGCTGCGGATCGGCAGTCGACTTTGACATTCCTCCCGGACGGCAGCGCTTCCGGGCTGGACCTCGATCTGCAACGAAAAGGCCAGACAGTGCGCATCGAGGTGAACTGGCTGACAGGGCTTGCAACACGGCGGAACCTGCCATGATCTCGCACGCAAACCCAGATTCTGATGAAGACGGGTTTTCGATCCTGGAGATGATCGTCGCGATGACGATCCTGGCGCTTGTCCTTGGTATCGCGAGCCAGTCGATCGTGATGGCGAGCCGCAGCATCGCGGTTGCCAAGGCACAGGTCGAAGCCGCTCGCGCGGTTCGCGAGATGCTGGCCGATCACCAAGCTGGTCTCGGCTCGAATTCAATCGCCTCCGATGCCGCGCAGCCCGGCTGGAGCCTGAAAACCCGCACGATTGAGGTCGCGAAGGCGAAACTAACAGCGATCATCATCGATAGAACCGGCGCCGCTGGTGCCGGGCGTGGCGAGCCGTTTCTGACGTTTGTTCCAGTCCAGGATACGGACTCTCAATGAGCCGCTCATCGGATAGTTGCGGACAGTGGGTCCCAGGGTTTCCCGTCCTCAAGCCCAGCTTCGAATGGTTCCGCCTGGGTGGAACTCGCAAGTCATCGGTATCGGTCGAGGGTTTTGCGCTGATCGACGTTCTGGTCGGGCTCGCTCTGGTCGGCGTGATTTCCTCGCTGATGATTGTCTTTCTCGGGCAAGCCCGCACGATGATGCGCATCGAGAAGGCAACCGAGATGCAGATGGAGGTCGACGCTGCCTCGCGGTTTCTCGAAACGGCGATCAGCCGTGCAGAGCCGCTGCCGCTATCGAAATCCTCGCCCGAGAATGTGATCTATCTCAGCGGTGAGCCGGGCCGAATCGAATTCAACGGCGTTCAGGCGATCGGCTTCAGGTCCTCGGTGCTGCGGGAGATCACCGTTTCCCTTGGAAGCGAAGCTGAAGACATCCTGACCATTGTCCAAAAACCACGGCGCGGTAGCGACAGCAGCAGATCAACCGAAAACCAATCAGTTCGACTGATTGCTGGTGTGACCGCTATAAAATTCGAATATCTCGACGGCTCGCCAGGAGCGTCCCTGTGGTCGAACACCTGGAGCGCCCAGCGGCGCCTGCCGGCCGCGGTGCGGTTCACGATCTCGGTCGATCGGGACGGCGCGACCTACTCATCCGCAGGTTTTGCGCGCCTCGAGTTGGCAGATACCCAAGCAAAGCCCACGAACTGACGCGATCCCATCCGGAACGCTTGATCAGTTGGTAATGTCCTGATCTTCGCCGCTGCCGTCCGGCTTGCTGTCGCGGCCGAAGGTGCGGATCAAGACACCGCCCGCATCGGCCTTCACCTCGTAGGCATAAGGGTTCCCCCAGGGATCGTTCAGCCCGGTGGTCCCCTTGAGGTAGGGCCCGTTCCAGCGCTCTTCGCCGGCAGGCGCCGTGACCAGCGCGGAGAGGCCTTCCTCCGCAGTCGGATATTTTGCGTTATCAACATAATAGAGTTCGAGGGCGCTTTCGATGTTGCGAATTTGCGCCTTGGCCGCATTGGTCCTGGCCGAGCCGAGATAGCGCAGAACCTGCGGGGCAGCGAGCGTAGCGATCAGCGCGATGATGGCAAGCACGACCAGAAGCTCGACCAGCGTAAAGCCGCTTTCATGATTTTCGCTTTCACGGCGGTATTTTCTGCTTGGTCGAATGAAACGGAGAGAAGTCATTGGAGTGATCCCATGTTCCAACCTGCAAATTGTTCCAGCACCCAGGTGCAGCCAAGGCCCGTCGCGATGAACGGACCGAAGGCGACGCGCGCCCGCGCGGCCGCTGGACCCACCGCGACCACCTGACCACCGATGAATAACAGCGCGCTTGTGCTTGCTATGAACAGCAAGACCGGGAGCAGCAGCGGGTTGATCCAGCATGCGGCGGCGCCAAGCATTTTGACGTCGCCGAGCCCAAGACCGATGCGGCCGGTCATTGCGAAATGACCGCGACGGACGAGCCAGACAGCGGACAAGGTTCCAACAGCGAACAGGATTTGGCTAGGGACCTGATCTAGTTGTGTCGCAGCTTGGAAGCCAAGGCCCGTGCCGGCCAACGCCAGATTGAGTTCATCGGGAATTATCAGCCTTCGAAAATCCGCGACTGAAATGGTGACAAGGATTGCTGTCAGAGCGATCGTCGCAGTCAGCACGAGAGACAAGTGGGCGCTCATCAGTATTTCAGTCGTTTGAGATTCTGTTGCAGAGGGGTTCCGCCGCGGCGCTGCTGGATCGGCGTCTGCAGGCTGATCTTCCCGCGGAATTCATCGGTGACCTGCCGCGCCTCGCTGATGTCGCGGATAACGCGCGGACGAATGAAAATGATCAGCTCGGTCCGCCCGACGCTGTCGCTCTTGTGCTTGAAGGCGTTGCCGATGATCGGGATGTCGCCGAGGATCGGCACCTGGCCGCGATCGACATTGTTGCGTTCCTGGATAAGGCCGCCGAGCGCCAGGCTCTCGCCGTCATTGACCAGCACGCGCGTCTGGATCTTCCGCTGCTGAATGGTTGGCGAATCGATGCCGGAGCTGGTCGTCTTGGTGACGTTGCTGACTTCTTGGCTGATATCGAGCATGACACGGCCGGCATTGTTGATGCGCGGCGTGACCGTGAGTATGACACCAGTGTCCTTCATCTCGACCGAATTGACGATCGGTGCGTCGGCGGTCGATGTCCCCACGGCCTGCTGCGTGATGATCGGCACCTGGTCGCCAACCTGCAGGATCGCCTTTTGATTGTTGAGCGCCATGATGGTCGGCGCCGATATCACATTGACGTCGGTGATGCTGGCGAGTGCGTTCAGCGTAACCTGGATGTTGTCGGTCGCGTAGGTCCAGCCAAAACCGGGGAAGGTTGCGCCGGTGAAACCGCTGGCCACGTCGGACAGCGAGATCTTCATACCATTGTTTTCGAAGAACCAGCGAAGCCCGAATTTCAGCTCGTCGTTCAGCGTCACTTCGGCAATCACCGCCTCCAGCATCACTTGCGTCGGCAAAACGTCGAGCTTGGTCAGGATATGCTGGATGCGATCATAGTCCCGTGCCGTGGTCTGTATCAGCAGCGCATTGTTCTCGACATCAGCCACGACCTTGGCGTGGGTGGGTGACTGTTCGTCCGGCGCCAAGGCCAGCGACGGGGACGGGCCGGTCAATGGCACAGGCGTCACGCCATCGGACTGCAAGGCGATCGGTGTCATGTCGGGCGACACGTTCGCGCCGGCCGTCTCGCCCTCGGTCTTGACCGACGTGCCGAGAACCGAACTCAGCACCGCGGCGAGTTCCTTGGCCGGGCGGTTCTGAATCTCATAAACGAAAAGCTGGTCCTCGTTGGTCTCGGCCAGCTTGTCGAGCTTGCCAATCCACACCGCAGCGCGGCTGAGATAGGCCGGGCGCGAGGTGATCACCAGCACCGAATTCAGCCTGTCGTTGGGAATGAATTGGATGATCTTGGCGCCAGGCCCATTCTTGGTTCCGAAGATCGAATCGAGCTCCGAGGCAACGGCCTCCGGCTTTGAGGTCTTCAGGGGATGAAGGGCGACCGACATGCCGCGCATCCAGTCGACGTCGAACACCGAAACCGCTTCGCGAATGGCGTCGAGGTCGCTGTTGTTACCGGCGACCGTGATCAGGTTGCGGGTGGGATCGACCCTGAGCACCGATCCTTGCCGGGTGATCGGCTCGAGAATCGTCTTCATTTCGTCAGCTGCGATGTACTGCAACTGCAGCACCTGCACCTTGATGCCAGGGCCGGAGGGCGAGACCGACGGCACACTGACGGACGGCGTGCTGGACATGATGTCGGACAAGGGAACGATCTGGTACGAGCCGGCGCGTTTGGTGATCCCGGCATTGTTTACGGCAAGTGCGGATTCCAGGATATCAACCAATGCATCCTGCGATACGGGTTGTGACGTCTGCAGCGTCACCGTCCCCTGCACGCGCGGATCGACGATGTAGTTGAGGTGAAGTGCGTCGCCAAGCACGGCTTTCGCCGCTTGTGCGACAGGTGCGTTGACCAGATTGAGCTCGAATTGACCAGAACCATCGGCCGTTACTTGGGCGATTGGCGCGCCAGAGGAGACGAAATTCCCGGAGCCCTGATACTGCGCACCGGAGAAGCGCTGGGCTTCACCTGCCGCAGTTAGGGGATGGGAAGCGTTATACCCCGCCCGCAACGGCGAGCTTTTCGCATGCAAACTGTCAACGGTTTCGGTGAAAAAATCCTTGCCCGATGGGGACATGCAGCCTGCGCATGCGAGCAGCATGCACAACACGACGCAATTACTCAGATTGATCGACATCCGCCCGATTCCCCTAAGGTTTTAGCCTAGGGCTTCTTGGGGATGGGCGCTGGAATTGCTGGCGTTATTTCGCGTCTGTCCACAGGTGGATAGAAGAGGGCATTAAGCTGGCGTCAGGCGGAGACCGCGTGCGATTTTGGAGAGCAAAGGACGTTTGCTCCATGAGGAAGCGGTGCTGGAAGCGATGGCTGCGCGAACATGGCAAAAAGTGCACTGTCACCGCATTTCCCGAAGTCGAGCTGTACCGGCAGATACTGGGTGCGAAGCGTCTGGCCGGAGGCATCGCGCACGCTGGTCGTGGTGTGGGTCAGCGTGCCCAGCGTGACGTCCTGGCGGGCGAGTTTGCCGAAGCCGTCGTACTTGGCGGCCTGCGTGGCAGCTGGATTGGTCGATGTGGTGAGCTGGCCGATGTTGTAATAGCCGGCCGCCGCCTATGGGGTGAGGCGAGCCATGCCGTCAAATCTACACATAACGACGGCTATGTGATCACGATAAAAGTGCACTGCCACCGTAATTCGCACGCGTTCTGTTCAACTCAATGACCTGATTGTTCAAGCCCCAAAAACGATTTTGCACTTAGCATAATCAACGCATTGTCAAGGAGGCCAGAGTTTATCGCTCGGATCAGACTACTTGCGTCCTTCATGTTTTCAAGAAAAGGGATAATTAAATTAGATGTAATGTTCGAAATTATCGCTGATCTTTCTCTATCGTCAAATTTAGAATTTTCAAGGTTAAAGGCTTCTTCGATCTCAAGTTTTTTATCAGGAAATGCGCCGCCAAGTCTGATCTTAATCGGACATTCATACTCTTTAGGCGTAGGCATGCCCTCCACAGTCATCCCATTTGGGACGCAACCGAGATTTAAGTAGAATCTCAACCCAAAGTTTGATTTTTGCAGATTAATTACCTGAAGAGCTCCTTCATCTTGGCGATACCAAGACGTAGACTTCTTCTTAAAGCCGTGGGTTAAGAGTTCTCTGTTCAACAAAGATTCGAGTTCTTTTTTGTTCATTTTCATTGTCTCTTATATGTCTCTAAGATACCGGTCCAAACCCCACCGAATCTTACCTCAGCCGCTTTGATATAAGCTTTTAGTGCAGCCTCACCACGTTTGATAGCCCTGGGATTATCGGGCTTTAACTCTTTTACAATTTTCGCTGCTTCGTTGATGGCATCCGCACGTTTGCCGCCTGGAAGAGTGACTTCCCTTTCAAAACCCGGACCTGGATCCCAGTCCGTGTGCGCTTTGCGCCCTGCTGCTGTAGCAAGTGTTTCGCCTTTTTTTGCTGTGAATTCAGCCGCTTCTTTTGCAACAAACGCCTCCGCACCGTCTTTAAATGCGGTCTTTGCGCCGAATATTCCGGCCCCGAGAAGTATACCCGCTCCCACCGGCGCTTCGCCAGGCACGAGGGCAAAAAGGGCGTCTTCCGGATCGGCTCTTCCAGAGCTGCTTAGCTTACGCTGACGATCCACTTCGTTAGCCAGATCCGGACTTAGACGTTCGTAGGGATCATAGGCGTGAGGATCATTAAAATGTCGATCTGCCCTTATTGATCGAGCTCGTTCTTCAAGCTCTTTGGCTTTTGCCTCTGCTGCCTGTGCCGCCGCTCTGTCCTTGGCGGCTTGTGCGGATGATGGCGTGCTTGCAACGTGCCCATTGTTGTCCGCATTATTTATGGGATCGTTCTGGGCATAGGCATATCGGTTTGTGCCGACGCCTTCCTTGA
>NZ_JAMYSZ010000054.1:0-21203 GCF_040322215.1 Mesorhizobium sp. M0184
GCCATGGAAGAGAAGCTGCGCTTCGCCATCCGTGAAGGCGGCCGCACCGTCGGTGCCGGCATCGTCGTCACCATCAAAGAGTAATTTGGACTTAAACCGATCTGTCGCGGGCGCTGCCCGCGCCGCGCCAGAACAAGGAAGTGACGCATGAACGGACAGAATATCCGCATCCGCCTGAAGGCGTTTGATCACCGGGTGCTCGACGCCTCGACACGGGAAATCGTGTCGACCGCCAAGCGCACCGGCGCCAACGTCCGCGGCCCCATTCCGCTGCCGACGCGGATCGAAAAGTTCACGGTCAACCGGTCGCCTCACGTCGACAAGAAGAGCCGCGAGCAGTTCGAGATGCGCACGCACAAGCGTCTGCTCGACATCGTCGACCCGACCCCGCAGACGGTCGATGCTTTGATGAAGCTCGACCTGGCCGCCGGTGTCGACGTCGAGATCAAGCTCTAAGGAACCAGAGGTCAGCGGGGCGACCCGGAACTCTGAAGGAACAAGAGGCGTGGAGGGGCGACAGCCCCGACAGGGAACTCTAAAGGAATTGAACCGATGCGTTCAGGTGTGATTGCAAAGAAGGTGGGAATGACCCGCATCTACAACGATGCCGGGGAACATGTTCCCGTCACTGTTCTCCAGATGGAGAACTGCCAGGTCGTGGCGCAGCGCACGCAGGAGAAGAACGGCTATACCGCCGTCCAGCTCGGCGTTGGCCTTGCCAAGGTGAAGAACACGTCGAAGGCGATGCGCGGCCATTTCGCGACCGCTTCCGTCGAGCCCAAGGCCAAGGTTGCCGAGTTCCGCGTCTCCGCCGACAACATGATCGATGTTGGCGCCGAGATCACCGTCGAGCACTTCGTCGTCGGCCAGAAGGTCGATGTGACGGGGACCACGATCGGCAAGGGCTTCCAGGGCGTCATCAAGCGGCACCACATGGGTGGCGGCCGCGCGACGCACGGCAACTCGGTGTCGCACCGTACACACGGCTCGACCGGCCAGCGCCAGGATCCGGGCAAGGTGTTCAAGGGCAAGCATATGGCCGGCCACATGGGTGACACCCGCGTCACCACGCAGAATGTCGAGGTCGTCTCGACCGATGCCGATCGCGGCCTGATCCTGATCCGCGGTGCGGTCCCGGGTTCGAAGGGTGCATGGATTCTGGTCCGCGACGCGGCCAAGGTGGCGCTTCCGGCCAATGCGCCGAAGCCAGCCGCGATCCGCGCCATTGCGACTGACGGTGCCGCCACGAACGAGGCCCCGGCCACAGAGGGAGCGGAATAATGGACCTCAAGATTACAACGCTTGGCGGCAAGGACGCCGGCAAGCTGAAGCTCTCCGAAGAGATTTTTGGCCTTGATCCGCGCGAGGACATCCTGCAGCGCGTCGTGCGCTGGCAGCTTGCCAAGAAACAGCAGGGCACCCACAAGGCCAAGGGTCGCGCGGAAATCGCCCGCACCGGCGCCAAGATGTACAAGCAGAAGGGTACCGGCCGCGCCCGTCACCATTCGGCTCGCGCTCCGCAGTTCCGCGGCGGCGGCAAGGCCCACGGCCCGGTCGTGCGCAGCCATGAGCACGATCTGCCGAAGAAGGTGCGCGCGCTCGGCCTCAAGCATGCGCTTTCGGCCAAGGCCAAGAGCGCGTCGATCATCATCATCGACGAGCTGAAGCTGACCGAGGCCAAGACCAAGGCACTGATCGCGAATTTCGCGACGCTGGGCCTGAGCAACGCCCTGGTGATCGGCGGCGCCGAGCTTGACAAGAATTTCAAGCTGGCGGCGACCAACATCCCGAACATCGACGTGCTGCCCATCCAGGGCATCAACGTCTACGACATTCTGCGCCGCGGCACGCTGGTCCTTTCCAAGGCCGCCGTCGAGGCTCTCGAGGAGCGCTTCAAATGACCGACCTTCGTCATTACGACGTGATCGTCTCGCCGGCGATCACCGAAAAGTCGACCATGGCTTCCGAGCAGAACCAGGTCGTCTTCAATGTCGCCAAGAAGGCGTCGAAGCCGGAAATCAAGGCCGCCGTCGAAGCGCTGTTCGGCGTCAAGGTGATGGCCGTGAACACGCTTGTCCGCAAGGGCAAGATCAAGCGCTTCCGCGGCACGATCGGCCGCCAGAGCGACGTCAAGAAGGCGGTTGTGACGCTGGCCGAAGGCCAGTCGATCGACGTCGCGACGGGTCTCTGAGCAAGGTCGCGAGGACAGAACAATGGCACTGAAAAAATTCAACCCGGTAACGCCGAGCACCCGTCAGCTGGTCATCGTCGACCGCTCGGGCCTCTACAAGGGCAAGCCCGTCAAGGGCCTGACCGAAGGCCTGACCAAGTCGGGCGGCCGCAACAATTACGGCCGCATCACGGCCCGCTTCATCGGCGGCGGTCACAAGCGCACCTACCGTATCATCGACTTCAAGCGCCGCAAGTTCGACGTCGTCGGCACGGTCGAGCGTATCGAGTACGATCCGAACCGCACCGCCTTCATCGCGCTGATCAAGTATGACGATGGCGAGTTGTCCTACATCATCGCCCCGCAGCGTCTGGCTCCCGGCGACAAGATCGTGGCCGGTGAATCGGTCGACGTGAAGCCGGGCAACGCGATGCCGCTGGCTTCGATGCCGGTCGGCACGATCGTCCACAATATCGAACTGAAGCCCGGCAAGGGCGCTCAGGTCGCCCGTTCGGCCGGCGGTTATGGCCAGCTCGTCGGCCGCGACCAGGGCATGGCGATCCTGCGCCTCAATTCGGGCGAGCAGCGTGTCGTCCACGGCTCCTGCATGGCCACTGTCGGCGCCGTGTCTAACCCGGACCACGGCAACATCAATGACGGCAAGGCAGGCCGCACCGTGTGGCGCGGCAAACGTCCGCACAATCGCGGCGTGACCATGAACCCGGTCGACCATCCACATGGCGGCGGCGAAGGCCGCACCTCGGGTGGCCGCCATCCGGTTTCGCCCTGGGGCAAGCCGACCAAGGGCAAGAAGACGCGGTCCAACAAGGCGACCGACAAGTTCATCCTGCGCTCGCGCCATCAGCGCAAGAGCTAAGAAGAGGTAACGCCAAGTGACTCGTTCGATTTGGAAAGGCCCCTTCATCGACGGCTACCTTCTGAAGAAGGTGGACAAGGTTCGTGAAGGTGGTCGCAATGAGGTGATCAAGATGTGGAGCCGCCGCTCCACCATCCTGCCGCAGTTCGTCGGCTTCACCTTCGGTGTCTACAACGGCCAGAAGCACGTTCCCGTCTCGGTGAACGAGGACATGGTCGGTCACAAGTTCGGTGAATTCGCTCCGACCCGGACCTATTACGGTCACGGCGCGGATAAGAAGGCGAAGAGGAAATAATCATGGGCAAGGCCAAAGCTCCGCGCAGGCTTGCTGACAACGAAGCGCGCGCCGTGTTGCGCACGATCCGTATCAGCCCGCAGAAGCTGAACCTCGTTGCCGCGCTGATCCGCGGCAAGAAGGTCGCGACAGCGCTTTCCGATCTCGAATTCTCGGCCAAGCGGATTTCCGGCACGGTCAAGAAGACGCTGGAATCGGCGATCGCCAACGCGGAAAACAACCACGACCTCGACGTCGATGCGCTGATCGTGGCGGAAGCCTATGTCGGCAAGTCGATCGTCATGAAGCGGTTCCATGCCCGTGGCCGTGGTCGCGCCAGCCGTATCGAGAAACCGTTCTCGCACCTCACGATCGTCGTTCGTGAAGTCGAAGAAAAAGGGGAGGCCGCATAATGGGCCAGAAAGTCAATCCGATCGGTCTGCGTCTCGGCATCAACCGCACCTGGGATTCGCGCTGGTTCGCGAACACCGGCGAGTACGGCAAGCTGCTGCACGAGGACATCAAGATCCGCAAATATCTTGAGAAGGAACTCAAGCAGGCTGCGATCTCGAAGGTCGTGATCGAGCGTCCGCACAAGAAGTGCCGCGTCACCATCCATGCGGCGCGTCCGGGCCTGATCATCGGCAAGAAGGGCGCCGACATCGAGAAGCTTCGCAAGAAGCTGATGGAGATGACCAAGTCCGAGACGCATCTGAACATCGTCGAAGTGCGCAAGCCGGAGATCGACGCGACCTTGGTCGCCCAGTCGATCGCACAGCAGCTCGAGCGCCGCATCGCGTTCCGCCGCGCCATGAAGCGTGCCGTGCAGTCGGCGATGCGCCTCGGTGCCGAAGGCATCCGCATCAACTGCGCCGGCCGTCTCGGCGGCGCCGAGATCGCGCGCATGGAATGGTATCGCGAAGGCCGCGTGCCGCTGCATACGCTGCGTGCCGACGTCGACTACGGCACGGCCGAGGCGAATACGGCCTACGGCATCTGCGGCGTCAAGGTCTGGGTGTTCAAGGGCGAAATCCTCGAGCACGACCCGATGGCTTCGGAGCGCCGCGCCACCGAGGGCGATCATGCGCATGGCGGTGGTGGTGAGCGCGAACGCGGTCGCCGTCGCGAAAACGCGTAAGACATTTAGGAATTTGGAGTTAGAACGATGCTGCAGCCAAAGCGCACAAAGTTCCGCAAGCAGTTCAAGGGCCGCATCCACGGTACCGCCAAGGGCGGCACCAACCTGGATTTCGGTGGTTTCGGGCTGAAGGCGCTTGAGCCGAACCGCGTCACCGCGCGTGAGATCGAGGCGGCCCGCCGCGCGATCACCCGCGAGATGAAGCGTGCCGGCCGCGTGTGGATCCGTATCTTCCCGGACGTGCCGGTGACGTCGAAGCCGACCGAAGTCCGTATGGGTAAGGGCAAGGGCGCGGTCGACTACTGGGCGGCACGCGTCAAGCCGGGCCGCATCATGTTCGAGATCGACGGCGTCAACGAGGAAACCGCCCGTGAGGCGCTGCGTCTCGGCGCGGCCAAGCTCTCGGTCAGGACGCGCTTCGTACAGCGCATCGCAGAATAAGGACGGGCTGATCATGAAAGCCGAAGACATCCGGACCAAGACCCAGGACCAGCTGACCGACGACCTGGCCAGCCTGAAGAAGGAGCAGTTCAACCTGCGCTTCCAGAAGGCCACCGGCCAGCTTGAGAAGACCGCGCGCGTGAGGCAGGTCCGCAAGGACATTGCGCGTATCAAGACCATCGCTGCGGAAAAGTCCGCGGCCAAGAAGGCTTAAGGACGAAAACCATGCCAAAGCGCATTCTGCAGGGCACCGTCGTCAGCGACAAGAACGAGAAGACGGTTGTCGTCAAGGTCGAACGGCGCTTCACGCATCCCGTGATGAAGAAGACCGTGCGCATGACCAAGAAGTACAAGGCGCACGACGAGAACAACGCCCACAAGGTCGGCGATCAGGTGTTCATCCAGGAATCGAAGCCGATTTCCAAGGACAAGCGCTGGGTCGTGGTGTCTTCGGACCAGGCGTGATCAGGGCTAACGAAACGAATTTTGGACAGACCGGGGAGGGGTGAGAAACCCGTCCCGTTAGAAAAGAAGAAGGCGGCCAGTCATGATTCAGATGCAAACAAACCTCGACGTCGCGGATAATTCCGGCGCCCGTCGTGTCATGTGCATCAAGGTGCTGGGCGGCTCGAAGCGGAAATACGCTTCCGTGGGCGACATCATCGTGGTGTCGATCAAGGAAGCCATCCCGCGCGGCCGCGTCAAGAAGGGCGATGTGATGAAGGCGGTCGTGGTTCGCACGGCCAAGGACATCCGCCGCCCGGACGGCAGCGTGATCCGTTTCGACAAGAACGCAGCCGTTCTCGTCGACAACAAGAAAGAGCCGATCGGCACGCGTATCTTCGGACCGGTTCCGCGCGAACTCCGCGCCAAGAACCACATGAAGATCATCTCGCTCGCGCCTGAAGTGCTGTAAGGAGCCGGACCAATGCAAAAGATTAGAAAAGGCGACAAGGTCGTCGTGCTGGCCGGCAAGGACAAGGGCCGTTCGGGCGAAGTCCTTTCGGTACAGCCGAAGGATGACACCGCGCTGGTGCGCGGCGTCAACCTGATCCGTCGTCACCAGAAGCAGTCCCAGTCCCAAGAGGGCGGGATCATCACCAAGGAAGCGCCGATCCAGCTGTCGAACATCGCGCTGGCCGACCCCAAGGATGGCAAACCGACCCGCGTCGGCTTCATCTTCCAGAAGGACGGCAAGAAGGTGCGCGTCGCCAAGCGCTCGGGAGAAGTCATCAATGGCTAAGGCTCAAACCAAGCAGGCAACTGCCCAGAACACGCCGCGCCTCAAGCAGGTCTACAACGAGACCATCCGCAAGGCGCTGCAGGAGCAGTTCGGCTACGAGAACGAGATGCAGGTTCCGCGCATCGACAAGATCGTGCTGAACATGGGCGTCGGCGAGGCGACTGGCGATTCGAAGAAGCCTTCGATCGCCGCGGAAGACCTTGCGATGATCGCCGGCCAGAAGGCCGTTGTCACCCGCGCCCGCAACTCGATCGCCGGCTTCAAGGTCCGCGAGAAGATGCCGATCGGCGCCAAGGTCACGCTGCGCAAGGAACGCATGTACGAGTTCCTCGACCGCCTCGTGAACATCGCACTGCCGCGCGTCCGCGACTTTCGCGGACTTAATCCGAAGAGCTTCGATGGCCGTGGCAACTATGCCATGGGCATCAAGGAACACATCGTGTTTCCGGAGATCAACTACGACAAGGTTGATCAGATCTGGGGCATGGACGTCATCGTTTGTACGACTGCGAAGACGGACGACGAAGCCAGGGCATTGCTCAAGGCCTTCAACTTCCCCTTCCGCCAGTAACGGCAGCGAGAAAAGGAAAATCTGAAATGGCAAAGACCAGCTCAGTCGAGAAGAACAACAGGCGCCGCAAGCTTGCGGACCAGTTCGCTGCCAAGCGCAAGGTGCTCAAGGCGATCATCATGGATCAGTCCAAGCCGATGGAAGAGCGCTTCCGCGCCCAGCTGAAGCTTTCGGCGCTGCCGCGCAACTCGGCCAAGACCCGCATCCGCAACCGCTGCGAAGTCACCGGACGTCCGCGTGCCTATTATCGCAAGCTCAAAGTATCGCGTATCGCGCTTCGTGATCTCGGCAATAACGGCCAGATCCCGGGCCTGGTCAAGTCGAGCTGGTAAGGAGGACATAACATGTCATTGAGCGATCCTCTCGGCGATATGCTGACCCGCATCCGCAACGCGTATGGCCGCAAGAAGTCGAGCGTTTCGACGCCGGCCTCGCGCCTGCGTACCCGCGTCCTCGACGTGCTGAAGGCGGAAGGCTATATCCGCGACTACAGCCAGACCGACTTCGACAACGGCAAGTCCGAAATCGAGATCGAGCTGAAGTATTTCGATGGTGCGCCGGTGGTGCGCGAAATCGCTCGGGTCTCGAAGCCCGGCCGCCGCGTCTATGTTTCGGCCAAGTCGATACCGCACGTCGCCAACGGCCTCGGCATCGCCATCCTTTCGACGCCGAAGGGCGTGATGGCCGACCACGAAGCGCGTGAACAGAATGTCGGCGGGGAAATCCTCTGCCAGATCTTCTGATCTGGTATGTGACCCGGTTGGAAACAGGTTTTCGGGATCTAGTCCCGAAAGCCGAGACCTGAAACAAGAGAAGTGACGAGGACAACAAAATGTCTCGTATTGGAAAGAAACCCGTTTCGCTGCCGCAGGGCGTGACCGCGACCGTCAACGGCCAGACCGTGACGGCGAAGGGTCCGAAGGGCGAGCTGAAGTTCGTGGTGAACGACGAAGTGCTGGTCAAGATGGAAGGCAGCGAGATCGCTGTCCAGCCGCGCGACCAGACCAAGACTGCCCGTTCCAAGTGGGGCATGTCACGCACGCAGATCGTCAACATCCTGCAGGGCGTCAAGGACGGCTTCGAAAAGAAGCTCGAGATCACCGGCGTCGGCTATCGTGCCGCCATGCAAGGCAAGAACCTGCAGCTGGCGCTCGGCTTCAGCCATGACGTCGTCTACGAGACGCCGCAGGGCGTGACGATTTCGGTGCCGAAGCCGACGGAAATCACCGTGACCGGCATCGACAAGCAGCAGGTCGGCCAGGTTGCCGCCGAGATCCGCGAGTATCGCAGCCCCGAGCCCTACAAGGGCAAGGGCGTTCGCTATGCTGGCGAGAAGATCGTCCGCAAGGAAGGCAAGAAGAAGTAATTTTAACGCCGCGGGGAGCGGTCGCGGGAGGCTCGTCCTACCGCATATGGTTGCCCCCGTTTTTTGAAGGCAAGGAACTGATATCATGGGCTCGAAAGAATCCACCCAACGCCGCGCCCAGCGCGTCCGCCGCCAGATCAAGAAGGTTGCCGGCGATCGTCCGCGCTTGTCGGTCCATCGCACGTCGAAGAACATCTACGTCCAGGTGATCGACGACGCCAAGGGCCACACCATCGCGGCTGCTTCGACGCTCGAGAAGGAGCTCAAGGGCTCGCTCAAGACCGGCGCCGACACCGCGGCTGCAGCTGCCATCGGAAAGCTGATCGCCGAACGCGCCTCGAAGGCCGGCGTCAAGGAAGTCGTCTTCGACCGCGGCGCCTATATCTACCACGGCCGCGTCAAGGCGCTGGCCGAGGCTGCCCGTGAAGGTGGTCTGAGCTTCTAGAGCATGATCCCGAACCGAAGGTCAGCGCAGCAAAAAGTTGCAGACTTTTCGGATAAGATCATGCGAAGGAAAAAAGAGTTTTCGCCCCCGGCGACCCGCAGAGGTGCCGGATATCATCATCAACCGTGCTTCCGGAAAAAAACAAGGAACAGGATATGGCACAGGAACGTAGGGATGGCGGCCGCGGCCGTGATCGCGAAGAGCGCGACGACGGCATGGTCGACAAGCTCGTCCACATCAACCGTGTCGCCAAAGTCGTCAAGGGCGGCCGGCGCTTCGGCTTTGCGGCACTTGTCGTCGTCGGCGACCAGAAGGGCCGCGTCGGCTTCGGCCACGGCAAGGCGCGCGAAGTGCCGGAGGCGATCCGCAAGGCGACCGAATCGGCCAAGCGCGACATGATCTTCGTGCCGCTGCGCTCAGGCCGCACGCTGCACCACGACGTCGAGGGACGCTGGGGCGCGGGACGCGTTCTGCTGCGCGCCGCCAAGCAAGGTACCGGCATCATCGCCGGCGGCCCGATGCGCGCCGTTTTCGAGACGCTCGGCATGCATGACGTGGTCGCCAAGTCGATGGGTTCTTCGAACCCCTACAACATGGTTCGCGCCACTTTCGACGCGCTGAAGAGCCAGATGCATCCGAAGGATGTGGCTGCCGCGCGCGGCATCAAGTATTCGACCCTTCAGGCCCGCCGCGGCACCGCCGTTGCGGCTGAAGAATAGTCGACGCTGACCAGGGATCTGACCATGGCCAAGAAAGCAACCAAGACCATCACCGTCGAGCAGATCGGTTCGCCGATCCGCCGGCCGAAGGAGCAGCGCGCAACGCTGGTCGGCCTCGGCCTCAACAAGATGCACAAGCAGCGCACGCTGGAGGATACGCCCTCGGTGCGCGGCATGATCGCTGCCGTCCAGCATCTCGTCCGCGTCGTGGACGAGGGCTGAGCCAGAGCGCAGGAGAACCCAGATGAAACTCAATGATCTGCGTGACAAGGACGGCGCGACGCACTCCAAGAAGCGTCTCGGCCGTGGCATCGGTTCCGGTTCGGGCAAGACCGCCGGTCGCGGCGTCAAGGGCCAGAAGGCGCGCTCCGGCGTCGCCGTCAACGGCTTCGAGGGTGGCCAGATGCCGCTCTACCGCCGCCTGCCGAAGCGCGGTTTCAACAATATCTTCGCCAAGAGCTTCACCGTCGTGTCGCTGGCCCGCATCCAGGCCGCGCTCGATGCCAAGAAGCTCGATGCTAAGACAGTTGTGACGGCCGAGGCGCTGGTTGCGGCCGGCGTCATCCGTCGCGTCAAGGACGGCGTGCGCATCCTCTCGGACGGCGACATCAAGGCCAAGCTTGCCTTCGACGTTGCCGGTGCTTCCAAGGCCGCGATCGAGAAGATCGAAAAGGCCGGCGGCTCGGTGAAGTTGCCTGAGCAGGCAGCCGCCGAGTAACGGCAATTTGAAGCACGGTCGGCAAAGGTGGAATTCGGTTTTGCCTGCGGTCGTGCTTTGATCTGACAGATGTGGCGGCCGCATCAACGCGGCCGCTTGCATGTTTGCAGTCCGGAGCTTATCTCGTGAGCTTCGGTGACACGCGCCGCCTGAGCTGCGGGCATCGAGCGTGACCAAGCGGAGAATCAGGCATGGCTTCGGCTGCTGAACAACTGGCCTCGAATCTGAATTTTTCGGCCTTCGCCAAAGCCGAGGATCTGAAGAAGCGCATCTGGTTCACCATCGGCGCGCTGCTCGTCTACCGCCTTGGCACCTATATCCCGCTGCCCGGCATCAATCCCGACGCTTTCGCCCAGGCCTTCTCGTCGCAGAGCAAGGGCGTGCTCGGCATGTTCAACATGTTCGCCGGCGGCGCCGTGCAGCGCATGGCGATCTTTGCCCTTGGCATCATGCCCTATATCTCGGCCTCCATCATCATGCAGCTGATGACCTCGGTCATTCCGTCGCTGGAAGCGCTGAAGAAGGAAGGCGAGCAGGGCCGCAAGATCATCAACCAGTACACGCGCTACGGCACCGTGCTTCTGGCGCTGGTTCAGGCGTACGGCATTTCGGTCGGGCTTGAGGGCGGCAACGGCATCGTCAACGATCCCGGCATGTTCTTCCGCATCTCTACCGTCGTCACGCTGGTCGGCGGCACCATGTTCCTGATGTGGCTTGGCGAGCAGATCACTGCTCGCGGCATCGGCAACGGCATTTCGCTGATCATCTTCTCCGGCATCGTCGCCGGCCTGCCGCGCGCCATCTCCGGCACGCTGGAGCTTGGCCGCACCGGCGCCTTGTCGACCGGCCTGATCCTGGCGATCATCGTGCTGGCCATCATCGTCATCGCGCTGATCGTCTTCTTCGAGCGCGCCCAGCGCCGCCTGCTGATCCAGTATCCCAAGCGCCAGGTCGGCAATCGCATGTTCCAGGGCGATACCTCGCATCTGCCGCTGAAGCTTAACACCTCCGGCGTCATTCCGCCGATCTTCGCCTCGTCGCTGCTGCTGCTTCCGGCAACGGTTGCCGGCTTCTCGCAGACCACCAATATGCCTGCATGGGCCAGCACCATCCTGGCGGCGCTCGGCCACGGCCAGCCGCTCTATATGGCCTTCTACGCGGCGATGATCGTGTTCTTCGCCTTCTTCTATACGGCGATCGTCTTCAATCCGAAGGACACCGCCGACCAGCTCAAGAAGCATTCGGGCTTCATCCCGGGCTATCGTCCGGGCGAGCGCACTGCGGACTATATTGACTATGTGCTCACCCGCATCACCGTCGTCGGCGCCATTTATCTGGTGCTGGTGTGTCTGCTGCCCGAGTTCCTGATTTCAGCGACTGGCGTACCGTTCTACCTTGGTGGCACTTCGCTCCTGATCGTGGTCAGTGTAACGCTCGATACGGTGGCGCAGATTCAGGGTCACCTGATCGCGCACCAGTATGAGGGCCTGATCAAGAAGTCGAAGCTGCGCGGGGGGAAAAAGGCCAGATGAGGTTGATATTGCTTGGACCGCCGGGGGCGGGCAAGGGGACACAAGCACTAAGACTGGTAGAACGACACGGCATCCCACAGCTTTCCACGGGGGACATGCTGCGTGCTGCTGTCCAGGCTGGCACCGAAGTCGGCAAGCGCGCCAAGGCGGTGATGGACGCTGGCGAACTGGTGTCCGACGCTATCGTCAACGCCATCGTGGCCGAGCGCATCGATCAAGCTGATTGCGCAAACGGCTTCATCCTTGACGGGTATCCCCGAACTCTGGTGCAAGCGGACGCCGTTGAGGAAATGCTGTCGGATCGCGGACTGGAGCTAGACGCGGTCATCGAATTTGTTGTCGACGACAAGGCGCTGGTTGGCCGAATCGTCAAGCGCGCCGAAGAAGCCAAGGCCGCAGGCCTGCCGGTGCGCAAGGACGACAGTCCAGCGGTGTTCGAAGAACGCTTGAGGGAATATTACAAGAAAACCTCGCCGCTGATCGGCTACTACTACGCCAAGGGCAAACTCAGGGGCGTCGATGGCATGGCCGACATCGATGCGGTGACGCAGCAGATCGAGGCGGTGCTCAGGGCGACGACCCGGAAAGTCGGCCAGGCGGCCGGCTAGAGAATCGAACGATTGCGCTTGACTGGAGCGGTCCGCTGGGGTATGGCGGCCCGTCTTCCTATCAGGCATGAGGCTTGCTTGTCCGCAAGGGCAAGGCAGGCCGCTTTGAACTGGAAACTCCCGCAAGGGCCGGCCTCCACCGGACGCGGGGCAACTTGAAGCGCCGGCTCGTCCGGCCTATATGGAGAAGAGAAGAACATGGCTCGTATAGCCGGCGTCAATATTCCGACCAACAAGCGCGTCGTCATCGCGCTTCAATACATTCACGGCATTGGCAAGAAGTTCGCCCAGGAGATCGTCGACAAGGTCGGCATCCCGGCCGAGCGCCGCGTCAACCAGCTGACCGACGCGGAAGTGCTGCAGATCCGCGAGACCATCGATCGTGATTACCAGGTCGAGGGCGACCTGCGCCGCGAAGTTTCGATGAATATCAAGCGGCTCATGGACCTCGGCTGCTACCGCGGCCTGCGTCACCGCCGCTCGCTGCCGGTTCGTGGTCAGCGCACGCATACCAATGCGCGCACCCGCAAGGGCCCGGCTAAGTCGATTGCCGGAAAGAAGAAGTAATTTAGGGCAGTAAGGGAGTAGGGCAGTAAGGCAATAGGAACGGCAGACATACTGCCCTACTGCCATATTCCCCTACTGCCTTCTCCCTGGTGGAGCCGCTGGCATTACGGCGGTGTAGAGATCAACTGAAAGGACCATCATGGCCAAGGAAGCCGCTCGTGTTCGCCGTCGCGAACGCAAGAACATCTCGTCGGGCGTTGCCCACGTCAATTCGACCTTCAACAACACGATGATCACCATCACCGACGCGCAGGGTAACTCGATTGCCTGGTCGTCGGCCGGAGCCCAGGGCTTCAAGGGATCGCGCAAGTCGACCCCGTTCGCTGCCCAGATGGCCGCAGAAGATGTTGCCAAGAAGGCCCAGGAACACGGCATGCGCATGCTCGAGGTCGAGGTCTGTGGACCCGGCTCCGGTCGTGAATCGGCGCTGCGCGCGCTGCAGGCTGCCGGCTTCACCATCACCTCGATCCGTGATGTGACGCCGATCCCGCACAATGGCTGCCGCCCGCGCAAGAAGCGCCGCGTCTAAAGAATTTACCGAACGCCGCGCGAGCGCCTCAAGGGCGCTCCTCCACGGCATTCCAGGTCGCCCGCCACGATTGGATGGTGGCGGGACAACGGAAGGAAAGCACTATGATCCAGAAAAATTGGCAAGAACTGATCAAGCCGAACAAGATCGAGTTCTCGTCGAAGAAGAAGACGCTGACCACGCTGGTCGCCGAGCCGCTCGAGCGCGGCTTCGGCCTCACCCTCGGCAACGCGCTGCGCCGCGTGCTTCTGTCTTCGCTGCGTGGCGCGGCTGTAACCGCCGTGCAGATCGACGGCGTTCTGCATGAATTCTCGTCCATCGCCGGCGTCCGCGAGGACGTGACCGACATCGTTTTGAACATCAAGGAAATCGCCATCCGCATGGAAGGCGACGGCCCCAAGCGCATGGTCGTCCGCAAGCAGGGACCGGGCGCGGTTCTCGCCGGCGACATCCAGACGGTCGGCGACGTCGAGATCCTCAATCCCGACCACGTCATCTGCACGCTGGATGAAGGCGCTGAAATCCGCATGGAATTCACCGTCGATACCGGCAAGGGCTATGTGCCGGCCGACCGTAACCGCGCCGAGGACGCGCCGATCGGGCTGATCCCCGTCGACAGCCTGTATTCGCCGGTCAAGAAGGTCTCCTACAAGGTCGAGAACACCCGCGAGGGCCAGGTTCTCGACTATGACAAGCTGACCATGACCATCGAGACCGACGGTTCGATTTCGGGCGAGGACGCGGTGGCCTTCGCCGCTCGCATCCTGCAGGACCAGCTCGGCCTGTTCGTCAATTTCGACGAGCCGCAGAAGGAAGTCGCCGCCGAACAGGTTACCGAGCTTGCCTTCAACCCGGCGCTGCTCAAGAAGGTCGACGAGCTCGAGCTTTCGGTGCGTTCGGCCAACTGCCTGAAGAACGACAACATCGTCTATATCGGCGACCTGATCCAGAAGACCGAAGCCGAGATGCTGCGCACCCCGAACTTCGGCCGCAAGTCGCTGAACGAGATCAAGGAAGTCCTGGCGGCGATGGGCCTGCATCTCGGCATGGAAGTGCCGGACTGGCCGCCGGAAAACATCGAAGACCTCGCCAAGCGTTACGAAGACCAATATTGAGGCTTGAGAGAGCCTCTTGAACCCGCAGTGAAGGAGAAGAGCCATGCGCCACGGATTTAAAGGCCGCCGGTTCGCCCGCAGCATAAGCCATCGCAAGTCGATGTTTGCCAACCTTGCCGTGTCGCTTATCGAGCACGAGCAGATCCTCACCACGCTGCCGAAGGCGAAGGATTTGCGTCCGATCGTCGAGAAGCTGGTGACGCTCGGCAAGCGCGGCGACCTGCACGCCCGCCGCCAGGTTATTGCCCAGATCGGCAATGAAGGCGTCGTCAAGCGCCTGTTCGATACCATCGCGCCACGTTATGCCACCCGCAACGGCGGCTATCTGCGCATCATGAAGGCCGGCTTCCGCCACGGTGATAACGCGGCAATGGCGGTCATCGAGTTCGTCGACCGCGACACCTCGGCCAAGGGCGCCGGCGACCGTGCCCGCATCGAGGCCGAAGGCACCGAAGAGGAAGCCGCAGCCGCATAAGGCTCGGTTTTTCGCGAGAAGTTCAAAAGGGGCCTCCGGGCCCCTTTTTCTGTTTCCGAAGGTACCGGGCAGGGCTGGTAGGGGTTTTGTCACCGGTTTTTGCGGCGACTACCCAAAATAATCGGATTTCAGCGGCTTAGCCTTTCATTTTGCACAATCGTCAGGACAATGGCGCCCGACTTGGAGGATTCGGAATGCGCGTTAAACGGCTGTCCCTTGTTCTGATCTGCGCCTTGATGGCGTTGGCCGTCGTGCCGGCGGCCAGGCACGCGCTGGCGGAGGAGGCCAAGCCAGATCCCGGTCTGTCCGACGTGCTGACCGATCTGCTGCATGGCGTCGAAGGCGAAAACGCCACTTCCGGCCCCGACAAGCGCGTGCCGTTCGGCCGCGAGGAGGTGCAGCTGTCCTTCGCGCCGCTGGTCAAGCAGACAGCGCCGGCCGTGGTCAATGTCTACGCCTCGCAGACCGCCAAGGTGACGTCGCCCTTCGACGGCGATCCGTTCTTCGAGGAGTTCTTCGGCCGCTCGCAGCCGCGCGCGCAGTCTTCGCTCGGTTCGGGGGTGCTGGTCGATCCGACCGGCGTCGTGGTCACCAATTTCCACGTCGTCAAGGACGCCGACCAGGTCAAGGTCGCGACTGCCGATGGGCGCGAATTCGACAGCAAGGTGCTGCTCAAGGATGAGACGCTCGACCTCGCCGTGCTCAAGATTTCTTCTGACAAGCCGTTCCCGGTGATCGCTATCGGCGATTCCGACGCGCTCGAGGTCGGCGATCTGGTGCTGGCGATCGGCAATCCGTTCGGTGTCGGCCAGACCACCACCAGCGGCATCATTTCGGCGGTGGCGCGCAGCCATATCGGCGTCTCCGATTCCAGCTTCTTCATCCAGACCGACGCCGCCATCAACCCCGGCAATTCCGGTGGCGCGCTGGTCAACATGGGAGGGCAGCTGATCGGCATCAACACGGCGATCTATAGCCGTAGCGGCGGCTCGATCGGCATCGGCTTTGCCATCCCTTCGAACATGGTTCGCGCCTTCGCCGACGCGGCCAAGGCCGGGCTCGACTTCTTCGAGCGGCCGTATGCCGGTGCCGAGTTCGAGGCGGTGACGCCGCAGATTGCCGAATCGCTTGGCATCGACAAACCGACCGGCGCGCTGGTTTCTTCGGTCGAAGAGGCGGGACCCGCCGCCAAGGCAGGGCTCAAGCCGGGCGACGTAGTGCTGTCGCTCAATGGCAAGCCGGTCGAGAGCGTCGGGGCGCTGGACTACCGGATGGCGACGCTGTCGATTGGTACGAATGCCAGCTTCGGTGTTCTGAGCAAGGGTCAGCAGGCGACGATGGACATCGCGCTGGAACGGCCCCCTGAGGGCGCCAAAGCTGCGGAACTCATATTGCGCGGCCGCAGCCCGTTTTCCGGTGCCAAGGTTGCTGAACTGTCGCCACGGCTTGCCCAACGGCTCGGTCTGCGCACCGATGTCAAAGGCGTCACCGTGGTCGACATCAACCGCGATTCGCCTGCTGCCGATTTTGGCTTCCAGCCAGGCGACATCGTGCGTGAGGTCAATGGCCTGACGATCGACAAGGCGGCGACCTTGGAACAGGTAGCCCAGCAGGATACGCGCTGGTGGCGCTTTACCGTCGAGCGCGGCGGGCAGATACTGCGCCAGGTGTTGCGTTACTGAGCCCGAACGTCAGCATGATCGGGCTCCAGGCAGAAGAAGTTGCATGGCCGATCTGTTCAGTGTCGATGAACCGGAAAAGACGCCGCCCGGCAGGCCGCTGGCGGACCGTCTGCGCCCGAAGAACCTCGGCGAGGTCGTCGGCCAGGAGCATCTGACCGGACCCGACGGCGCGCTGACGCGGCTGATCGGCTCCGGCTCGCTCGGCTCGATGATCTTCTGGGGCCCGCCCGGCACCGGCAAGACCACGGTCGCACGGCTGCTTGCCGGCGAGACAAGCCTCGCCTTCGAACAGATCTCGGCGGTGTTTTCCGGCGTTGCCGACCTGAAGAAAGTGTTCGAGGCAGCGAAGCTGCGCCGCTCCAACGGCCGCCAGACACTGCTGTTCGTCGACGAGATCCATCGCTTCAACCGCGCCCAGCAGGACAGTTTTCTGCCCGTGATGGAAGACGGCACCGTCGTGCTGGTCGGCGCCACCACGGAGAATCCGTCCTTCGAGCTTAACGCCGCGCTGTTGTCGCGCGCGCGTGTGCTGGTCTTTCACTCACTCGGCGAGGACAGTATCGCCAAGCTGCTGGCGCGGGCCGAGGAGGCAGAGGGCAGGGCGCTGCCGCTCGATGAAGACGCGCGGGCGATGCTCATCCGCATGAGCGATGGCGACGGCCGCGCGGCATTGACGCTCGCCGAAGAGGTCTGGCGCGCAGCGAAATCAAAGGAGGTGTTCGGCGCCGAAGCCCTGCAGCGCATCGTCCAGCGCCGCGCGCCAATCTACGACAAGGGACAGGATGGCCACTACAATTTGATCTCCGCCTTGCACAAATCGGTGCGCGGCTCCGACCCCGACGCGGCACTCTACTATCTCGCCCGCATGTTCGACGCCGGCGAAGATCCGCTTTATCTCGGGCGCCGGTTGGTGCGCATGGCGATGGAGGATATCGGGCTGGCCGACCCGCAGGCGCTCGTCGTCGCTAACGCCGCCAAGGACGCCTATGACTATCTGGGCTCGCCCGAGGGCGAACTGGCCTTCGCCGAGGCGACCGTCTATCTCGCCACCGCGCCGAAATCCAATGCAGTCTATACCGCGTTCAAGGCCGCCACACAGGCGGCGAAGGAATTCGGTTCGCTGCTGCCGCCCAAGCACATTCTCAATGCGCCGACCAAGCTGATGAAACAGGAAGATTACGGCGCCGGCTATCGCTACGACCACGACGAGCCCGACGCTTTTTCCGGCCAGGACTATTTTCCGGAGAAGATGGGAAGGCAGACATTCTACGACCCGCCCGAGCGCGGCTTCGAGCGCGATATCAGGAAGCGGCTGGATTATTGGGCGAAGCTGCGCAGCGAGCGGGAAAGATAGCTGCCAGTCGCACACTGGTGTGATCGCCGTTGTCTGGCGGGATAAAAAACCCTATCAAGATGCGCCTTCGGCCGGCGGACAGGCCAGAAACGTACCGACGATATTCAGAACGGAATCGCGCCTGGCGCGTGGAAAAATGACAAAAAAAACTCGCAAGACCCTTCGGAAGTTCGCCATAGCGATCCCGCTGCTGGCGCTCGGCTTCTATTTCATTCCCATCCTGACGACAATTTTCATTGTCCTCGGCCTGATCGACGTGTTGCGCAACGACAACAAGAACTGGGCGCTGTTCAGTGGTTATTTCCTCGGCAACGGCATCTTCACCTGGCTGCTTTCGCCCTTCAATCTGCTGGTCGATCTGCTGTGCTACAGAAACCGCGGTGTCTGGAAACTGGACCAGTTTCCTCCGGACTATCAGCGTGAGGTCAACGAGGTTCTCGACGTCTTCAAGGCGCGCAAGGACGAGATCATCGCCGATATCGACGCCAATTTCGGCAGCGGCCGGCGCGGCATGTATGTCTACCAGTGGTATGGCAAGCACAAAATCGACAACGTTGCCGAATTCAACAAGGATTTCAAATACATCAAGACCATCGCCGTGTCGGTGTTCAGGGGCAAGGAATCGACCTCCTGGCATTTCGGACCGCTGCGGCTCAGCCTGCGCATTCTCTACAACCTTCTCCCGGTGAAGGCCGAGGTTTTCGTCGAGTGCAACAACGCCAGGAACTACTGGCACGACAATCCGCTCTATATTTTCGACGACACGCTGCTGCACCGCTCGGTCAACGAATATGATGGGCGCCGCTACTGCGTGTTCATGGACATCATCCGGCCATCGCCATTCCCCAGCCTGATCGCCGCTCTTCTCGCCATCGTTTCGGTCAGCGTCGAGCGCATCAATGCCATGTTCTACAAGAACTGGAAGATGATCGGCTCCAGCAAGCCGAAGAAGGCCGGAGCCGCCTGACACCGTGGTGTGACCGGCGCGAGGGAGCACGATGTATCATCTGTTGCTTGTCTGCCTTGGTGGCGCGATCGGTGCAATGGCCCGCTTCTTCCTGTCCGGCTTCGTCGCCCGCCGGGTCGGCGAGACCTTTCCCTGGGGCACTATGGCCGTCAACGTCTCGGGAGCGTTTGCAATCGGTGTCGTTGCGCATGCGGTGGCGCGCGACGGCATGCCCGCCATCTGGGCCTTTACCGTTACCGGCGGCCTCGGCTGCTACACCACGGTTTCTTCCTTCAGCCTGCAGACGCTGGCGCTGGCGCGCGAGGGCGAATGGCGGCGCGCCGGCGGAAATGTGCTGCTTTCGGTTTTTCTGAGCCTCGGCGGCGTGACGCTGGGCTTTGCTGCGGGAAGTCTTCTGATTGGCGGCGGGGCGCCGTGAGCGGCCTGCGGAAGCTCCGCCACGACGGGACGGACACTGCCGCGGCAGGGCATGCGGCGCGCCTCATTGGCCGTCGCAGAACCAACGAAACGGTTCGGCTCTATGCGACCGTAGCCGCAGGCAGCATGATCGGCGGTGTGTTGCGGGCGCTTGCCTCATCGACGAGCACTGCCCTGTGGGGCGCTGGATTTCCCTTCGGCACGCTCCTCGTCAACATTGTTGGCTCGTTCCTCATCGGCTTCTACGCGACAATGACGGGACCGGATGGCCGCGTCTTCGCCGGTCCGCTGCAACGTCAATTCTTCATGGCCGGCTTCTGCGGCGGCCTGACGACCTTCTCCGCTTTCAGCCTTGAAACACTCACCCTCGCGCAAGGCGGGAGGCTTGTGGCGGCGGGACTCAATATCGCGATCTCCGTGGTGGCCTGGCTTGCCGCCGTCTGGCTTGGCCACATCTTTGCAGTTCGGCTCAACCGGCTGAGAGGGTCCAGGCAATGAAGATACCAACACAGGCACAATTGCTGCGCATATTTATCGGCGAAAACGACAAGGCAGATGGCCGTCCGCTGTATGAGGTTATCGTGCTGAGGGCCCGCGAAATGCAGATCGCCGGCGCGACCGTCCTGCGCGGCGCGATGGGGTTCGGCCATTCCAGCCGGCTTCACACCACGAAGATCCTCCGCCTATCGGAGGATCTGCCACTCGTCATCGAGATCGTCGATGACGAGGAAAAATTGGCCGCTTTCCTGCCCGTGCTTGAAACAATCATGACAAGTGGTTTGATTACGCTGGAGAAAGTTCAGGTTCTGCAATATGGAACCGACAACGAATAACCGAGTGAGATTGCGGGTACCGGCGAATGCCGTTGCATGCCTGCAAAACGGCGATTGGAATCATGGCAGGCGTTGAACAGATCACAGTGGACGCCGGCGAGGCGGGCATGCGGCTCGACCGCTGGTTCAAGAGCCATTTCCCCGGTCTCGGTTTCGGTCATCTGCAGAAGCTGCTGCGTTCCGGTCAGATCCGCGTCGACGGCGGCAGGGTGAAGGCCGATACCCGCGTCGAAGCCGGCCAGACGGTCCGAGTGCCGCCGCTCGAAGTCGACAAGAAAGGTGAAAGCCCGCTCACCGGTCATTCGATCCGCAACCAGGGCGACGCCGACGTTTTGGCAAAGATGCTGATCCATGAGGACCAGAAGGTCTTCGTCTTCAACAAGCCGGCCGGCCTGGCGGTCCAGGGCGGCTCTGGCGTCACCCGCAATGTCGACGACATGCTGGAAGCCTGGCGCAACCAGAAGGGCGAGAAGCCGCGTCTGGTGCACCGGCTCGACCGCGACACGTCGGGTGTGCTGGTTGTCGCCCGTACAAGGCTCGCCGCCATGAAGCTCGCCGAAGCGTTCCGGGCGCGTGAGACGAAGAAAACCTACTGGGCGCTGGTCAAGGACGTGCCGCCGAAGCGCGAGGACAAGATCTCGACCTGGCTGATCAAGGAACCGACGCCCGACGGCGATCGTGTGCGCATCGCCAAGCATGGCGAAAAGGGCGCCGATCACGCCGTGTCCTATTACCGCATCGTCGAGCAGGCGGCGCAGACCCTGTCCTGGCTGGAAATGGAACCCTATACCGGGCGCACCCACCAGCTTCGCGTTCATGCCGCCCATATCGGTTGCCCGATCATCGGCGACCCCAAATATTTCGAGGCCGACACCAATTGGGATTTTCCAGGCGGCATGCAGAACCGCCTGCATCTGCACGCGCGCCGCATTGTCATCCCTCATCCCGACAAGGGCTTTGTCGACGTCACCGCACCGATGCCGCCGCATATGCGCCAGAGCTGGAACCTACTCGGTTTCGACGACGCGAGCGCGGAGGACTAGCGGCGGTGGGCGTCGCCACAGATACGCTCGACCGCCGTGACGCGGTCGATCTGGCGGCCGCCGCCATCATGGTCGGGCTAACCTTTTCGTGGGGCCTGAACTACGTTGCCGCCAAGATC
>NZ_JAMYSZ010000055.1:0-20896 GCF_040322215.1 Mesorhizobium sp. M0184
GCTTGACTTCGGTGCCCGACCACTTGCCGAACAGGATGCGGTCGCCGGCCTTGACGTCCAGCGGGACGAGCTTGCCGGCTTCGTCACGGGCGCCGGAACCGACGGCGATGATCTCGCCTTCCTGCGGCTTTTCCTTCGCCGTATCGGGGATGATGATCCCGCCGGCGGTCTTCGCTTCGGACTCGACGCGGCGAACGACCACGCGGTCATGCAGCGGCCGGAAATTCGACTTTGCCATTTTTGGATTTCCCTGGTGCGGATGTTGAACGGTTCTCCGTTGCCGGAGCGTGTTTAGCACTCACCAGAAGCGAGTGCTAACGCGGCAGTGAGATAGGCCGTAGGCTCCTGCTAGTCAAGACGGAAGAGGGACGGGCGAAGAGCAAACGAGCGTGGAAGCACCGAGCCTTTTACGTGAACGACGTCGGAGATCGGACATGGATGGGGCGGCTCACCATTTGCAACTGAAGGCTTTATTCATTTGGCACGATTGGTGCAGCGAATGATCCGCAAACGTTGCGCGCGACCGATATAATGAGAGGTGATCGCCATCAGGATTCCTGCGTTAACCGTCCACTCGGTCTTTACGGTGTGGCCGCCGCGCGGGCGCCAGGACTCCGGCCATCCCGATAGTCACCAATCCAATCTGCGGAGAACAGGAGGCAAGATGAGAGCGACAGTCAGCACGAACTCGAATTTGAGATGTTTGGCCAAAGCAACTGCCATCGCCTTGCTCTGGACGGTCACGGCTACATCGGCGGACGAAGGTATGTGGATGCCGGGCCAGACTGCGGAAGTGTGCGCGGCCATGCGCGCGGATGGGCTCCAGATCGATCCCGCCCAGCTGGGCCGTCTAGACGCTGACCCGCTCAACGCGATCGTATCACTGGGCGGATGCTCCGCCTCGTTCGTCAGTCCACAAGGGCTGGTCGCAACCAATCATCATTGCCGTGTTAGAATCCATCCAATACCACAGCAAGGAGGGCCAGGACTATCTCACAGACGGCTTTCTGGCGAAGAGCCCTGGGTGAAGAATTGCCCGCGGCGCCAGGCAGCCGCATCTATGTGATCGAGGACATGCGGGATGTGACCGCCGAAATGCTCAAGAGCGTCTCGGACAAGCTGAACGGGTTTGCCCGCTATGAGCGGCTCGCCACGAACAAAAAGGCCCTGATCGCCGCATGTGAAGGACAGCCCAATCGCCGTTGCGACGTATGGCGGCGTCTCCTACTATCTCCTCCAGAAGCTCGAAATTGAGGACGTGCGCCTCGTCTATGCGCCCGCGCTCGGCATCGGCAACTTCGGCGGCCAAACGGACAACTGGATGTGGCTGCGCCACACGGGCCACTTCGGCTTTTATCGCGCCTATGTCGCTCCTGATGGTTTCTCCCGGCCATATGCGCGCGACAATGTGCCTTACCGGCCGAAGAGTTGGCTACCCATAGCCTGTGAAGGCGTCAAGGAAGGCGACCTTGTGATGGTCGCCGGCTTTCCCGGGGCAACCCACCAGTTCCTGACCGCGGATGAAGTCCGGTTCAACTTCGCGCAATTCGAACCGCGGTTGCAGCGTTCGCTCTCGGATTATCCCGCCCAGATCAATCAGGCAACGGCAGGCAATCGCGAGGCGCAGATCCATTGACCGCCCGCTTCACAAATTGGCTCGGCCTAAAACGCATGGGAAAAGCAGAAAAGGCAACAGATCGGCACCAGAATGAATATGGCCGCGCGAACTGACAGACGCGCCAACAATCGGCATCTCGCATGGTCGGTGGCACTGGACGTGGCTCCCACCCTGCTGGCGCGACTCCCATCAGGTCGTCGCGGTTTCGCTGGCGAAAAAAACTTCCGCGTGTCTCTGCGCGATCCATCCCGCTTGCGCGTGCCTAGTCAACCAAAAAACTGACCATCTGCAGGATCAGGATCAGCAAAAAAAAGCCAAAGGCAGACGCCAAAACAGCTGCCAGCAGGACGATGCGTTGTTTCTTCACCCACAGTTCCCCCGGGAGAGAGTCTAATGATAATCCCTAAAAAAGGCGCCCTGGAACAGGGCGCCCTACGCTAATTTGTGCAAGTTAAAGTTTAGCTTGCCTGCTTTATGTAATTAAACGTTTCTCTTATGCGACACTTCTCCAAGTGTTACTTGCGCAAATCGAACGTATCACACATTTAGACGAACTGTACATTCGATAGCGACTTTGACGCATGCGTTTACTGGCGGTATACCATCCTTCACCGATGCCGCAAGGCATTGGCCCACTCGCGCACCTCCTTCACGACAAAGGTTGAAAGCCCGTCCTCGGGCGTTTCATTTCCAAGATCACTTCGATCCACTCATACGGGCTTCCCGAGCGAGACCGTGGGTTCGGACTTGCGAATGAATTTCTCGTTATAATCGAAATGATTATAAGGGATATTTCTACGTTGAGTATAAAGGATGTCAAGCCCGCGCCAGCGGCAATTTTGTCCGGGCGACCGCCGTTTCGTCGAGGACATGGTGGCGGAAGCGATAAAGTTTCGCCGGCCGACCGCCGGTATCAAAAGCACTTGGCCGGTCTCCTCCACCAGTTCCTGCTGCTCCATCAACCGGCGAAAGTTCTGCTGAAGCGCCCCTGCCGATGTAATCGTCAACGCCGTCCGCGTCAGCGCATTGTGATCGGTGAGAAAGCCGACGACATTGTTGATGACGAACGTAACGATCCGCGGGTTCAGAGAGGAATGTGCGCTTCGTCCAGATGGATGGAGTGGGCTGGCAGGTTCCGGGCGGCCGCGCCGTTGAGGATGCAGCATCGAGAGCCGCGCTCGCCGAGGATGACATAGGTCGAGATTCGCGCGCCGGAAGTCTTGCTCCATGTCTCCACGAATCCATTGGCAGGATCCCGGGTTCTTCGCGTGGTCAGGGTCGAGCAGTATCGAACCGTGGTAGTTGAGCTTTGCTCGGTGACGTGGATGCCGTGCAGCTTGCCGGCGACTATTTTCGCATTGCGTTGTCCTATTCATCTCACAGAGCCAGTCCTGATGTTGAGCAGCTTCGGTGGGCTAAATCCCGACGACGAGCGCCCCGCCGCTGAGTCCCGCACCTGCCGCCGCCAGGAGTATTTTCTCGCCCGGTCGAAACGGCTCCGTCTGATGGGCCAGCGACAGAGAAAGCGGGATCGTCGCGGCGGAAGAGTTGCCATATTCGGCGATCGTCTTGACGATCAGGTGATCGGCAACGCCGAGGTTTCGCCCGACCGCATCGAAAATGCGAGCATTGGCCTGATGCGGCACGAACCGGTCGACATCCTGTGGTCGCACTCCGGCAGCGGCTAGCGCGCTTATCGAGCAATCGGTCATCATCTCGACGGCCTTTGCGAACACTTCGCGGCCGTCGGTCATCGTCATTCGGGTTTGCGCGAGGTCGAGGTCACCGTGGAACGGCTTGTTGCTTCCTCCTGCGGGAATCTGGATCAGTCCGTATCGCGAGCCGTCCGAATCCACAGAGGCACCGAGAATCCCCCGATCAGTATCCTCGCAGGGACCGATCACGAGGGCGCCGGCGGCATCGGCAAACAGCACGGCGCTGGCGCGCTCAGAGGGATTGATGCGGCGGCTGAGGATATTGGCGGCGATAACAAGGCTCGCTTTGCCGTGCAGGCGGGTAAATCCGTCCGCAAACATCAGCGCATAGATGAAGCCGGCGCAGGCGCCGGTCAGATCGACAGCGCCGGCGCGGCCAAGGCCGAGCTTGTGTGCGACCAGGGGTGCACTGGGCGGCAGAAGATGGTCGGGCGTCGAGGTGGCAAGCAACAGCAGACCGATGTCGTGGCGCGCAATGCCGGCGTTCGCCAGCGCCATGTCGCCAGCCTGCGTGGCAAGACCAGACAGCGTATCTTCATCCGTTGCCCAGAATCGCGAGCGAATTCCGGTGCGCCGCTCGATCCAGCCAGGTTCGAGCCCGAGATTGTTCTCGATCTCGGCATTCTCCACTTTGCGCCCAGGCGCATGATGGCCAAACCCGAGAATGCGCGACGACCTGGTCATGGCTTCGAACCGAAGCGTTCGCCGGCCTCCTCGATGGCGTCATAGAGCCCGTCCAGTTCCTCGCCGGTGATGCAATAGGGCGGCAGAAGGTAGAGGACATTGCCGAGCGGGCGCACGAGCAGGCCGCGCTCGAGGAAAAATGCGCGCAGCTTCGGCCCGATCTCGGCCAGATAGCCGGCAGAGCCGGCGCGCAGGTCGAGGGCCGCGAGGGTGCCGGTCGTCCGGCTGTCAGTGAAGTAGGGATTGTGGCGAAAGCGTTGAAGCCCGGCGGCCTGCTTCGCGCTCAAGGCCGCGATCCGCTCGGTCACCGGCTCGTCGCGCCAGATCTCGACATTGGCAAGTGCTGCCGCACAGGCAATCGGATTGGCGGTGTAGGAACTCGAGTGGAAAAACGTCTTCTTGCGATCCGCCGAACAATGAGCCTGGAAGATCGCATCGGTGGCAAGCGTGGCGGCCAGCGGGATGGTGCCGCCGGTCAGGCCCTTCGAGGTGCACAGGATATCTGGAGAAATCGATGCCTGCTCGCAGGCGAACATGGTTCCGGTGCGTCCCCAGCCAGTCATCACCTCATCGGCGATCAGCAGCGTTCCGGAAGTCTCGGCGATCTTCTTCAGTTCGGTGAGAACCCAGGCCGGATACATCAGCATGCCGCCGGCGCCAAGCACAAGCGGCTCGACGATCAAGGCGGCGGCGCGCCGGTCGCGGGAGACGGCCTCGAACCGATCCAGCGTTTCCTGCTCACGCCCTGCGGCCGGGAAGGGAATGGTGTCGACCTCGAACAGCAAGGGTTCGTAGGCGGCGTTGAACACGCCACGGGCACCGACGCTCATCGTGCCGATCGTGTCGCCATGATAGCTGTGCTCCATGACGACGATGCGCGAGCGCGGCGCGCCGATGTTGCGGAAATAGCCGAGCGCCATCTTCAGCGCGACTTCGACGCTGGTCGAGCCGCTGTCGGAATAGAACACCCAGTCGAGTCCGGCGGGAGCGAGTCCGACAAGCGCCTTGGCCAAGCATTCGGCAGGCTCGTGCGTGAAACCTGCGAAGATGATCTGGTCGAGGCTCGAGGCGGTCGTCTCGATTGCCTTCATAATGCGGGGATGGCGGTGGCCATGTGTGACGACCCACCAGGAGGAAATCGCGTCCAGAATGCGCGCGCCATTGGCTTTGTGGAGATAGGCGCCTTCAGTCAGGACGATTTCAGGGATCGCCGGCTCGAGCGCGTGCTGGGTGAAGGGGTGCCACACACGGGATTGCGGCATCATTCGCCTCCGGCAATCAAAGCGAGGTCGAAGCCCGCAATCATCGCTTGTCTCAGCGTTTTGTCCGTCAGCGGATCGAGGTGCGGCAGCCTGCCGAGTTGCGGCACGTCGCCGAATTCCACGATCGTCCGTTGCGTATCGGTCATCTCATCGCCGATGAAGGCGATGCCAGCCAGCGGGATAGCGCGCGCCCGCAGGGCCTCGATCGACAGCAGGGTGTGATTGATTGTTCCGAGCGCGGTGCGGGCGCACAGAATGACCGGCAGCTGCCACTGTGCGAATATGTCGATGAACCTTGTCCGGCGGTTCAGCGGCACCATCAGCCCGCCGGCGCCTTCGATGACGAGCGGTGTCGGCAGGACCGGAAATGAAAGATCGGCAGCCTCGATCGAAACGTCGTCGATTTCGGCCGAACGATGCGGCGAAAGCGGGCTCTTCAAGCGGTAGGCTTCCGGCAGCACGCGCCCCGACGGCAGCCCGGCAAGTCGCGCAACCGCCTCGCTGTCGGTCTCGCCGTCGAGGCCCGATTGCACCGGCTTCCAGTAAAAACCGTCAAGCAGGCCGGCAAGCCCGGCCGAAAACACCGTCTTGCCAATTCCGGTGTCTGTTCCGGTGATGACGATGCGCTTGGTCATGTCGCCTCCGGTCATGTGTGGGCCAACACCTCGACGAGCGCCTCGACCATGGCGGAAATGTCGGCTTCGCCGATATTGAGCGTCAGTGAGATGCGCAGCCGCGACGTGCCCTCGGGCACGGTCGGCGGACGAATGCCGCGTATGTCGAAGCCGCGGGCCTGCAGGCGCGCCGCCACTGCCATGGTGCGCCTGACATCGCCGATCACCAAGGGCTGGATCTGAGAGCCACTTGGTATCACGCCGCAGCGATCGACCAATTGGCGGCCTGCGAGGGCGACGCGTTCATGCAGCTGAAAACGCCGCATAGGCTCGTCGGCGAGCATTGCGAGCGCTTCGCGCGCCGCGACCGCCATCAGCGGCGAGGGCGCGGTGGCGTAGATGAATGGCCGGCAACGGTTGATCAGATACTGGCACAGTGTCCTCGGCCCGGTCACGAGCCCACCAGATGCGCCGAGCGCCTTGCCGCAGGTGTGGAGCGCGACGATGTTGTCGCGGCCCTCGAAAGCGGCGGCCAGCCCCCGGCCGTCCGGTCCCCAGACGCCGGTCGCGTGCGCCTCGTCAATGACGATGAATGCGTTGTGCCGATCGGCAAGCGCGGCCAGGCTCTCCAAAGGCGCGCAGTCGCCATCCATGCTGTATAGGCTTTCCACCGCAATCCAGACGCATCCCATGCCGCCTTCGGCGCGCCAACGCTTGATCGCGTCCTCGACAGCATCGACGTCGTTGTGCGCGGCCAGCTTGAACTCGGCACGTCCGGCCTGTGCCCCCTCATGCATGCTGGCATGGGCGAGCTCATCGAGGACCAAAAGGTCGCCCTTCTGCGGCAGCGCAGTCAGCAGAGCGAAGTTGGCGATGTAGCCGCTGCCGAAGAACAGCGCGCGGTCGGCTCCAAAGAATGCCGCCGCGTCTGCCTCGAGCTGCTCGTGTTCCGGTGCATTGCCGCGCAACAGCCGCGACCCGGTGGCGCCAACCGACGTGCCCCGCGCAATCGCCGCCGCAACCGCTTCGCCAAGTCTTTTGGAGGCGGCAAGCCCGAGATAGTCGTTCGACGAGAAGTCGCGCCCGGCGCGCGGCTTCAGCGTCCGCAGCCGGTCCTTGCGCGCCAGTCCCTGCAAGGTCGCCTCATAGCGGGCAAGCGGTGCCCCGTTCATTGCGCCTCGAGTTCCATCGGCTCGATGCCAAGGCGCCGGAACAGCAGGGTATCCTTGTCCTCACCGGGATTGTCCGCCGTCAGCAGCGTGTCGCCGACGAAGATCGAGTTGGCGCCGGCAAAAAAGCACAGCGCCTGCATCTCGTCGGTCATGGCCGTACGGCCGGCGGAAAGACGGATATGCGATTTCGGCATCATGATGCGCGCCAGCGCGATCACGCGCACGAATTCGATCGGCTCGATGGGCTTGGCGTCGGCAAGCGGGGTGCCGGGGATCGGGATCAGCATGTTGATCGGAACGCTTTGCGGATGTTCCGGCAGGTTGGCCAGCGTCACCAGCATGCCGATCCGGTCCACCGGCTCCTCGCCCATGCCGACAATGCCGCCGCAGCAGACCTTGATGCCGGATTGGCGAACGCGCTCGAGCGTCTCGAGCCGCTCGGCAAAGCTCCGCGTGCTGATGATCTCGCTATAGTAGCGTTCCGACGTATCGATGTTGTGGTTGTAAAAGTCGAGACCAGCCTGCTTCAGTCGAGCGGCTTGCTCACGATCGAGCATGCCGAGCGTCATGCAGGTCTCCATGCCCAGCGACTTGACGCCTTCGACCATCGCCACCACCGCATCCATGTCGCGCGCCTTGGGGTTTCGCCAGGCCGCGCCCATGCAATAGCGGGTGGCACCGGCGTCACGCGCTTTCTTCGCTTCGGCGACGACGTACCGGACCTCCATCAGCTTCGACGCCTTCAGGCCGGTCTCGTGATGCGCCGACTGGCTGCAATAGCCGCAATCCTCCGGGCATCCGCCCGTCTTGATGCTGAGCAGCCGGCTGAGCTGGACCTTGTTTGGATCGAAATTCTGGCGGTGCACGGTTTGCGCGAGGAAGAGGAGGTTGTTGAAGGGGGCATCGTGAAGTGCCCGAGCCTTCTCCAGGGTCCACGCTCCAGGGTCAGGGGATTGAGCCTGTGGCGATGTCTGCGTTGGACTGGCTGTTTGCATGTCCATGCTGTTCCTCCGGTTCTGCCTTGCTTTGCTGTCTGATTGATGACGATCGGAAAGGACAGTTGATTCGATCCTGTTCGTCCCTCAGGCAATCATGGGCCCCAATAGTCGAGGCCGATATCCAGGATCGGCGCGCTGTGGGTCAGTCGGCCGACTGAAATCAGATCAACGCCGGTCGCGGCAATCGCTCGCGCTGTATCGGATGCGATCCCGCCAGAAGCCTCGGTGATAGCACGGCCGCCAACGATTGCGACGGCCCGGCGAAGATCGGCGAGGGACATGTTGTCGAGCAGAACCGCATCGGGAGCGAAGCCAAGTACCTCCTCCAACTGGGCCAGCGTATCGACCTCGACTTCGATCTTGACGAGATGACCGGCCCGTCTTCGTGCTCGCTCGAGCGCCGGGCGAACGCCGCCTGCGATGGCGATGTGGTTGTCCTTGATCAGAATTGCGTCGTCGAGGCCGAAACGGTGATTGGATCCGCCACCCGCGCGCACCGCATACTTTTCGACTGCCCTCAATCCGGGCGTCGTCTTGCGCGTGCAGACGATCTTCGCGCCATATCCACGAACCGCAGCGACGATCGATGCCGTTGCTGTAGCGATGCCGCTCAGATGGCACAAAAAATTGAGTGCCGTCCGTTCGGCTGTGAGAATGGCCCGGGCAGGGCCAACCACTGATGCAATGACCTCTCCATCCATGACATTGGAGCCGTCTGCCCGCTCCACCGAGATTTCGACATCAGGATCAATCAAGCGGAAAGCGAGCATCGCCAGATCGAGGCCGGCGACAACTCCGGACTGGCGCGCCGCCAGCACGGTTCCCGCTTGGTGTTCCTTCGGGACGATGGCCTCCGTGGTCAAGTCGCCGGCTCTGCCAAGGTCTTCAAGAAGAGCTGCCCTTACAAGCGGCTCAAGCATGATCATGGGAAGCGGTGAGAACGTCATCACTTTGCCCCTTCGAGGCTTGGCGAGTGTCCGAGTTCCCGCGCAGCGGCCAAGGCGGCTTCGAGGGTGATTTCGGACCGTCGGGCGACAGTCGCATGATGAGGAAAATCTGTCCGGTAATGAGCGCCGCGGCTTTCTTGGCGCAACAAGGCGGCAACCGCGATCATTAGCCCGACAGCCGCCGCATCCGAGGCCGCGTCCTTGCTTTCGGCGAGCGGCAATAAGGCACGTGCGGCTGCTTTCAAACCTTCACCATCCCGGACGATGCCGAGTGCGCGCGACAGGAAAACACGCACGGGTGTCGGAGCGGGCGATGGGTAAACGTCCGCAAACGCAGGCTTTGTTCTGCGAGCAGGCGTTCCGGCGACACTTTCAGCGACCCAGCGCGCGCACACGACGGCCTCGGTCAAGGAATTGCTGGCGAGCCTGTTGGCGCCATGCAGTCCTGTCGAAGCGACTTCGCCGCAGGCCCACAGCCCCTTGACGGAGGTCCTACCGGAGCCGTCCACGGCAACGCCACCCATGTGGTAGTGTTGGGCCGGACGAATGGGGATGAGATCGCGCGCGGGATTGATGCCGGCTCCACGACAGGCTGATGCGATTGTCGGGAAGTGTCGAGCAAATTCCGGGCCAGGCCGTTGCCGCGCGTCTAGAAAAACACGGTGGCCGTTGGCAAGATGGTTCCAGACGGCGCGCGCCAAGACATCACGAGCCGCAAGTTCCGCCCCTGGCACCCTCTGGAGAAAAGCCTGGCCGGTTTCGTCGATCAAGGCAGCACCTTCGCCGCGGACGGCCTCGCTGACCAGCACCATAGGGCGTTCCGGGCCGTCAAGCGCGGTCGGGTGGAACTGGATGAACTCGAGGTCGGCAAGGACAGCTCCAGCGCGCGCCGCAAGCGCCAGGCCCTGTCCGCAACTGGCGCAAGGATTGGTGGTGTCGAGAAACAGTCCCCCGATCCCACCGGTGGCGAGGACGACCCGCCGTGAGCCGAAGAAGACAGGTCCTATCGAACCGCTCGCCCAGACGCCTCGGATCCCATTCTCTCGCACCGCCAGCCGGCGCGCTTCCATGCCCTCCACGACAACAATCGACGGAGTGGAACGCACAGCCGCGATCAGGGCACGCATGATTTCACGCCCGGTGCCGTCACCATGCGCATGAACGATGCGACGTCGGCTGTGTGCGGCCTCCAATCCGAGGCACAGTGATCCTTTCGACGTACGGTCGAAGGGAACCCCAAAGCCCGCAAGCCCCTCTATCGCCTTGGGCGCGGCTTGGAGGATGCGGCTCGCCACGTCTGTGTCGCAGAGACCATCCCCGGCGGCAAGCGTATCGGCCAGGTGCAGTTCCGGATCGTCGTCTTCGCCGAAACTGGCAGCCAGACCACCCTGAGCCCAGGTGCTCGAATTGTCAGCTCCCAGCAGCGTCCTGGACAGAAGCAGCACCGGCTCCGGCGCCAGTTGAAGCGCGGTCATCAGTCCGGCGATGCCGCCGCCGATGATGATGGGCCGCCCGAAGAAGCTGCGGACATCCGGGCTCAAATTGCCAGCATCCGTTCGACCGCAAGCCGCGCGCGCCCGGCGATCCCGGGTTCGATGGTTACGATATGGTGGTTCTGCTCGAGCGCCATGCGGATGTTGGCAAGCGTGATCCGCTTCATGTGCGGGCACAAATTGCAGGGCCGGATGAACTCGACCTCTGGGTGCGCTAACGCGACGTTGTCGCTCATCGAACATTCCGTCATCAGCACGACACGTGCCGGCCTTTGCCTTTCGACATAGTCGGACATGGCAGCGGTCGAGCCGGAAAAATCTGCTTCAGCCACGACGTCGGGCGGGCATTCGGGATGCGCGAGCACGATCACGCCGGGATGGCTTTCGCGCAACTCGCGGATGTCGGCCGGTGTAAAGCGCTCATGCACCTCGCAATGGCCTTTCCAGGCGATGATCTGCACATCGGTCTGGGCGGCGATATTCTGGGCCAGATATTCGTCCGGCAACATGATCACCCGGGGAACGCCAAGGGATTGGACGACCGCCTTGGCGTTGCCGGATGTACAGCAGATATCCGACTCGGCTTTCACTTCGGCGGACGTGTTGACATAGGTGATGATCGGCACGCCGGGATAACGCTGGCGCATCAAGCGCACGTCTTCTGCCGTGATAGATTCCGCCAACGAACAGCCTGCCCGCAGGTCGGGAATGAGCACCGTCTTTTGCGGATTGAGCAGCTTGGCCGTTTCGGCCATGAAATGTACGCCGGCCAGCACGATGACTTGCGCCTCGACCGTCGCAGCCGTGCGGGCCAGTGCCAAGCTGTCGCCGACGATGTCGGCCACGCAATGGAAGATCTCGGGGGTCTGATAGTTGTGCGCCAGGATGATGGCGTTGCGCTCGCGCTTCAGTGCAAGGATCGCCTCGATATCCTCGACGAAAGCCGGCCATTCGATCGGCGGGATCACTCGTCGGACGCGCTCGTAAAGAAACGCGGTCGCAGGCAGCATGGCGCTCATCGACCCCTCCAGCTTATACTCTAGTTGAAAATAACCAGCATATACTTGCTGTGAGTATAAGCGATGTCAACCCCGCGCCAGCGGCAATTTTGTCCCGGCGATGACCCTCTCGTCGAGAACGGCGTGGCGGAACCGGTAAAGCTTCGCTGGCCGGCCGCCGGTCTCCGCGGTTGCCTCTCCGGTCTCTTCGACCAGCTCCTGCTGCTCGATCAGCCGGCGAAAGTTCGGCTTACGCACGAGCCTGCCGGCAAGCGCCTCCACGGTTCGCTGCAGCTGCAAAAGCGTGAAGACCGGCGGCATCAGCTCAAAGACGACCGGCCGGTATTTGATCTTGGAGCGCAGCCGCGCAATGCCGGTCGCCACGATGCGGCGATGATCGGCGACCATAGACTTGCTGGGCACCAGCGGAGGCAGCGTCGCGTCCCGTCCGCTTCCGGCCTCTTGGACCAGGCCTGCTTCGTAGACTAACTCATAGCGTTGAAGCGTGAGTTCCTCGTTCCAAAGGCGGTCGTCGAAGCCGAAGGCTATCGTCGCCCGCTGCCAGCGTTCACGTCGCGTGGCCGCGTCGCTGACGCCGTCTGCCCATTCAATCAGGCGCGGTCGCAGAACGTCCAGCACGACCGGAGGCGTGCCGGAGCGGTGGTCCTCCCATGGAAAATATTCATACCAGCTCTGCCAGCCGCACTTGGGCGAGCCAGCTGCCTGTTCCTTGCGGGTCAATGCGAGATAGCTGATGGAGATGACGCGCTGCTGGCGCTCGGCGCCGATGCGATCCCGATCCGCGAAGGTGTAGAGTTGCTCAATATACCCCAGCGGATGGCCGGTCTGCTGCTCGACCCACCCCCTCAAACCGGATTGCAGCGATCGGTGCTCAAGCGCAAATGGTCCGGAGGGCAGGGTGTCCGCCTGGCCGATGGTGAGGACACAGGGTTCACTGTCGTTTACGGCGACGACAAAGGCGATCAGGTCCACTTTGACTTCGTCGGCCTTGACGGCGGCTCTGTCTTTCCTGGGTCCTTTTGCCTGATCGTCCATGTTCGCGAAAGTGGTTGGCCAGCTCGGGGGCGCCTGAATCGATTTAAGTGTAAGCGCGCCTGTCCGCACGTCAACACCGCACAGCTGCACGGCCATTTTTAGCTCTTCGCACTTGCACAAAAATGTGGCAAACGCGACACCCGCGGTTGGTAACGTTGGGGAAGGAGGGTCCATTGAGTGCGTTTGGTGACACCAAGGCGATCACACCGCCGGATATTCGTTCGCGCAAAGGTGGGACGCCGCTCGTCTGTCTTACCGCCTACACGACCCCAGTCGCCCGGCTTGTCGATCCCCATTGCGATGTGGTGCTGGTCGGCGACAGCGTCGGCATGGTTCTCCACGGCCTGCCCTCGACGCTCGGTGTGACGCTGGAGATGATGATCATTCACGGCCAGGCCGTGCGCCGTGGCCTCGAGCAGGCGCTGATGGTCGTCGACCTGCCGTTCGGTTCCTTCGAGGAAAGCCCCGAGCAGGCTTTCCGCAATGCCGCGCGCGTCATGGCCGAGACCGGCTGCGCGGCCATCAAGCTCGAAGGCGGCGAAACGATGGCAGAGACGATCGGCTTCCTCGCCGCGCGCGGCGTGCCGGTCATGGCCCATGTCGGCTTGACGCCGCAGTCGATCAACACCATCGGTGGCTACCGCGTGCAGGGCAGAGGCGGGGATGCCGAGCGCATCAGGCGCGACGCGCTTGCGGTGAGCGAAGCGGGCGCCTTTGCGGTCGTGCTGGAGAAGGTTCCCGAGGCGCTCGCCCGCCGGATCACCGGGGAGGTGGCGACCCCGACCATTGGCATCGGTGCCTCAGCAGCCTGTGACGGCCAGATTCTCGTCGTCGACGACATGCTGGGCCTCTTCGGCGACTTCCGGCCCAAATTCGTCAAGCGCTATGCTGAACTGGGGGAGGCCGCTGCGGCTGCGATCGCGGCCTATGCGCGGGAAGTGAAGGAGCGCCAGTTTCCGGCCGCCGAGCACGTGTTTGCCGATGCGCCCAAGCCCGCCGACGGGGACGCCACCAAGAGCGGAGAAGCAGCGTGAGCGTGCCGATTGTCAGGAGCGTTGCCCAGCTTCGCCAAATCGTCGCCGCATGGCGCCGCGAGGGCGTGAGGATTGCCGTCGTGCCAACGATGGGCGTCCTGCATGAGGGCCATCTCAGCCTGGTGCGCGCGGCACTCGTGAAGGCCGACCGGGTGATCGTGACGCTCTTCGTCAACCCGAAGCAATTCAACAGCCAGGCCGATCTCGCAGCGTATCCGAGCACCGAGGACGAGGATGCCGCCAAGCTGGCACCGCTTGGCGCGCACCTGCTTTATGCGCCGGACGCAGAGGAGATGTATCCGGCGGCCTTCGCCACGACCGTTTCGGTGTCCGGTGTCAGCGAGGGCCTGTGCGGTGCCTTCCGGCCGGGACATTTCGATGGCGTGGCGACCGTCGTCGCCAAGCTCTTCCTGCAGACCGGCGCTGACTTCGGCTTCTTTGGCGAAAAGGACTTTCAGCAGCTTCAGCTAGTCAGGCGTATGGCCCGGGACCTGGATATTCCAATCACCATTGTTCCTTGTCCGACAGTCCGCGAAGCCGACGGTCTTGCACTATCATCGCGCAATGTCCGGCTCTCGCAAGCAGAGCGTGCTGTTGCCCCCGAGCTATCATCGGTCTTGCTCGAGACGGCTGAGCGGCTTGCCCGCGGCTCGCCCGTCCTGCCAACGCTTGCCGAAGCGCACGCAGCAATTCTGGCTGCGGGCTATCGCGAGGTCGAATACCTGGAACTTCGCGACGAGGCAGATCTGCGACCCATGACAAGCCTTGACCGACCTGCACGCTTGCTTGTCGCGGCCTGGCTCGGCGGCACACGGCTCATAGACAACGTCAGAATATCACGGGTTTCAACAGATTAACGGGGTTCTCGGCACGCGCTGTATCCGTCCGGGATCGTTTAAAACAAGGTCTCTGCCTGGCATCGAGCGATCACGGAGGTTACGCAAAGCGCAAATGCATCGCGTGTTTGAGAACTTCGTCGAGCAACTGTCTGCAAGTGTTGATGCTGCCGATCTCCGTGAGGCAATGGCATCCGCTGCAGCCGGCTTCGATTTTCCGCTATTCGCCTATTTCACTTACCCGTCGGCCCCCGGCGACGCCCCGCAATTGATCTCAAACTATCCTTCATCCTGGACATCACGTTATCTGCAACAGCGGTACCACAGTCTTGATCCGGTCATCCTGCGCGGGCTGCAAGGCTGGGATACCTTTGATTGGGGTGTGGATCGCGCTCGGCACTGTCTGCCGAATTCGCAGCAACAAATTCTGGAGAGTGCGGCTGAGTTTGGCATCCGCGGCGGCCTGACGATGTCCATGCATGATCATTGCGGCCGGTTTGCTGCCCTGACCTTTGCTTCCGACGAGTCCCGCCCGCCTCTGTTGCGGTCACTGACACGTTACGAAAAAGCATTGCAGCTGGTGGCCATCAACTTTCATATCCATGTCCGGCGCAGGCTCGCCGACGATCGCATGGTGGATGGTGTAACGCTCACCCCGCGGGAGTTCGAGTGCCTGAAATGGGCGGCGCGCGGCAAGTCGGCTTGGGTTATCAGCCAGCTTCTCGGCGTCTCAAAGCGCACCGTGACCTTTCATCTGGAAAACGCCAAGGCAAAGCTTGGCGTTCGAACGATCAACCAGGCCGTTGCACGACTGGCTGCCTCCGGCCAGGCGAGATCCTGATTCGTCGGCCACGATAGCTGTAAACCTCTACAGGCTGCATCGCTGCCGGCTTTGCCCTTCGATGGCGGGAACACATCCCGCACGGAGGCGACCATGATGCAGCTGATAACACCAGACCTTTACGACGAGTTCGCAAGCGAGCTCAAAGAGATGCACGGGCTCAGGTTTCGGGTGTTCAAGGAAAGGCTCGATTGGGAAGTTGATACCGAAGACCAGATGGAAACAGACCCGTTTGATGGTCTGAAGCCTGTCTATCTGCTCCTCAAGGGATCCGACTGGCGAATTCGCGGTTGCGTGCGTCTTTTGCCCAGCACCGGACCCACAATGTTGCGCGACACGTTCCCGGTGCTGCTGGGTGCTGACGTCGTGCCCTCGACCTCCGACATATGGGAGAGCAGTCGTTTCGCGCTCGATCTTCCTCCGTCGGCGCCCAAGGCAGCGGGCGGACTGGCCCAGGCAACCTACGAGCTCTTCGCGGGCATGATCGAGTTCGGCTTGGCCAAGGATCTGACCCGGATAGTAACGGTGACGGACACGCGCATGGAACGGATCCTTCGCCTCGCGACGTGGCCATTGTCGCGCATCGGACAACCCAAGTCCGTCGGCAAAACGGAGGCGGTGGCCGGGTTTCTCGAGATTTCCCGCGCGAGCCTTTTGCGCATCCGCAGCAGGGGACGTCTGAGCGGACCGGTACTGTGGCAACCGGTTCTAGGCCCGTCGGCATTGTGGACACCTGAGCCGTGAAGGATGCTGGTCTGCCCAAGGAAGCGACGGTCGGTCTTGTATGCTGGCCGGACTGGCGTCGTCACGAAGCTTACCACTACGCCAGACGATTGCCACGCACTGCCTGGGCCTGGGAGTTTCTTCGGCGCAATCCACAATTCCAGCGCGACCACGCCAAAATGGCACCGTCCGCCTGCATTGTCGGAGCCCAGGCCGACCTGAAGATAATCGAGTTGACGACAGGATCATCTATCCTAAGACACTGGAGCCTCCTTTTTCGCGGACGCGCCACAGTCGGACGCTACGTCGGCAAGGGTCTTTTGGGATCCGCGCGACTGCGCCCGTATTCTACGAGCGGCCGCGGAGCCGGTTGGGCTCGACCACGATTTTGAACCGCTTGATCTCCCTTCGCTCTCATGCTGCAAGGACATCCTGCTGACACCTGCCGGCGTGCAGCACGTGCTGCTGAGGGAGGACTGCCGGAGTCTGCAGATCGCCCTTTCCGGTGCATCCGTTCTCCGCCCGTTGCGGCTATATGTCGACGCGATCGTGCAGCCGCAGCACCTGAAGTTCCATGTCGCTGCCCTTCAGTTCCTGAACGACATCAATGGTTGCGGCCGCCTGGCAGCTGCTTGCTTTCCGCCGGAACCCCGCGGAGCGCGTCTGCGTATCGTGCTCCAGGCTTTGGATGGCTCGCTTGCGGGAGCATCTCATCAGGAGATCGCCATTGCCCTGTTCGGGAGACGCCGTGTCGAAGAAGATTGGTCTCATCCAGGTAGCCATCTTCGCGATCAGGTGCGTCGCGCCATCCAACGTGGCCGCTACCTGATGGGCGGCGGCTATAGACAGTTCCTGATGTAATTCGGGTGACAGCTTGGTGATTGTCTTATTCGAAAACGCGCAGGCATCAATCTCCATTTCTCACTGCTATTGTGCCTTGTACAAGACGTGACACGCGCCTAGTTCTTCCGCTGCGGGAATCGGGTTTGAGTAATACGGACGAAGCACTGAGAACCAACGTTTTCGTGATAGTGCATTTCATGCCCCGAGAATCCTGATGACCGTTACCAACCCCGACAAAGCCGGCGCTGACTGAAACGGTCGCTGAACGTGCTCTGTGGCCTGCGCCGCCTGACTCTCGGTTTCGGCCATGCCGACTAACAGCGTATTGATACGCCATCGCGGGCTAAGCTCTACCGGCGAAAGCCGCGTCAAAGCGGCAGGCAATCAGAAACTAGATCGGCGGCGACGATGATTATGATCAACGTGACGAACACGTGAATCATGCCGACGGCGCCGACGTTGCCGATGATGATGATGCCGACCATGCGTCGCTGATGCTGCCTAACTACAGTGCTGTGTGATCATGCCGATCACCGCGTGACCACGAGCGGCGGCGGTTCGTGGTCAGGTGCGTGGCCGGGATGATCGCGCATGGCCGATTGTTCCTTCGTGCCGCGGGGTGTGGGCTTGCGTCCGGTCATGAGGACGTCAGGCGCAACGAGGAAGTTAGATCAGGGCCCCAAACGCGGCTTATCCATGGGGTGGATGATAGCTATCCCTACAATCAATTATACCAATATTACCCAATACTACTAGAAGATCCCCCAATGAAAGCGGCCGGATGGGTATCCGTCTCGCGTGGGCTGAAGCTGCCGGCAAGAATGGGAAGACGAACATGTGCGGGATTGTTGGCATCGTTGGGCAACAGCCGGTGTCGGATCGGTTGGTCGACGCATTGAAGCGTTTGGAATATCGCGGCTATGATTCCGCCGGCGTTGCGACGATCACCGAAGGTGCCTTGCACCGCCGGCGCGCCGAGGGCAAGCTCGTCAATCTCGAGAGGAGACTGAAGGAAGAGCCGCTGAGCGGCAACATCGGCATCGGCCACACGCGTTGGGCAACCCATGGGGCCTCGACGGAACGCAATGCGCACCCGCACTTTACCGACGGTGTCGCCGTCGTCCATAACGGGATCATCGAGAATTTCACCGAGCTGAAGGACGAATTGGCGGCGGCTGGCGCCGAGTTCCAGACCGATACCGACACCGAGGTCGTCGCGCATCTCTTGGCAAGACACCGCCGGGAGGGCATGAGGCGGCAAGAGGCGATGCGTGCCATGCTGAAACGCGTCAGGGGCGCCTATGCGCTTGCCGTCCTCTTCGAAGATGATCCGTCGACCATCATGGCGGCGCGCAACGGACCACCGCTGGCGATCGGTCACGGCGACGGCGAGATGTTCCTGGGCTCCGACGCGATCGCGCTCGCTCCCTTCACCAATGAAATTACCTATCTCATCGAGGGCGACTGGGCCGTTGTCGGCAATTCGGGCGCCCATATCTTCGATTTCGACGGCCATCCCGTCGAGCGTCCGCGCCATACCTCCACGGCCGCGGCCGATCTGGCCAACAAGGGCACTCATCGCCACTTCATGGAGAAGGAAATCTACGAGCAGCCCGAAGTCATCGCCCATGCTCTCCGTCACTATAGCAACATCATAGAGAATCGCGCCGACACGGTTTCTGGCATCGATTTCGCCAGGATCCCGAGCTTGGCGATCTCGGCCTGCGGGACCGCCTATCTCGCCGGACTGATCGGAAAATACTGGTTCGAGCGCTATGCGCGCCTGACAGTTGAAATCGACGTTGCGTCCGAATTCCGTTACCGCGAGATCCCGTTGTCGCCGCAGTCGGCGGCTCTTTTCATTTCGCAGTCCGGCGAAACCGCTGATACGCTCGCATCGTTGAGGTACTGCAAGGAGCGTGGGCTGAAAATTGGCGCTATCGTCAATGCCTGCGAATCGACCATCGCTCGGGAGGCCGATGCGGTCTTCCCGATCCTTGCCGGACCGGAGATCGGCGTCGCCTCCACCAAGGCGTTTACCTGCCAGCTTGCCGTTCTAGCCGCACTCGCCATCGGCGCCGCCAGAGCCCGCGGGACCGTAACCGAAGACGAGCTGCAGGCGCTCGTCAGGAGCCTCGCCGAAGTGCCGCGCGTCATGGGCCAGGTACTCAACTGCATCCAGCCGGAGATCGAGTTCCTGTCGCGCGAACTGTCAAAGTGTCGTGACGTCCTGTATCTCGGCCGTGGCACCAGTTTCCCGCTAGCCATGGAAGGTGCGCTGAAGCTCAAGGAGATTTCCTACATCCATGCCGAGGGCTATGCGGCGGGTGAATTGAAGCACGGTCCGATCGCATTGATAGACGACAACATGCCAGTGATCGTCATCGCGCCCCATGATCGCTTTTTCGACAAGACCGTCTCCAACATGCAGGAAGTGGCTGCCCGTGGAGGGCGGATTATCCTCATCACCGATGAAAAAGGGGCAGCCGCATCGAAACTCGACACCATGCACACGCTCGTGCTGCCGGCTGTCGACGAGATTATCGCGCCGATGATCTTCTCGCTGCCGATACAGCTTCTTGCCTACCACACGGCGCTCTTCATGGGCACAGATGTAGACCAGCCGCGCAATCTCGCAAAATCGGTCACGGTCGAATGATTGTGAACCTTTATAGGTGGCGATGCTTGTCCATCTTCGCTGCATCGGCGGTGGAAATTGGTCGAAGGTATCAGCGTCCGCGAGGCTGGGTGGACGGTGCCGCGAATAGCCACTGGAGGCGTCAGTGAGAGTTCGAGTTGCTGTTCAAGAAAGCCATCGGGGAGAATGAGTCGTGTAGGATCGCAGGTCGAATGCGCTACAGCCGATCAGGCCATCTCATGGCGGGCAGGTTCTTAGAACTTGATCAGAAGCAGGTGAGCCGCCATATTCCGACCCGGCTGCCAATTTCAAGTGGCCCATTCCATGGATGAGGCCGGTCCGGCCGAATGGACGTCCATTTTTTTGATTTGCTGGGTGTGCGCCAGGGTCGGGGAGGAAATCTCCCGATTTGTCAGGCGCTCCCATCTTCTTGGAGATGTTTATGAAGGATTCGCGCATTCCCGAGCCAGTCTTGACGGCTATGTCGCAGGGGACCCACATCATCCGCGCTTATCGTGAGCACCTTGGGTATTCAATCGAGGACCTCGCGGTCGCGTGCGGGCTTGCCGCTCAGGAAATCCAAAACATCGAGCGGGGTCTAAAGTACAATAAGGGCTATCGGAATCGGATAGCGAGATCGCTGTCCATACCTGTGGGAATTCTTGAGGCAGAGTCGGACATATCGGACGCCGCCTGATCAGTCGGATAATCTGCAATGGGTGGAAGACCGCTCTTGTGATGTGACGTTTGCGGCTGATAGTCGTCGCTTGATTCCGTTGGACGCGAATGCCTTCTGGCGCAGTACCGCCAAGAGAATTCTCGTCCACTGTCCGAGTCAGGAACTGCACACGGGCTCGCCGAACAGGAAGTTGGAACGCTTCGTCATGCTGTCTTAGGCGATATAGCCGCCCGGAGTGCTGCGACACGTGCACGATAGCATTGGCTCGCGAGGATGGATTGCTAACGGCGAACCCATGCTGGTCGGCAAGGCGATACTGGCTGGAGCATCAACTCGGCCGACGAGAGTGGCCCCCCATCCTAGGCAGGATCGGCCGACATGGCCGGCATCGCGAGCCGCTCTGAAAAGAGCACAGCGGGCATCCAGACGCTGCCGGGTTGACTATGGGTGTCGGAACCGCAAAAAGGGGCCGCTCTTCATGAGTGGCGTGCGCCGGCAGTCTAACCCCAAGCCCCCCGCCAGGCTGCCGGCGCGCTTCTAGCCGCCTTGATGCACGGCGATAAGCTTTTGACGGCCTGAAGCGACATTGTGGTCGCCGTTGCGGTGCTTTTCCACGCGCCTCGTCAGGCGCCGGGATTGCTTCGTCGTGATGGCAGGCGAGGGTTTGCAGGTTGCGGTCGACGGGTTCGTTTCGGGGCGTCTGCCCCCATCGTTATGTCGCGAGTTGGGGGATGCGATCGAGGAC
>NZ_JAMYSZ010000056.1:0-20267 GCF_040322215.1 Mesorhizobium sp. M0184
CACGCCTCCCGCCCGACCCCCCGCCCCGCCCCCCCCCCCCCCCCCCCCCCCACCCCCCCCCCCCCCCCCCCCCCGCCGGCCCCCCCCCCCCCCCCCCCCGGGCCTGTTCCATTTCATGGAGATCGACATGTTCGACTGGAACAGAAGCTGCTCCTATGACGAGCAGCAGAAGAGACGTTTTCACACGACAGCCCGTTCACGGCTGAAGAAACTCGCTAACGAACTTGCCCTGCCGCAGGAAGCTTCGACCTGCGCTCGAACAAGGCGGGCATAGCCGTTTCCGGTGAAATTACCCTGCACCATCACCGCGCCTACATCCAGGTCGGCCAGTTCGGTTTGTCCTCAGGTCACGGCATCCTGATCCGCACCTGCAAGGACCGCAAGGACTATACCGGCGGGGCCAACCACTTCGTCGCGCTCGGCATGCTCGACGATATCCCGGCGCTCGCCGCCGCCGTCCGTGCCATCACCGGGGTTGGTCGAGACGCTTCGCCTTCCTCCGAACGACGCGCCGCCTGAACCCTGCAAACCCCATCATCGCCGGTGCACACGCTGGCCGCAGGCTCGGCCAGTCGACAGCCACAACATCACCAAGCACTTGCGACGACGCGGTTCATGCCGCGCGCGGCCGACCCGCGTTCAGGAGAACCCCATGACCGCACATCCACCCTTCAGGAAGGTGCTCGACGGCGTCGCCACCCGCGAGCAGATGTTCCAACTGTTCAGCCGACACAAAGATACTCCCGGCATCGATCTGCTTTCCGGCACTCCCTATTCAGGCGAGTGGTTCCAGATCACCGCGTCAGAATACCATTTCATGCTCGATTTGCTGCCGCCGCTCTTCAAGCGCACCGGCATGTTCGGCATGTCGGAGTTCAAGGCCGGCAACGTGACCAGCGTATTCTTCGCGATCCGGATCCGGGGCCGCGAACGCTGTTTTCATGGCTTTTGCGACCTCACGGATCGGCAATCCCCGGACACAAGATGCGCGCCGCAATCATCGCCCACGAGACCGGCGCGAGCGACAGCATGACCCGCGCGGAAAAGCTCGAGGCGATCTGGAACGCGACGCATCCCGACTTCAGGGGGATCGCCGGCGAGATCAATCCCCACACCTGGCCCGCGGACCACCGTGGCAAACGCGTCGTTCTCGTCAACAACGGTGGCCACGAACGATCCTGAAACTGCTCGAAGACCTGTCGGACGACGAGATCGACAGCCGCTTGCCGGCAACTCGCGCACGAGGCGCCAGGAGGGGAGGAGACAACGATGCGGACCCCCCGTAAACACCCGCCAGGGGCCGGCAAGGACACCTATGGCGTACTCGACCTACACCGCAAGCCTCGGTGCCCCAGATCGCCGCCAATACCGGCGCACGCCCCCAGGAGCGCTAACGGTCGCCGATCCCGTACGTCCCGGCGACACGGTCGCCACCTCCTACAGCACCGGCGGGGTCGTCATCGAGGTGGAAGAGCACTTCTATGCGGCGCCGACGGGCGAGACGCTGTCACACTTCACGATTGTCTATGTGCCGCCCGATCGAACTACAAGGTACCGCGATTCCGATCGTCGCTGGATCAACGAATGTGTCGCCATCGGCGACCGCATCCTAATGCTGTTCGAGGCCAACACGGACGAGGTCTTCGTCCTCAGCCGTGCCCGACCGTCCCAACCTCCGCGATCCAGAACCATCCCAGCCGATGGGCCTTTCCAAAGTAGAGTTCGAGCGCTGGCTGCCGAAGGCGATCGCGGCAGTCGAGAAGGCCAGGGCGATTATCGAAGAACGCCGCGACCCGCCGGATGACTCGCCATAACAGCTAACATCCGACTTGATCTTCGTCAGCTCCCGCGCCGTTTCCGCGTCGATCGCAGCGAGATCGAGATTTCCCTAGATCGAACGCTGCCGCGCGGATTCGCCACGCTTCTTCTTCACCTCGACGATGAAGGGTGGGCTCTGCCGCTTCATTTATTGCACCACCTTCGGATGGGAATCGGTCCGTTGCGGGATCGGGTCACATCTACGCTGGCCAAGGCCTATCGTCCACCCAACGCAACCATCGACCGCGGTGCCGCCCTGGACGGACGCCGATGCGAAAGCCAACTCTCCAGCGTCTCGCTCGCCGATGCAACGCGGGGTTCGGACAGCTCGAATGGCATGCCGAGTTCAACGCTGACAACGATCAGGCGCCCACTGTGCTTACGCCGCGGATCTTCGCAAACCCACAGCATGGTCACCGAAAAAGACGATCGCTGGTCACCCCTCACCATACCGTCATGGTCCAAGACAACGGGGATCCTTGTCCAACGCATGTCTGAATCGATGGCCGCCAATCGATTCACGGCATTGATGGAAATCTGAGATGTCGTTCCCAGCCTATGGAAGGGCCGGCATCTCCCCGTCACCGACCCGCCAGGTCCACGCACCCATCTCCGGCCGGTTCGCGACCATATCCTGCAACGAAGCCTCGAATGTTTCGTCCGCACCGGCGGGGACGACAAAGAGCGCGATCGGCTGCTGCCTGTTCTGGAGCAAAGCGTTGGCGATCGGCTGGTCGGTTTGCAGGTCGTAGCGCAATCCCTTCACGCTCTTCTCGCGAAGGCGGGCGAGCGCGTCGACCAGCCGCTTTTCCGGAACCGTCTCGTAAGGAATCCAGTTCTCGGACACCACCATCAACGCGACCTCCTCGACAATGGCGAGACCGGCCGGGTTCAATCCGAAGGTCGCGATCACTATCAGATGTGAGCTGGAATCTGCTCCCCACAGCGACAATTCTTTCTCGAAACGTACCGGCAAACGCCGATGTAATGCATCGTCGATGATGAAGGGAAAACCGGGCAGGTGCCTGATGACGAGTTTCTGACCGGAGCGGGCAGGAACAATCTCTTTCACCTCGCCGACCAGGACCAGCAGCTTTCGTGGGCCGGATTTCGGCGGGAGCGCAGGTGCAAGAACCGCATTGCGACGCTGCTCGATCGCTTCCTTGTTCTCGGCGCGAAATGGCTCGGGCACGAACAGGATATCCGCGAGCGGCCCGCCCCTCACCGTCATTTGCCCGGCAGCCTCGAGCAGATGCCAGCGGACATTCCACCAATGTCGCTTGCCAGCCCATCGGGATGTCCAGACCGTCAATTCGGCCTCGTGCCACAGATAATGGAGGAGGCCACGCAGCGACATCCTCCTGGGGTCGGCGGCTACACTGGCGGAGCTCTGGCCAGCAGGCGCGGACGCTGCCCGGCTCCCCGTCTTCGACAGGCTGAAATCGAGTTTCAAAGCCGCCAAGCCGCTTTGCGGATCGAGCTGTATCGCGCTGCCCATCAAGGCGCCCAGGCCGGACAGCTCGTAAGGCGATTCATATGAATCACAGGATGGATCATGCCCGCCGCCGCTCAGCGGCATGCGCTTGATCAGGTGAAGGTCGCCGATGCGGGCGATGTACATCGGGCAGCCCGGCTCGCGGCACAGGCATAGCGGACGCTCGGTGCGGGCATAGGCGTTCGCCAGCGCCGCCTGCAGGTCAGGCGCTGCCTCCTCGTAGACCTCACTGCCAATTCTGAACCGTCGCATCACCTCCGCAGCTCCAGGTCGCCGCCGCATCCCTGTGCGCGCATCAAGTCATGGGTTTGCGCAGAGCGCAACCCGTTTGTTGGATCGGCGCCAGAGGCAGAGGGGAGCGGGGAGAAGCGCGGCCCGGCTGGCGCGGAGAGAGTGCCGGCGCGGGCGCCCCCCCTCTCGCGAAGGACATCTCCATGAACATCGTTTCGACCACACCTGCCGTTGCGCGGACTGCCGCTCCCCTCGACGCGCCGACGCCGGCCTCCATCAACAACGCCCAGGCAATCTATCAAGCGGCAATGCGGCTTCTGCCTTTCCTCGAGCAGGGCAAGCCTGTCACCACCGCCGCACTGCGCACCGCCATGACGACAGGTTTTGGCGGCAGCGATGCGCAAGGGTTCTGGGTCTGGAAGGACGCCTATGAGGCGCTCGAAGTCGCCCAGGTGCTGTTCTTGCGCCGGTTCGGCCCTGCGATCCTGTCCCGGTCCACCACGCCCCAGGCAACGCTGGCGATGATCAAGCGCATCGCCGACCTTCTTCCCACCCATACGCGACGGTCCGACGAGAGCCAGGCCATGCAGCAGCTGTCGACGCCCTTGCCGCTTGCCTTCGTGACAGCGCACGCCGCGGCGATCGCATCTTGCGACCTCGTTCTCGAACCCTCGGCCGGCACCGGTCTGCTCGCCGTCCATGCCGAGATGGCGCGCGCCTCGATCGCCCTCAACGAGCTTGCCGCGACGCGGGCCGATCTCCTCGGCCTGCTGTTTGCGCGCATGCCCGTCTCTCGGCACGACGCTGCCCATATCGACGATCATCTCGAACCTGCGATCAAGCCGTCCGTCGTCTTGATGAATCCGCCCTTCACCGTCGGCGCCTATGTCGACGGCCATGTCGCCGATGCGGCATGGCGGCACCTCTCCTCCGCATTCGCACGCCTGCGTCCGGGCGGGCGCCTGGTCGCCATCACCGGCACCGGGCTGTCTTCGGAAAGCCCCAAATGGCGGCCGGCCTTCGAACGGTTGCAGCAGCAGGGCACCATTGTCTTCACCGCAGCGATCGACGGCCGTGTCTATGCCCGCCATGGCACCACCACTGAGACCCGCCTGACAATTATCGACAAGGTACCGGCCACCGACCCGACCGGCTTCATCCGGTCGCCCGGCAAGGCCGCAGATGTCGAAACGTTGCTCTCCTGGATCACGGATCTGCCGCCCCGGACACCGGGCGGCTTTCCGGATTCGATCGGCGCTCTGTCGCACGGGATCCTGAGGAAGGCAGCAGCGCACATGGGTGCCCGATCGGGGGCAAGAGCCGCACCCCTCGCTGTCTCAACGGCTGCTCCGAAGGCCATCCAACCGTTCCGCCCGATTGCGCAGGCGAAACCCGCCCGCCAGGTCAAGGCAAACAGCACGCCGGCGGTCCCCCTCGCCTATGAGCTACGCGACTGGATGCCGGAGGAGGGCGGCCGGCTCACCGACACGATCTACGAACCCTACGCGCTCCAGTCGATCGACATTCCCCGCGCAAAACCGCATCCGACGCCGCTCGTGCAGTCGGCCGCAATGGCCGCCGTGGCGCCGCCAAAACCTTCCTATCGCCCGCTTCTTCCTGATGAGATCATCGACGAGGGCCTGCTGTCGGACGCCCAGCTCGAAAGCGTCATCTACGCCGGCGAAGCCCATTGCGGCTATCTCGCCGGGACCTGGACGGTCGACGAAACCTGCGATGTCGTCTCGGCCGCGCCAGAAGGTGCTGCGAACGCTGTCCGCTTTCGCCGTGGATGGTTTTTGGGCGATGGAACCGGCTGCGGCAAGGGACGGCAAGTCGCCGGCATCATCCTCGACAATTGGCTGCAGGGCCGCCGCCGTGCAATCTGGATTTCCAAGTCGGACAAATTGCTTGAGGACGCTCAGCGCGATTGGGCGGCACTTGGCCAGGAAAAACTCCTCGTCCAGCCACTGTCGCGCTATCGGCAGGGCACGCCGATCCGCCTTGCCGAGGGCGTCCTGTTCACGACCTACGCCACGCTCCGCTCGCAGGAACGGGGAGGCAAGAAATCCCGGATAGCCCAGATCCTCGACTGGGTTGGACAAGAGGCGAGGGCCGAAGGCCCGGCGGGGACTGGAGAGAAGCCGGCGAGGAGGGACGAATGCCCGACGGGGAACAGAGAAAACTCGGCGGGAAGGAACGAAGGCCCGACGGGGATTAAAGAAAGCCAGACAGGGATTGGAGAAAACCAGTCGGGGGCCAAAAAATCTTTCGATGGCGTCATCATCTTTGACGAGGCGCACGCCATGGCCAATGCCGCTGGCGGCAAAAGCGAGCGTGGCGACGTCGCGCCCTCGCAGCAGGGCAGGGCGGGGCTGCGGCTGCAGCACGCCCTTCCCGACGCGCGCGTCGTCTACGTTTCCGCGACCGGTGCGACCGCCGTCGAGAACCTCGCCTATGCGCAGCGTCTCGGCATCTGGGGCAGCGAGGATTTTCCATTCGCCAACCGAGCCGAGTTCGTGGCAGCAATCGAGGACGGCGGTGTCGCGGCGATGGAAGTGCTCGCCCGCGATCTCAAGTCGCTTGGCCTCTATACGGCGCGTTCGCTCTCCTATGACGGTGTCGAATACGACTTGCTCGAGCATGAGCTGACCGACGAGCAGATTCGCATCTACAACGGCTATGCGGACGCCTTCCAGGTCATCCACAACAACCTGACCGCCGCACTCGAGGCGACCAACATCACCAGTGAGTCCGGCACGCTGAACCGCAACGCCAAGGCGGCGGCGCGCTCGGCGTTCGAGAGCACCAAGCAACGTTTTTTTCGCATTTGATTACCTCGACGATGACGCCGACCCTGATCGGCGCGATCGGACAGGATCTTGCCGATGGCCATTCGGCAGTCGTGCAGATTGTCTCGACGGGCGAAGCGCTGATGGAACGACGCCTTGCCGAGATCCCGACCGAGGAATGGTCGGACCTGCATGTCGACGTCACGCCGCGCGAGTATGTCGGCGGGTACTTGATGCACTCCTTCCCCACCCAGTTGTTCGAGGAATATTCGGACGCCGAAGGCTATGTCTGTTCGCGGCCTGTCCACGACGAAGATGGCAACCCGGTTCAATGCCGGGAGGCTGTTCGCCGGCGCGACGAGATGATCGAAAAACTCGCATCGCTGCCGCCGGTCGGTAGCGCGCTCGATCAGATCATCCATCACTTTGGCGCCGACACCGTCGCCGAGGTGACCGGCCGGTCCCGCCGCATCGTGAAGAAGACCGGCCGCGGCGGCATCGACCGGCTTGCCGTCGAGAATCGCCCTGGCTCGGCCAATCTCGCCGAGACCCAGAGCTTTATGGATGACGAGAAGCGCGTGCTGATCTTTTCGGACGCCGGCGGTACCGGCCGTTCGTATCACGCCGATCTCGGGGTCAGGAACCAGAGGCTGCGCAAGCACTATCTGCTCGAGGCCGGCTGGCGCGCGGACAACGCCATCCAGGGTCTCGGGCGGACCCACCGCACAAATCAGAAGCAACCGCCGCTGTTCCGGCCCATGGCCGCCAATGTGAAGGCCGGCAAACGCTTCCTGTCGACGATCGCCAGGCGGCTTGACACGCTGGGCGCGATCACGCGCGGCCAGCGCCAGACCGGCGGGGCAGGGCTGTTCCGTGCCGAGGACAATCTCGAAAGCCCCTACGCGCGGGCCGCACTTCGCCAATTCTACATGCTGCTGCATCAGGGCAGGATCGAGGGCTGCTCGCTCACGACCTTCGAGACCGTGACCGGCCTGTCGCTGACGACTGACGAGGGCGGGCTGCGCGACGAACTGCCGCCGATCACGACCTGGCTCAATCGCCTGCTGGCGCTGCGCATCGAAACCCAGAACCTGCTGTTCGAGGTGTTCGAGCAGTTGATGGCGGCGAAGGTCGAGGGCGCGATCGCTGCCGGCTCCTATGACAAAGGTCTGGAGACGATCACGGCGGAGAGCATCGTCGTCACCGATCGCCGCACCGTCTACTCGCACCCGGTCTCGGGCGCGCAGTCGCATGTGCTGACCGTCGCGCGCAAGGACCGTACACGGCCGCTCAGCCTCGTCGACGCGCTGGCCATCGTCCGGGCGGAACCGCAAGCGGTTCTGTTGGTGAACACGCGATCGAACCGCACGGCGATCCGGGTTCCCACGGCGAGCCTGATGCTCGACGACGGAACCGTCGAACACCGAGTGCGCCTGCTGCGGCCGACGGACGAACTGCGCTTCGGTCTCGACGCCCTTGCCGAGACCCACTGGCAGCCCGCCGACCGAAAACTGTTCTGCGAGCTGTGGCAGGCAGAAGTCACCGCCGTCCCGGAGTTCACCACCAGCACCTTTCACATCGTGACGGGTCTGCTGTTGCCGATCTGGCGTCGGCTGCCGGATCATGATTGTCAGGTCTACCGGATCCAGACCGATGCCGGCGAACGCATCATCGGTCGTCACATCGCGCCGACTCTTTTCGCGACCATGTTGCGCAATCTGGGGTTCGACGATGTACCCAAGCTCGCGCCGGAAGATGCCTGGACCGGGCTTGTCGACGGACGGATCGGACTGCAACTCGCCGATGGCCTGATTCTGCGCCGCAGCCGTATCATGAACGACTACCGTGTCGAATTGATCGGCTTCATCGATGCCATGGTTCCCCGGCTGAAGGCGCTGGGACTGATCGCCGAGATCATCTCCTGGAAGCTCCGGCTGTTCATCCCGACGACCGAGGAAGGGTCCTCCATCCTCGCCTCCCTCTTCGATCGCCACACGCTGGTTGGCGTCACCGACCGTACCTCGGCGGCTTGAGGGGAGGCGATCATGACCGCCTCGGCCTCCGAGCTGGCACGCCGCCTTGGCGATCATGCCGAGGCGGTGTGCCGCGAATATCTCTCCAAGGGCCATCGCTCGGGCAATTACTGGATGGTCGGCGATGTCCGCAACACACGCGGCCGTTCCATGCATGTGCGGCTCAAGGCGGTTGGCGGCAAGGCAGCCGGAAAATGGGTCGACGAGTCATCGGGAGAATATGGCGACCTGCTTGACGTCATCGAGCAGAGCTGTGGTCTGGTCGACTTCCGCGAGGTCGCGGATGAAGCACGTCGCTTCCTCTCCATGCCGCTGCCACCGCCCCAAGCTCCTGACGCGCGGCGCCAGCTAGCCGCGAAACGCGGCTCTCCCGACGCCGCGCGTCGCCTGTTCGGCATGTCCCAGCCGATCGCCGGCACGTTGGCCGAACGCTATCTTGCCGGCCGCGGCATTCTGCTCTCCCCACGTGAGCGTGCCCTGCGCTTCCATCCCGGCTGTTACTACAGAGATCTCGTAACGGGCGAGACGCGGACGCTTCCTGCGCTGATTGCCGCTGTCACCAACCTCAACGGGCAGACCACAGGCCTGCAACGCACCTGGCTCGATGCTTCGGGCAACGGCAAGGCGCAGCTCGCCGATCCCCGCCGCTCGCTCGGGCATCTTCTTGGCAACGCCATATGGCTCGGCCACCAGCCCGGTGCGCCCGTCATGGCCGCCGGCGAGGGGTTCGAGACGATGGCGTCGCTCCGGACGGTGATGCCGGCGCTGCCGGTTGCCGCCGCCACTTCGGCCAATCACCTCGCCGGCCTGACCTTGCCGCCTGGCTGCCGCCGCCTCTACATCGCGGCCGATGCCGATGCCGCCGGCCGGCACGGCATCGAGCGTCTCAGCCAGCGAGCCGGCGAAGCCGGGATCCTCGCCCTGGTGTTGCGGCCGCAGCTCGGCGATTTCAACGACGACCTGCGTCATCTCGGCCCGGCCCATCTCGCGGCATGGCTCAGTGACCAGCTCGTCCCGGAGGATGCCCGTCTCTTCCTGCCGCCCGGATGAATGGGTCGGGCCGGCACGCGGGCCGGCGCGGCGTCGCCGGACAGGCTGCAGACATGGCGGCGCTCCACCAGAGAGGCCGCGCCCCCCGCCGGCCCCCCCGGCGGCCCCCCCCCCCCCCCCCCCCCCGCCCCCCCCCCCGCCCCCCCCGGGCCCCCGGGGGCGGCGGACGGGGGCGGGGGGGGGCGGCGGGGGGGGGGGGGGGCGGGTAGGCGGGGGCGGGCCGCGTGGGGCGGGGCCACAACCGACGGAGACACGCCGTGACCTACGAGCTTCCTCTCGACGACGCCTACGAGCCCTACCACGCCTCCTCGCCGACCGACCGCGTCATCCTCGAACTGCAGATGTACGGCCACCGTCCGCATCAGGACGAACCTGATCCTCGGCCACTTCCCGACGACGAGGTGATCCGGACTGGCCTCGCCGGGATCGTCGAGACCTTGGCCGGCATGCTCGGCGACACCAGGCTCGAACCCGATCTCGACGACCTGCTCTGGTCGTTCGCAAACGTCTTCCACCGTGCCGCCGAGCGCGTCGCCCGCAGCCTCGACCGCAACGAGGAGGCCCAGCGCTCGAGCCAGCAGGAGCAGGACGGCTCGGAGGTGAAGTCGGTCGAGCTGGAGCGGCTCACGGCCGAGGGCATCACCTATATCGAGCGCCGCAACGTGCTCGAAATCATGCGCGATGAGGCCGCCGACCTCTACGAGGCGCAGACCGGATCGGCATGGCGGCCGCGCACCGGCTCCAAGGTCTCCCACCAGGCAATGACCGCAGCGGTGATCGACTCCAGAGACTTCCTCGCCGCCCGCCGCCACGCCGAAACCGAGGTGCTCGTTCCGGCCGGCACCAAAATCGCCTTCGCCGGCGGCCTCGACTGCAACGATCACGACCGGATCTGGAACGCGCTCGACAAGGCCCGCGAGAAGCATCCCGACATGGTCCTGCTCCACGGCGGCAGCCCGCGTGGCGCCGAACGCATCGCCGCCTGCTGGGCCGAGAACCGCAAGGTCACCCAGATCGCCTTCAGGCCGGACTGGACCCGGCACGCCAAGGCGGCTCCGTTCCGCCGCAACGACCAGCTTCTCTCGGTGGTGCCCTACGGCCTGATCGTCTTTCCCGGCTCCGGCATCACCGAGAACCTTGCCGACAAGGCGCGTCGGCTCGGCATCCCCGTGTGGCGGTTCGCGGAGGACGGCGCGTGAGCGCCGTTTTCTTGCAAATCTAGAAAATCCAGATAATATGGAGATCGATAAGGAGTCCAGCCATGCGCCAGTTCACGACGGGGGATCTCAACAAGCAGGTTGGCGACGTCACCGACGTTGCCAGCCGCGAACCCGTTATTCTTACCAAGCACCGGAAACCCCGGTTCGTGCTGATGAGTTACGAGCACTACGAACGGATGCGCATCGGCGGCGATCCCCGCCGCGCATACCGTGTCTCCGAGATGCCGGAGGAACACACGGAACTCTTCGCCGCCGAGATCGACCGATTGGCGCGCGGGGAAGGATACGATGATGAGCGGTAGATTCCTGCCTGGTCAGGTGATCTCCTACCCCTATCTTTGGGCATGGCAACACGAGCGCGGCGAAACGGAAGACCGCAAGAGCCGGCCCACCTGCGTGGTCATCGCTGTCCGCGGCGCAAGAGATGGCCTGACCCATCTCGCGCTCCTGGCGATAACCACCCAGCCACCAACCAGCGATCGGGTCGGTTTGGAAATCTCCACTATCGAGTGCCGCCGCGCCGGTCTGACCGATCTCAAACGCTGCTGGATCGTGGTTGACGAATACAACTACGATATTGCCGAACGCTCCTGGTACATCGAAGCCGACGGTAAGCCCCTCGGTCGTTTCAGCAAGGCATTCATGATGAAAATCGCAGGCGCCTTTATCGAAGGGCGCAGCGAGGGCCGCCGCGTCAGCCGTCTGGATTGACGTTCTCTTTCGCGGCCATGCGCTCGATCCAGGACGTGAGCCTCTGGCTGGCCGACAAAGACCACTAGCTCCAAGCGCGAAGCGCAACTAGCCAGATGCGCGTAGCGCCTCCGGCAGCTGCAGGATCCGGGCGCGCCGGCCTGCGGCCGGCCGGGCTCTCGTCGCGGCGTCCCGCCGCTTCCCGAGCCAGCTTTGCCGTCTCGGCCTTCGGGTGACGATCCCTCGCGCAGGGCCAGGGGAGAGGGCGGCCGGCGCGGGGCGGGGGACGCGGGAGAGAAGGGAAAGTCACCATGTCGATGATATTCATAGGTGGATCACGCGACATATTCGAGCTGCCGGAACCTGCCATCGCTCGCATCGGCGCAATCGTTGCTGCCGAGCACGGCGTGCTGGTTGGCGACGCGCCTGGAGCCGATGCCGAGGCGCAGGGCCTGCTCGCCGGCTACAAGTACGAGCACGTCGGGGTCTTCCATGCCGGCAAGGAACCCCGCAACAATCTGGGCGACTGGGCCGCCTACCATGTTCCTTCTCCTGAAGGAGCTCACGAGCACTGGTTCCACGCCGCCAAGGACCGGGAGATGGTGCGGCGCGCCGACTTTGGGATGATGGTCTGGGACGGCGCATCACCGGGCACGGCCGTCAACGTGCTTCGGCTCGCCATCGCGAACAAGCCGTGCGTCATTTACGATCTGGCCAGGGGCCGGATGGCGACCACGTACAATGTGGAAGACTGGTGCGCGATGCTCCGCCATGTCGATCCGGACATTCGCCGCCAGGCTGAAGCCCGCAGGACGCCGGACGAGCGTCTGGCGTTGCCAGGATGATGTACGCCCGGTTTCCCCGACAGCCCGGTGGGTCCGATCTCCGATATGCTTGATCCGGCTCCGCGCCCCAACTCCACTTGTATGAACGGCCGGGGCCAACCCTACTTCGAATCCGGCCCACGCGCAGAGCCGCGGGGCGTTGTACGGATGGTTCATCTTGACCCGTCTCGCATCTGAAGCGGGTGAAAGTGTGCCGAACATCCTGGCTTGCTTGGTCATCCAACCTGGCTGCGAGGCATCGCCACCGTGGGGCGTGAAGTTCGCTGCCAGTCGGCTCCGATCTCGAAACCGCTGTGCCGCCATGCCAAACGCGCAAGGCGGTTCACGCGCCATGCTGCTGTTCGACGTGTTGGCGATGCCGACGACATGACCCGAGAGGCTGCAGCCTGTTCCTGCGATCCGGCAGCATTGCGTCGGCGGTCAAGCGATGGCGGCCTGAGGTCTTGTCCATCTGCCGCATCCGGGGCCATTCCCGTTTCATGTCGCCTTTGTAGACGACCGCCTGCTTTGTGCGGTCAACCCCCGTTGGGGGTACACTCGGCGAATATTCAGGAAAATTCGATTTCTGTTTTTTGTCTGCGGGCAGGCGAAGGGCCTGCCCGCTATTTTTGGGCAAATAGAATTTTCCAGAATTTTCGCCGAGATGACCGCAGCAGGACGGCCCTCTCCTTTGGCGCCATCGGGAATGGTCCCGATGCAACCGAAGGAGAACTACCATGGCCACCACGATCGCAAACCTCACCACCAAAGCCGACGGCTCGATGGAAGGCGTCTTCGCCACGCTCCGGGTCAATGCCCCGATCACCCTCATCCCGAACACCAACAAGTCGCGCGAGGACGCCCCCGACTACCGGATCGTCAACAAGCGCACGGGCTTCGAGATCGGAGCCGGCTGGCACCGCATCTCCCAGCGTTCGGGCGAGGAATACCTCTCGGTCAAGCTGGAGGCCCCCGAGATCGGCGTCATCTTCGGCAATCTCGCTCCCGCCCCGGGTGGCGAGGAAAACAAGAAGGTCATCCTCTGGAACAACCCCCAGTGAGGCATTGGTGGCCGGCCCCTCGAGGGGCCGGCTTCCCCACCGGCAAAAGGAGGTTGCAATGAGCCGCTACACCATCACTGTCACTGGCACCGTCACCGGAAAAGTCCGCTCGGATCCAGACGCTGTCATCGGTTACGACCCACCGCTTCGCACCTACTTCCTGCAAGCGTTCCCCCACGAAGTGACCGACGAGTCCGCGCTCTGGCTTGGCACCCGCGATCACGCGTCCGAAGCGCTTGAGGATCTTCGCCATGCAGCCATCTCATACGACTTCATGCCGCTGTCGCCCAAACTGACCGCAAAGCTGGTCGACGACAAAGCGGCAGCCAGCGGGCGTCCGGTGCGAGACGCAATCCTCGGCGAGGTGCTGAAACACCTCAACCAACCCAAGTAGGCAAACACGTCTCAAGGGCCCGCGACGGAGTGCTCCGTCGCGGGCCCTTTTTTTGCGCGTCGCAAAAGAGCCACGAACATCACCCGTCGCGGCATGCGATAGCGACTCCCGACCGCTGATTATTCCTTCGGCAGTTTGTGCTTATGAATGCGGATATAATCCTGCACAGCCTTTCGCAGCAGTTCGGTCATGCTGTGCCCGTTGCTGATCGCCAGCAACTTGAACTGCCGCTGCTCCGCAGCCGTCAGGTAGTAACCGCAGCGGATCATCTCCTCCTCGCGAATCTTCTTTCCGGCGATGGGGTCCTTTTTCTGACCCTGCCGCAGCAGCTTGCGAAAATCGGGCCCGGCTGCCGGGGACGGCTTTGTCGGTTCCTGCATCTGTGGCGTAGCTTGCTGCCTGGTCCCTGACGTCTCGACCTTTGGTGGGATGAACAGGCTCGGCAGCGCTGGCGGCTGCGTGGAGATGGCCTTCATCATGCGGGCTTTCTTGTCGTCACCGGGTTTCGGCGCGGTTTCTTCACTCATGCCGCGTTCCTTGTGGCTTCGATGAAGGTTTGCAGAAGGTCGTCAAAGACCCCTTCGCTCTCGGCAACCGCCTTCGCGTCAGGCAGCTCGGGGCTGTAAAGGGTCTGCCCGGTCTGAAGGTCGCGGTAGGCAACGCGATTGTGCAGGACGTGTTCTGCAATGGGCGTGCCGTTGGCCTGGATGATGGCGCGCAGTTCGGTCAGAGCTCGCGCCCTGCCATCGATGATGGTCTGCTTGGTCAGCACGAATATCGCTGGCAACGGTCTCCCCCGGCTCTCGACCGCCAGTGGGATGTAGTGGTCGGTGATCTGGATGGCGGCGGTCACATCGTCGAGGGCAAAATAGACCGGCACGACGACAATATCGGCGGCGAAGAGCCCGGCCATGAGGTTATCGTTTGTGGTGCCTTCCGTATCGATCAAGACGACCGAGCGTTCACCGTTGTGAGTGGCTGCCGCGCGGAGGATTTCCTGCGGGGTCATCGCGCTCACTATCTGGAGCGTGTCAGGACAATTGCCAGCGTCGCCCAGCATCTGGAACCAGCGATTCATGTTCTGCCGCCGATCGCCGTCGATAAGGGTGACCGAATAGCCCCGATGCAGCGCGACGGATGCGAGGGCGCGCAGCATCGTCGATTTGCCAGTGCCGCCCTTGGGGATCGCAGCGGATATGATCATGGGGGCCTCCTTCCGGCGTTGTCTCCTTGTTTCCATGTTAACATGGAAACAAGTCAACATGGAACAATATCACGGTCGAGACATGGTGACATAGTCAACGGGGAAGACTGGTTTGGCAACCCAGGCGCGCACCAATAAGGGCTCGTTCACGGTGCGGTTTTTGCGCAGCTGCTATCTGCAGCGAAGGAATAGGTCCGGTGGCCCATCGACTGCGCATTTCCGACTACGCATCAGAGGGCGGATGTTTCCATGTTAACATGGAAACAAGTCCTCAACGCATCATAGACACACTACATCAAGTCACGATGGAAACACATCGCGACCGGCCCGCTGCGGTTGACAACTGGGCTGGTGAGAAAGGAACGTCGGCTTTGTCCTTTTCCATCTCATCTGGCAGGATAGCCTATTTTGTGATACACACAAAATAGGCGGCGCGGCCCTGGCGGGCCTTAGCGCCCGCAAGCGGGCTTGAGAGATGGATGCAGGCGCCCAGAAAGCAGCGGTACAGAACGCGTCACGACGCTACGGCGAGGTGACGCACATCCGGTTTTCGGCTGACGAGCTGGCCAACCTTAAAGCCATTGCGGAGCGAGACGGCGTTACCGTCAGCGAGGTCGTCCGGCGTCTGGTGCGGGCAGAGGCCGGGCATCTGCCTATCGCATCAGAGGCGTTGCGGCCGGCGATCGTGGACATGACCGATCAGCTGCGGCGCGTTGGCATCAATTTCAATCAGGCCGTGCGCGCCATGAACGACGGCCGTGTTGCCCACGATGAGGATCTTGAACAGGCGCTGGTCGCCGTGGGCAACCTGGTGCGGCAGTTTCGCGAGGAACTGAAGGCGATGACTGGCGGGTCACGCAAGGCGAGGGAGGCCAGGCCATGAGCGGTCGTCTTGCTGGCTACGCGGCCGAAATCGAACGCTATCTGCGGGGCGAGTCCGGCGTGAAGCGTGAGGAGCTCGACGACGACAAGTCCGTGACGGGCGTCCGACGCGCGGCCGGTGAATTCCAGGTGATGAAGAGTTATGAGCGGACCGGTGGCGGCGGACGCCTCGGGCAAGGAGGCGGCTCGACGGCAGGTGGCGGCAGGAGCGCCCATTGTTCGTCGCCGGGAGGATTGGGGGCGGCGGGGAGCTCCATGTGCAGCAGGGCACCGAAGTCCACTGCTGCTGCGAGTTCGCCCAAGGCCGCTAGCGCGCCGATCATGATCTATGGCGTCACGCTCGCCGGTTTCCGGCCGGAAGAGGAGGAGGAAGACTGGAAGCGGCGCGGCGGCGGTGGTCGTGGTGCTGTTCGTCCGAGCGGTACGGCACGAGCGGCGCGGACGGGCTATCAGGCGCGGGCCGTGGCGGCACGGGCAGGCTATGCGGCGGGCGCGCAGCCTGCCGTGTTCAAGGTCATGCCCAATCCGCCATCGACCAAGGAAGCTGCCGCCCGGCTGCTCAATTACATCGGGAAGCGCGAGGACGAAAAAGGCGAGAAACACGACATCGAGATTTTCGACGAGGACGGGCAGGTGCTTGCGACAGGTGCCGCAAGAAAGGCGTTCCTGGAATCGTTTTGCGAGACGTTCGAACCGCCCTTGGAAAACACCAATTTTATCGAGGTTCGCTTCGATCTCGCTAGCGAGGTCACCGATGCCGCCTTGAGCGAGGCGCTGAGCAAGGCCTTCGGGGCAAAACCGTTCATCTATGCGCAGGATGGACAGACGGTGGAGGTTTACGCCCATACCGATGAGCGGGCCGGACCGCTTGCCAAGGTGCTCGCCGGCGGTCGGGAAAAAAATTCGCGCAGCAAGGCGCTCGACAAGATCGAAGCGCGCCTGTCTGAAGCCATGGGCGCGGTGGGGGTGGTCGCCAAGGCAGAGGTAACGGCGGCCGTGAGCCGTGAACCCAAAGCGAAATACTTTTTGCAAAAGTTCATCCGTACAAACAAAGACGTCTGCACTGCGAACGGTGAGCCAATTCGGGGCGCGAGGAACCCCGCCAAGGCGGCGGCTTCGGTCTACGAACAATGGCGCCCGCAGTTTTCGGGGCGTGAGCGCCGCAATGCCTATCACCTGCTTTTCTCGGCAAGAGCCGGCACCGATGCGAACGCCGTCATGGCCGCGGCGCGCGCCGTGCTCGAGGAGCGCGCGCCAGGATACAAGTTCGTCCTGGCGCATCACAAGGATACCAAGCACGTCCACATCCATGCGATGGTGCAGGCACGGTCAGCCGACGGCGAGCGCCTGAAATTCTACAAGCCGGATCTCGCAGCCTGGCGCGAGACCTTTGCGGAAAAAGCACGCGAGAACGGCATTGCGATGGTGGCGACGCGGCGCATGGACCATGCGATGACGCGTCCGTTCACGAAGGAGCATGCCGGGGCTTATAGCCGCGCCCAGAGCGATCCGCGCTATCAGGTCAGCGCCAGGACGATCGAGCGAGTGGAGGCCAAGCGGCAACGCCGTTTGGATGGACAATCCCTTGTCGTGAACGGCGATGCAATCGCTGCCGCATGGCAAAAGACTGTGACGACGATGCGGACCGCGGGCATAGTCGGTCAGGCTCTCACGGCAGCGGAGTCGATCGGCAACAATTTTCTGCGGTTCCGTCGCGATCGGACAGGGGAGGGACAGCAGCCAGGTCCTGCCGCGGGTCGCGGAGCTGATCAATCGGGGCAAAAGTCTTTCCTGTCCCATCCCGGTATGAGAGAATTGAATGCACTGATAGGAGATTTGGACATGGCGCAGACCCCCTTGGAAATGCGGCGTCAGATGGCCCGCGTCAATCAGGCTCTGGACAACATGCGCGAGACGCTGCCGCCGGCGCATCAAGGACAGTTCGAACAGTATCGTGAAGAGGTGAACGACAAGATGCACGACCGTCTCGCGCGGCTGCAATTCGAGCGGCAGCAGCGTCGTGGTGGTGGCGGTGGCGAGCCGATCCCCGAGCGCGAGCCGCGAGGGCGAGACCTTCCAACTCGGGACGATCCGCGCGAGCCGGAGCAGCCGCGCACCGGCACCGAGCAGGAGAAGGTGGCAGCCAAGCAGAAGGACGCCAACAAACAGAAGGCACGGCAGTCGGAAGAGCAGGACCGCAAGACCCAGCGCTCAAATGATAACGATTACGAGCGCTGAGCCGAGCTCACTGCCGCCTGCGGCTAAAGAGACCGAGAGTGTTAGTGACCTCATGTGCCGAGGCCCATTTGGCGCCTGCGAGATTCAGGATGATGGACACGCAGATCTCACGCCGCGCATGATCTTGAAATCTGCTTTGTGCCGCATTGCAGGATGGACCGAAGCTAAGGCTGTGACAGGCTGGTTTTCAGGTCCGTCCAGGTAACCGCAGCGCCATTGGATCGATCGGTGACGGGCTCGAAGCCCGGTCGTAAGTTTGCTGATGGGTTAGGGTCCGGACTCATAACCGTCGGTCGACTGCGCTGGCGGCTCTGGTTGCCGTTAATCGCGGGGCGCTGAGCGGGGCTCGATAGGATCAACCGAACCTGCGATACTCAAGGCAATCTGTTGGAGTGATGATGCGCATCGTAACCCGTCTCACTGATCGGCTTAAACTGCAGCATCCGATCATCAGCGCGCCGATGGCATTCGCATCGGGCGGGGAACTCGCAGGTGCGGTCAGTTCAGCCGGAGGGCTTGGTCTTATCGGCGGCGGCTATGGCGACGCTGATTGGCTGACGCGAGAGTTCGAGCGATCTGGCAACCGACCTGTCGGCTGCGGCTTCATAACTTGGTCACTCGCCAGGAACCCGCGCCTGCTCGATAAGGCCTTGGAGCGGCGACCAAGTGCGATTTTCCTATCCTTTGGCGACCCGGCGCCTTTTTCGCCGGCGATACGGGCCGCCGGGGTCCCCTTGATCTGCCAGGTCCAGAGCCTCGACGACGCGCGCCGCGCTCTTGATGCCGGAGCCGACATTATCGTCGCCCAAGGCGCGGAAGCCGGCGGTCACGGTGAGAAGCGAGCGACATTCACATTTGTTCCGGAGGTCGCGAACTTGGTACGGCGACGGGCGCCGGACACGCTCATCTGCGCGGCCGGTGGCATCGCCGATGGTCGTGGGCTTGCAGCGGCGCTGATGCTTGGCGCTGATGGCGCCGTGATGGGATCACGTTTCTGGGCCTCGTTGGAGGCTCTCGTTCATCCAAATCTGCACCAGGCTGCCCTTGCCGCGACCGGAGACGACACGGTTCGAACCTCGGTGATGGACCTAGCGCGCCGCCTGGATTGGCCATCGCGGTTTTCACTGCGCGTTCGGAAGAATGCTTTTACGGAAGCCTGGCACGGCAATGAGGCCCATCTCCTCGCCGACATTGACGCGCAGTCCGCTGCCTACCGGGAAGCGTGGGCAAGCGGCGATCCCACAATAGCCGCGATCATGATTGGTGAGGCCGCCGGCCTCATCCACGACATCGAGCCGGCGAGTGACATACTCCTTCGCACCGTTTCTGAAGCGATCACCCTGCTTCAGGGCGCAAGTTCGCTTCTGTTTGTCGAGGACAACTGTCACAGCCAGTAACTGACCGTAGCGGCTAGGCAGACGGCAGCGAGGAAGTTCGTGGCCGATCGATCGTATCTGGTGGCGATGCGGCGGAAATCCTTGAGCCGTCCGAACATGCGCTCGATGGCGTTGCGATCACGGTAGAGGAACGGGGAGAAGCAGTTCTTCCAGCGCCGGTTGGCTTCGGCGGAATGTTCGGCATCGCCCCTTTAGCCTAGACCTGTGGCGAATGGCATTGGTATCATAGCCCTTGTCGGCGTGCAGGATCGGGCTCTTGGGCATCTGCTCCAGAAGCAAATCTCCGGCGCTGCAATCGGCGACCTGGCCACCGGTCAAGAGGAAAGCGATCGGGCGGCACAGGCCATCGGTCAGGGCGTGGATCTTCGTGGTTCGCCCACCGCGCGACCGGCCGATCGCCTGATTTTGCTCCCCCCTTTGCCGCCAGAAGCGCAGCGATGCGCCTTCACGGCCGAAGAGTCGATCAGGACCTCAGCCGGAGGACCGCCAGCCGAGGCCAGGGCGTGGAAGATGTCGACCCAAACGCCTTTGGCAGCCCATCGGACAAAGCTATTGTAGAGCGTCTTTCTCGGCCCGTAGACTTGCGGGGCATCGACCCAGCGGCCGCCGGACTTGAGGACATGGACGATGCCGCTAATCGCTCGGCGGTCATCGACTCTTGGCTTGCCGCGCGTGTCGGTTGGCAGCAGCGCCTGCGGCCGCGAAACCTGCTCCTCCGTCAGCCAGAAATAATCGCGATTCATTTGTGGCCTCCCTTTGGAGACCGTGACTCATAAAACCACAGTCAGTGGAATCCCTTTATGGGTCCGGATCCTAGCCTGAAAAATTCATGGGGGTTGGTGGATGTGGCGCAAGCCGTTGAAATGACGTAGGATTTGGTTGCTTAAGCCGATCCGAACCATTTCCCGGAGACCACACCCACCATGAACGATCTTGCGCTG
>NZ_JAMYSZ010000057.1:0-19930 GCF_040322215.1 Mesorhizobium sp. M0184
CACCGAAGATGCCGCCGCCGCGCTGGGCCGAAACTGACGACATGCAGATGATCGAGCCGCCGCCATTTTCGCGCATGTTCGGGATAAATGCCTGGCTGAGATAGAGCACGCCGCGCAGGTTGACATCGAGGATGCGGTCCCAGTCAGCCGGGCCGATATCCAGTGTCTTTACGGGCTGCGTGATCCCGGCAATGTTGCACAGCACGTCGACCTTGCCGAAGGCTACGGTCACTTCTCCAGCAGCCTTCGTGCAGGCATCGTGGTCCGCGACGTTACAGGCGAGGCCAATGTGCTCGGGCCCAAGTGACTCGGCGGCGTCACGGGCCTGCTGCTCGTCAAGATCAAGAATAGCAATGCGCGCCCCTTGCTCCGCCATCAGCGTTGCCGTGGAACGGCCAATTCCCCGGGGGCCCGCGGCCCCCGAAATCACCACGGCCTTGCCCTTCAGCAACATGTCGAACTCTCCTGCTATTTCTGTTTGCCGGTGATCTAAAGTCGGTAGAACCGGGCGGCGTTGTCATGGAACAGCGCGAGCCGCTCCTCGTGCGGGTGGGCGATCGTAATTTCCTTGAAGGCGTTCAAAATGGCGTCGAAGCTCGAGAACAGCTTGTCGACGGGGAAGTTCGTCGCGAACATCGAGCGGCCGACGCCGAAGGCTGCGATCGCCTCCTCGACATAAGGACGGATCGAGAACGTGGTCCAAGTCCAGTCGCCCATGCCGAGGCCCGAGATCCAGGCGACGTTCGGCGCTTGCGCTAACTGGTGCATGCCTTTTTTCCAGGCGCCAAAATGCTCGGCGCCGTCGACCTGCATGCCGGTGTGATTGAGAATGATCTGCACGTCGGGAAAGTCGCGCGCCAGTTCGAGCAACTCGCTCATCTGCGGATAGTAGAGCTGCGGGTCGAAGCTCAGCCCGCGCTTCGCCAGCTCCCGGAAGCCGCGCCGCCATTCGGGTGTCCGGCTCACCTCCGGCCGCGCCTGATATGTCTTAGCGGCGTCGGGATGGTAGTTCATCGACTGCCGAATGCCGCGGAAGTTCGGATATTCCATGTGGCGGTCGAGGAGCTCGCCAACATCGGGTCTAGACAGGTCGGCATAGCCGACGATGCCATGCGGAAACCCCGCTTGTCGGCGATCTCCTGCAGCCAGCGCGTCTCCCCAACCGGATCGCTGGGATCGAACCCCACATCCAGGTGCACCGATTTTACGAGGTTCTGGTTCTTGCCGTCCTCAAGATAGTCCTCGAGAAGGTAACTTTTTCGGATCGCCTCGTAGTCACCGAAGGCTGACGGCTTAACCCCGTCGGTCAGCCACGGATAAAAATTGGTCTCCAGATCCCACAAATGATGGTGCGGATCGATGAACGGCAGCTCGGCCACGGTCGGGATTCCTTGCTTGAGGTCTGGACCGCCGGCCAAGCCGGCGGGTCCATTGGGTGGCGGTCAGTTGCTCGGGGGAAAGACGCGGGCGATGACCTTCTTGGCCTCGGGACTATCAACCTTGTCGGCCGTAACAAGAGGCATGACCAAGGCCAGATCCTGGGTCACCGCCGCGCCCGTCAGTGCGTTGTAGACCTGTTGAGTTCCGTCGATGCCTTGGCCTACTGCCTCCTGGAAGAAGATGCCCTGGAGCGCTCCCTTCTTGAGCAGCGCGATCGTGGTCGGCGAGCCGTCGGCCACGGTGATGCCGATCTTGCCGGTGAGGCCCCGGGTCTCGACCACCTTGGCGGCGCCGGTGCCGGCTTCGTCATACATGCCGTAGATGGCCTTGATGTCGGGATTGGCGGTCAAGAGGTCGTTTGCCTGGGTGACGGCCTCGTTGATCGTCAGACCCCGCGTTTCCAGCATCTGGACGAGGTCGCAGCCGTCGGCGGCAAACGCCTCCTTGGCGCCCTTGAGGTATTTCTGTGCATTCTCCCGGTCCTGCGGCAGCGACAGCATGCCAACCTTGTTGCCGCCACGCTCCTTGGCAAGCTCGCAGGTGAATTTCCCCTGCGCCTTGCCGGTCTCATAGTTGTTCGCGGTGACCGAGGACGTATAGTTGGTGAGGCCCGGTTGCGGCCCGATGCCGGCAAAGGCGATCGGCACTTTCTGCTTCGCCAGATAGTCGAGCAGCGGCGGTGTCGAGGTCGAGCTGACGGGGCCGATCACGATGGCCGCGACGCCTTTGGTCACGGCGGTCCGCGCATTGTCCATCTGCTTGGCGGGTGAGTTTTCCGAAGTGTACTCGACATAATCCATGCCGAGTTCCTTGGCCTTCTCCTTCACGCCGTACCCGACCCATTGCCAGTAGGAGATGTCCAGCGACGGGGCGATGTAAGCGACGGTCTTTTTGTCCTGCGCGTATGATGCGCTGGACAAGGCGGCCGCCGCCAATGCTGCAAGTAGTATGGTCTTCAACTTCATCTTGGTTCCTCCCGTTGATGATCTAGAGTCGGTTCTTGCTGCTGAAGCGGTCGATCAGAACCGCGAGCAGGATCGCGGCGCCGGTGACGGAGCCTTGCCAGAAGCTGTTCACGCCAATGAGGTTCACGCCGTTCTGGATGCAGGTGATCATCAGAGCGCCCAGCATGGCGCCGATCGCGCTCCCAGTTCCGCCAAATAGGCTGGCCCCTCCAATGACGACGGCGGCGATTGCCTGCAGCATCAGGCTGGCGCCGGCAGTGGCTTCGGCGTTAAGGATGTAGCTTACGGTCAACAGCCCGGCGAAAGAGGCGAGCAGGCCCGAAGCGACATAGGCAGCAAACTTGATGCGCAGAACCGGAATGCCGAGCAGCCGGGCAGCAATTGCCGACGAGCCGACGGCAAAGAACCAGCGTCCGAGCACGACCTTGCGCAGGACGTATTCCAGCGCGATCATCAATATGATGCAGAACAGAAGATGGTTGGGGACGCCCGGGATAATCTCGCCCGAATTCAGGAGCCAGAAATCCGGCGCGCCGATCGGCATCGAACGACCATTCGTGACGATGAAGGCCAGACTGCCCGCCACCGCGTAGGTGATGAGCGTGACGACGAAAGGCGCGAGCCCAACGACCGTGACCAGAAGACCATTGATCGAGCCGAAGACAAGGCCGACGGCCAGGCCGGCAGCACTGGCGGTCAGTCCGTCGGCGCCACTGGCCATCGCCAGCGCGGTCACCATACCGGTCAAGGAAAAGACTGAACCGACCGAAAGATCGATGCCGCCGGTGACCACGACCAGCAAAACACCGAGTGACATGATGATGAGGGGCGCGGCGGCCTGGATGATGTTTTGCAAATTGCCCATGCTGAGTGCAGCGGGCACGAACATGCCGACGGCCAGCAGCAGGACGACGATTGCGGCGGCAATCGCTTCTTCCGTTCGGTAGCACAAAAGAACTGCTGGGACGCGCGAGTTGGTGGTCCGGAGTTTGTCGGTGGTCGTGGTGCCGTTGCTCGCGTCGGTCATGCCGCCATCCCCGTCAGTTCGGCGAGCCCGTCTTCGGTGTAGTGCTCTTCAGGCAGGAATCCCTTCGGTTGCCCATCAGTGTCAAAGGCGAAAATGGCGTCGCAAAGCTCGAGCAGTTCGACGTTCTCGGTCGACCACCAGATGATGATCGCGCCAGCGTCGGCCATCTCCCGGATCAAACCGTAAATGTCATGCTTGGTGCCGATGTCGACGCCACGCGTCGGCTCTTCCAGCACCACCATCCGGGGCGGCAGCCCAAGCCAGCGTGCGACGAGAAGCTTCTGCTGGTTGCCGCCGGACAACGAGGCCGGCAGGTCCCAGATCGAGCTGGCTTTCAACTTCAGCGCTGAAACGAGATCGTGACATTCCTGCCGCTCGGCTGCGGCCACGATCCGCCGTCTTTCGCGAACCCTGCGTGCTGCAAGCACGTTATCGACGATGGGCAGCTGCGAAAGGATCCCCTTGGTTGCGCGGTCGCCCGAAACAAAGCCGATACCGGCCCGCGCCGCTGCCGCTGGAGACGAGAAGCGGTCCGCAAAACCCTCGCCGGAAAGGCGCCAGCCAGCCCCGCGTCCGGCGCCCACCAGGGGAGCAATGAGGCCGGTCGGGCCTGCGGGCGCGCCGGCCAGTCCCAGGATGGTGCCGGACGAAATCGCTATCCTGACGTCGCCGGGGCCGAGGAGTTCGACTGGTATGCCCTGTCGGAGGTGTTTTTGCGGGTTGCGGTGCCTTGCTGGACGCTGCGCGTGTTGGCCCATCTGCTGGATGATGTCCGCGTCGCTGAGCGAGGCCAGGGGCGTGGCATTCGTGATCGTAACGCCGTCCCGCAAGATAGTGCAGACATCGCATAGCGCGCGGATTTCGCGCATACGGTGAGAAACAAAGACGATACCGCTTCTCGCACCAGCCGCTTTAGCACCGAGAAGAGTTTGACCGTCTCGGCGGCTGTCAGGTTCGCGGTAGGCTCATCGAGAAGCAGCACTTCCGCTCCAGTCGAAAGTGCGCGGGCGATCTCGACGATCTGGCCTTCGTGGAGGGACAATTTGCGTGCCGGCCGATCGATGATCTCTTCGCCGATCGCGGGGTCGATCAGGCGGAGCGCACCAAGCGCGATTTCCCGCATGCAGCGACGGCTGATCTGCGAGCAGCCCGCCTTTGCATGGACGATGCCGATGTTTTCCGCGACCGACAGCTCGGGCAATAGCGCCAGCTCCTGATGCACCACCGCGATGATCGGCCTGGTGTGGCCGGCCTTCGACGAGGCGAAGCTAATATCGCCGGCATCGCGTGAGATCAGCCCGGTGATGATGCGGATCAGGGTGCTTTTGCCGGCGCCGTTGCCGCCCAGGAGCGCGTGGATTTCGCCAGGCCGGACCTGAAAACTCACGCCCCGAAGGACCCGTGTTGCGCCGTAGTTCTTCTTAACATTGGAAGCCTCGATCAGGGGCTTCCTGGTCGATGCCTGTCCAACTGCCGGCACATTGCCGGCACTACCCAAGCTTTGGGCTGCACCCGGTTCCATTCTGTATCTCCTCCCGAGACCATAGGATGATGCGACCGATTGACATTCGGCTCAATTCTCGTTTCTTAACATTCTGTGTAGCTGAGCTTAACTGACGAGGACGAGGTCAGACATCAAGTTCAATTCGATGACGCATTTCGAGGCAGTCGCGCGGCTCGGCGGCGTGGCAAAGGCCGCGCAGGAATTGCAGGTGACACCTTCGGCGGTTAGCCAGCAGCTGCGGCTGCTCGAACACCAACTCGGGGTGCGGCTTTTTCAGCGCGAAAAGCGCCATCTCTCGCTCACGATCGACGGTGAGCGGCTCTTCCAGACCACGACCCAGGCTTTCGAATCCATACGCGAGGTGCGTAATGCCATTGTGCGGCAGCGCGAAAGCTTCCAGCTTAGCCTGCGCGTCAGTCCTTCCTTCGGCGAGAAATGGCTGGCGCCGCGGTTGGCCGAGTTCAGCAAGGGCTATCCGAGCTGGAATTTGCGCGTCGACGCCACGCCCAATTTCTCGGATTTCGAAACGGAGGTCATCGATCTCGATCTTCGTTATGGCGACGGCGGCTGGGCCGGCCTTTATTCGGATTGCGTCGTCAACGATCTGATCCTGCCGATGTGCTCGCCTTCCTATCTTGCCGGACTGCGCGCGATCTCACCGGATCCGCGCGAGCAGCTTCGCCATGCGCGGTTGATCGACAGTGTGAAGGCCTATTTCCGGTGGGATTATTGGCTGCCGCGCAACGGTATCCAGGGCGCCCGCATGGCGTATCCTTACCGTTTCGACCGTTCGTCAATGTCGATTCAACTGGCGAAGGACGGTGCAGGTGTGGTCCTGGAAAGCACATCCATCGCATTCGAGGACCTGGTGTCGGGTTCTCTGGTTCCGGTCTCGATAGAGTTCGAGGTCATCGAGTTTCCGGGATACTGGCTGGTCTGTCCTTCGCGGCATATGAACCGGCGCGCGGTTCGCCTGTTTTCGGACTGGGTGTCACGCGTGGGTAAGCGCGACACCGATCTGGCTCGCCGGTTTCTGGCGGAAAAGCAACTGCGCATATCGTTCGAACGACGGCCTCATTTCGGGGCACGGGATGACAAAGCGGCGCCAATGGCGTGAACAGTTCGGCGTTCAAGACATGGCAAGACGAAGATTGACAGCACGTTGCGGTTGAGGAGCTGGCAAAACGCAGGCTGTGTGCAAGCGAAGGCGGGTTGGCCGCGCTTTTCCAGCGACCTTCCTCTTTTCCAACCCGACAACGACTGACTTACCTGTTTTCTGACGCAGCCGGAGACGGAGGCACTCAGTTCATACAGCCGTAAATTACCGGCGTCATCGTCCGTGCAACGCTACAGGGAATGCTCGACAGCATTGTAATGCCATTCCGCCGACGCGGCCATGGCTTCAATGAACGCGAGTTTGACGGTAGCGACTAAGCAACCGAACCGTGGCGCCAATGACCTTCTGAGCTTCCTCCCATTTCGGAAGATCTCGTTCCCCAACACGCGTGGCGATCGCGGCCAGTATCCAACCTACGCAGCTGATGTCTTCGGCAGCCTTCAGTTTCTCATGCTGCAGGATGCAAGCTTCAATGCCCGGTCGGGGCGGAGACCCGGGCGTAGTACGCTCAGCGATTAGCTGCAGACCGGCGTCGTAGGCGGCGCAAATTTTAATTCTATTGCCCCTTTCCGATTTCATCACCACATTCGCCCAAAGGGCCAACTCAGTTAAAAGATCGGTTACTTCATCTCTCATTAAAAACTGCCGCTGTTTTCTTCATGAAACGAAATTCCACGATCCAGATAGCGCGTGGCCCGGACAATGAGCGAGGTATTTTCGGGGTTTGTTGTTATCGAGCGAACCACTCCTTCTAAGCTTGCCGAGAATGTTAGTCAAAACGCTCAGTTTGCTCGGCAGGATCGCCGTCTAGACACAGCGGGCAAACATACGCATGCGGTTTCGTCACCACCAAGACCACCGATGGCTTGTGGCAGCGATCACAGGCAAAATCCCGGTGTGCAGTAGGCCAAACGTCATTTTCTATCTTTAGAGCACGCAGCCCCATCGTTTGGCAGCCGTCATCTTGCTGCCAGCCGGCGGAGGGCGCTGGGCTGGCACAGTGGTCTCGGGTTTAATGCGGAGGTATGGGAAAGAGAGGCTCTCCCGGCTCACTGCGCCAGCAATGGTATCGGCACTCACAGGGGCGTCCCAGGTTGATTGGTGGCCCGTAGCGAGAGGACTCGATCGGGCGAGTTTGGCTGATTACTCGCATTCTGACCGCCGAATTCAAGAATAGTGTTGCCCTTGAGATAACTCTTCGCGCTTGAGTTGCACGTATGCAACAGCCACTACCGACCTGCGAGGAGCGGAAAATTCCGAAACCTTGTCGGCGCCGCGAGAGGCCCCTTATTTGAAATCGCGTCTTGGCTTGCGACCTGGATGCCTCGCGCGAATATGCCGGTCTGATGGTACAGGCGAAGGCGACTGGTAAAGCGATCGGCAAGGCCGAAGGTTACGTCGCCGCCACAGCCGCTGCTCGCGAGTTCTTGTTCGTGGGCACGATCGGCATCGGGCGGGCCAGACCAAGATCGGCATGGCCAATCTCGCCTACAATCTCACCCGCCCGTATGGCACCAGGGGCGAACTGCGCCCGCATGACGACGAAGGCGGCGCAAACCGCCACCGCGATGCCAAAATCGGCAATCTCAACAACCAACTCCGAAGCGATCGCCGTCATCAGTCCACGCAGAAATCAGCGCGGCCCTACCGGTCCGCGAAACGCCGGTAGTACGAGGTGCCCAGGTGGCTGGAGGCCATTCCTATGAAGGCAAAGCCTGACCCTATTCGTGATATTCTGAAGCGCCTGCAGTGGTGCTGGGTCACGTTCGCTTCCCGCGCGATCTTGGCCGTCCATCAACCACGGCGCGTCCTTAGTTCCTCAATATTCACGACACTGTCGAAAATATACCCCGCGCCGCGCTCGGTGCGGATATACTGCGGGCGCGGCGCCTTATCCTGCCCCAACTTACGGCGAAGGCGGACGATAAGAACATCGATGCTGCGGTAGTAGACCTCCTGATCATAGACACGGGTCGCCATCAGAAGCTGCTCACGTGAAAGGACCCGACCTGGGTTCTTGAGAAAGGCCATCAGGAGGTTGAACTCGCCGGCGGTGAGCTTGACGTCAGGATCCGTTCCCCGGCGCAAGCTCCGACGCTTGGTGCTAACTCGCCAGTCATCGAAACGGTAGATGGTGTTTCGGTCACGCTCCGGCCGCTGGCGCATAGCGGCGCGCACGCGGGCGCGGAACTCCGTAAGCCCGAAGGGCATAGTAATGTAGTCGCGAGCGCCGGTTTCGAGGCCAATCACCTTGTCGGCCTCATCTACGAAGTCACCGCTGATGATGATGATCGGAAGATCCCTCTTGGCACCAAAATCTCGAACGAACTGCAAACCGTCCTCTCGGCCGTAGCTCAGGTCGACAATTGCTAGATCAATCGCTTCAGAAGCCATATTGCTGGCGGCCTGCTGGCGGTTTTCGACCGCTCTGATGTTAAACTCATGCTTAGACAAGAAGCCCATAAGCGGTTCTCTCGTCAACGCGTCCTGACCGACGATGAGAATGTTCTTCATGGTCACTTCCTATTGACTGCAGCTTGGGCTGCCGGGGACGGTAGTCAAATTAGTGACGCTCAGCAGGTGGGACAATCTTCATCAGGCGTATTGCGGAATAGCGCAGACAAATAGGTCCTATGCGGAGTTCCTGCTGCGCAACAGTGCCCCCAAAGCCTGCTAGTTTTTGATGGATTGTCCGTCCTCTGCGACCACTCGTTCGGCAGACCGGGTTTATCCCCGCTGAGATTCGTATCGCTCCGGTCCTCTGGCACCATCACTGGAGCGCTTTTGCACCCAACTTCCTCTCCCGGCGGCTCCAATTCAGTTCAGCTTTGTTTCAATTTAAATCGCTGAAAAGTTGACATTCGTATGGATTCGTCGAGATTTATTGATCAGACGCAGAACTCGCCTTGATGTTAATTCCACTGTCTACAGGAAACTCCTGATGCCCAACCTTTTATCTAATTCCAATCTCCTTTCTAGACCCATGCTATCCTTTCTTTTGAACTTGCATGTCTTATTGTGCAGATCGCTCAGGGGGCGGAGCTTTCATGAACGGCGGGATGTCCGAGAGCAGGAGAGTGGAGATGAGTAGACTGGTCGTAGTCTCAAACAGGGTTTCGCTGCCCGACGAGCATGGTTCCCCGCCGCCAGGCGGGATGGCGATTGCGCTGAGCGCTGCGCTCCGGCGAAGGCACGGCCTATGGATGGGCTGGTCGGGGAAGGTGAAAGCCGGGGAGGACCCGTCAGGGCCGATCTCACGCCGGGAGGCCGGCGGGATCAATTATGCGCTTACCGATCTCTCGCAGACAGATTTGGACGACTATTACTACGGCTTTGCCAACCGGGTTCTTTGGCCGGTTTTCCACTGCCGAGTCGACCTCGCCGAGTATTCCGAAGCACGAATGTCCGGATATCAGCGCGTCAACCGACTGTTTGCAAAGCTGTTGCAGCCGCTCATCAGCGACGACGACGTCATATGGGTGCACGACTATCACCTGATCCCGCTTGCGAAAGAACTGCGGAACCTCGGCTGCGGCAATAAGATCGGCTTCTTCCTGCACATTCCGTGGCCGGCCGCGGACATCCTCTTCACCGTACCGCACTATGATGATTTGCTACGCGGGCTTTCGTGCTATGACCTCGTCGGCTTTCATACCGATGACGATCTTAGTAACTTCGCCGAATGCTTGCGCCGTCAGGGGTTACCGGACCCCATCACAAACGGTGTGTGCCAAGCCTATGGACGTGTGTTTCGCTGCGGCGTTTTTCCGATCGGCATCGACACGGCCGAGTTCGAACGACTGGCCGAGCAGGCGGCGCGCAGCGAGACTCTGCAGGAGCCCTCTCAGAGGATTCCCGGTTGTAAAGTCGCGATCGGCGTCGACCGCCTCGACTATTCGAAGGGCATCGAGAAGCGCATCGTCGCGTTTGACCGCTTCCTGCGGAGCAACGACCACCGCATCGGCAAGACGCAACTGCTGCAGATCACACCGAAATCCCGCACGGAAATACCGGCATATCTGGCGATGCAAAAGGACGTCGCCGAGCGGGTGGGGCGCGTTGATGGCGAACTCGGAACGATCGATTGGATGCCCGTTCACTACATCAACCGGTCCGTTGGACCCAGCGAGCTCGCCGGTCTATACCGCATGGCACGCGTCGGCCTGGTCACGCCGCTCCGCGACGGCATGAACCTTGTAGCTAAGGAATATGTCGCCGCACAGGACCCACAGAATCCAGGTGTTCTCGTGCTTTCGCGTTTTGCCGGCGCAGCCAGAGAGCTAGGTGGAGCGATCCTCGTCAATCCCTACGATCCGGAAGCGATGGCGAGGGCCATCGAAGAAGCCCTGGACATGCAGTTAGATGAGCGGATCGATCGTTGGCGTGCGATGATCGGCCGGCTCCGCGAATACAACGTCTATCGCTGGTGCGACGACTTTCTGTTAGGCCTGGATCAGCGCTGAGCTTTGCCGCGTTCCTGGGCCTAGCTTCGCCAGCATGAGGCTGACCGCGACCAAGTGAATCAGGCAGCATTTCGGCCTCGCTGAGCGATGCCGAATGTGCTGACGCTTAGCGCGAGCACACCGCTTACTAAGACAAGAGGAGAAGGCCGTGGATGAGCTCGCTTGCAGTCGCGAAACTTCAAAAAAGCGGGCGCAGCCGTTTGTCGCGGAACCTCGCGCCACACGGCAGCGGCAAATGCTGGCGTCGATTGACCTGAACTTGCTGTTTGCTCTCGAAGCGCTGCTGGAACACCGCAACGTCACGCATGCGGCTCGACACGTGGGCTTGAGCCAGCCCTCGATGAGCCGAGCGTTGAGGAGGCTGCGTGGCATTTTCAACGACGATCTTTTGGTTCGCGGCTCCATGGGCCTGGTTCCGACCCCGCAGGCCCAACGCTTGAGCCGAATGCTGCCGCCGGTGCTGGATGCGATCCGCGGGATAGTGAACGGCAGTCTTGCCCAAGCCAATTGGCGATCGAAGGCGATAATGGCGATGCCCGATCATCAAGGACTGGTCCTGCTGCCGCGGCTCCTGCCCCGGCTGCGCCAGCACGCGCCTCATCTGGACGTCGTCATCGATCCGCTTCTCTCCGGCGCGATGCGGCGGCTTGAGCTAGGCGAGATCGATTTGGCTATAGGGCAGATTAGCGCCTCGCCGCCCGGATACTTGAGGCGCAGCCTCTACTCCGACCGGTTTGCCTGCCTGCTGCGCCACGACCATCCAGCCCTGGCGCGGGAATGGACAATCGAGAGCTTCGCGGTCTTGCGCCACGCAGCCATTGCCTTGGACTCCAAAGACGGCTTCGGCCGGGTGCATGACGAACTGGTCAAGTTAGATCTCCAGGGTCGCGATCCGGTGTTGGTTTCCAACATCTTGACGGCCGCGTTGGCGATCGCGGCGACCGATCTGCTGTTGATTGTACCACGCCGCGTCGCGACCAGGATCGCCGCCTTGCTGCCGCTAGCGATTATGGATCCGCCTGTGCAATTGACACCCTATGAAGTCGCGCTGATTTGGCACGAGCGTTCCCATCGCGACCCGGAGCATCGTTGGCTGCGCCACGAGATCGCCGTCGCCGCGGCGGCGGGAACAGAGCAAAATATCCCAACTGGGAAGGCAAGTGACTGATGAGTCGCCTAGGCAAGAAACGTGATCCGAATCCGGGGCTATCGTCAGGATATGACGGAAAAAGTTTATTGCCCTGCTCGCCCGTTGGGAGGGGAAGCTGGCTCTGCTGTGCCAGCGCATTGAAACCGTGCCGGTTTCGACAATTTGAAGCGAGGCAACAGGGCCAGACGAGAAGGTATCATACGCCCAGCCATCTATATACAGGCCAAAAACCGCCTCTCTTCGACCGCCATTCGGCCGCGCCAAGCCTTCCACAGGCCAGCTTCCCATGGTGTCTGTGAGGTGCCTGCATGCTGGCAGCATATCTTGGCTCGGACCCCGAAGCATGCAAGTCCTTGGCACTAATCGCGAGTTCTCTGAGGCAGATCGATATCCTTGATCACCGTTTATTGCGGGCAGGGCGCTCCGCGCAGATCGTCATCGTCGATTGTCGCGAACCGATTCACGACAAGCACGGGCGTGCGAAGCTCTCGCCCGAACCTGTCAAACTGGCTCTGGTTCTGGAAGAGAGCCTGGATCGACAAGCGGTCTTCTCCAACGGGTATTCCGATTACCTGTTGTGGCCGCTCACCGAGCAGGAAGTTCTGCGCAGACTTACCGCCTGCATCGTTCAGTTCGCGCAGCGTTCTACCCCGCCTTTCTTCTCAGCCGATCCGATCGTTCAGAATTCATGCAGTCTGCTGGCGCAGCGGGTCGATCAGCAGATCACCCGCGTCGAATTGGCGCGAATGGTGGGGACCAACAGGACAACGCTCACCACCCGCTTCGAGACATCGTTTGGCTGCGGGCCAATGACTTGGCTACGGCGCTACCGGATGACGGAGGCTGCTGACCGGTTGCGTAACGGGCATGAAAGCATCGGCAAGGTCGCCGAATCCTTCAGCTACGAGAACAGCAACAACTTCTCCACAGCCTTCAAGGCGTTTCATGGCCTCTCGCCACTGCGCTATCGCAAAATGATACGGCGCAGAGAAAAGCCTGCCTAACGCAAAGGTGGGGGCCGGAGCGAATTGGTATAAGGCGACGCGGGCACGCAAAGATCATCTCATCTCCGAGGCGTTTCCGCGCTTTGGGCACCTTAAGCTCTCGCACCAACGCTCATGTCTCACAGCAGGAGGATAAAGCATGTCGAACGCATTTTCAGTGAATGTTCAAGAGCATGAACAGCGCTATTCCAAAGAACACTATGAGGCGGCGTCCGCATTTTTCTACGCCAAGCCCCTTGTTTTGGCCCAGTTAGATGCTGCGCCCCCCAGTGACGACACGATCGCCAACGCTCAAGGGACAGTGCAGTTTCACCTCATCGGCCAAAAAACCGAAGATCCGACGTACAGCGGCACCCTCAATGAGAATCAGGACAATCTACTGGCAATAGGAGGAATTATTAACGACTACATGCATACCCATTATGCGAACATCGATGCACAGAAGCTTGATATCAACACATGGACCGATGTTGTTGGCAACATTCCAGATCTCTCTATGGGCAGGCAAAAACTGAAGAGTTTTTCAAAAAAGGTGGCCGGGACGTCGGTCTCAGCTACTTTCCTCTCGCTGATTGCCAAGGCGATCATTACCGACGGGGCATCGTTGCTGCTGGATTTCCAGTCCTTCCTTACAGAAATGGGGAATCTCACCTTCAGTGCAAACGGCAAGGCGCAGCGATACAAGGCGCTGACATGCACCTACCAGAGCTACCTTCTCGATAATGGGGCAGGCGGATATTACGACTACGGAGCAATCGTTCTGCGGCAGATCGAGTTCAAAGAGCACTTCCTCGAGCTGAAATCCTCTTGTTCGTCGACCCACTACGTCCGCGTCGACATGGACTATGCCGAGGTCACCAATCTCGTTCAGACCCGTCGGATCCGCAAAGGCGGCCCCGATCACGAAAACTTCCAGGAGCTTGTGAATAAGAACTCCACCGACCAGTTCAAGAAGGCCAAGAACTTTTTCAACGGTGGCTCGACGCCGCAACAAGACATCAAGCCGCAGGTCTGATCGTCAGGCCTTTGATCGCGAAAGCAGCGCACCCAACCAATAGCGTGGATTTGGACGAACGTCGCCCGCATCATGGATGCGATAGAGCGGTCCGGTAAGCCCTTGCGAACTACCGATGCTCTGTCGCGCCCCCGGTGCCGGCGAACTCCGGTCCCGCTTCCATAGGGAAGCAGACATGAACCCATTCGCAAAAACAGCTGCGGGCCTTTTCCTGGTGATCGGCCCGCAGAGCAGCCAACCGCTCGAGGCGGAGAGGATTTGCTCTGCCATAGTCCAGAAACTATTCGAAGACCCAACCCGGACTCTGGATTCTCGAACATGGCAGAATGCCGCGCAAATGGTACCGAACCAGGTGGAAACCGCCACGACTTCAAGAACGCTGAACCGCACGATGGACGTGGCGGAATTGCCCAGTGCCTTTGCGTCAATTTGCGCGAATGCCGCCGACGGCAATGAAGCTGGCGTCGGTCTGGCAAAGGCAATCCGTAGCTATCTGAGCAAACACGGCGAACCGACGGCGTTCAATTGCCTCGTCCTAGATCAATCCGACTCCGCGGAAGTCCGTCTATCTTTAACCTGCCTTGCCGTGGTCGAAGTTGGAAGCGCTGACAGTCTCGCCATCACCTCGATATTGCTCTCCGCATCGCTGAACCTGTCAAACAAGCAAACGCAATCCACTATCGCGCAGGTTTTCGGCCGTTTCAGCTCGCCGAGCGACTCACCGTACTACCTGCGCTTGTTCTCCAGCCGGCGGTCCCACAGTCAGAGACGTAGCGACATTCTGCAGCAGACCGAGGGGCAAACAGAGGAATAGCTGATTGCGTCTGCGCCGCGTTGGTGGCTGCGGGAAATGACATCAAAAGGCTGCGCGAAGAAATAGCGTGGGAGGGCGAGGTGACCGTATAAACTGCGCATTTTCCATACAATTTCGGCCTTCGGGGAGACGGACTATGCACGATATTATCGACGTCCCGCAGAACGTCGGCGATTTTGCTGTGTGCTTGGCAGAATCTGGTGTCAATACAGTAATCCGGTACTACAACCATCGGAATAGTACACCATTTCCCTCAAAATGTCTGACAGGGGAGGAACTCGCCGCCCTTCATGGTGCTGGAATATCGGTAGCTGTGGCCTTCGAGCAGCGGGGTGGCTCGGGCGGCAATATCAGAGACTTGCATGGTGCGGCTGGAGAGCGAGACTCCGGTCGTGCGCTTGATCTGGCCGCCGCGTTGGGACAGCCCGAAGGCTCCGGAATCTATTTTGCAGTCGATTGGGACTACCACACACCACAGCATCTTGCACGGATAGCACCCTACTTCAGGAGTGTGCGGAATGCATTGGCTGGCCGTTATCTCGTTGGCGTTTACGGATCGGGCACGGTCGGACACCACATGAAGCGCCAGGGGCTGGTGGACCATATATGGCTCTCTGGCTCGTTGGGATGGTCCGGAACGAGACAAGCGCTCAAGCAGGGGGATTGGTCGCTTTTCCAAAAGTTTATGGAAAAGCGTTCCGAGATCGGGGGCTTCGGATACGATGGAAATGTCGTCAATCCGGCCCTTGAAAACTTTGGTCAATTTGGGCCGGCAGGTACTCTCCCCTCTCGCGACGCGAAGGAACGTCTGCGTTGTTCAAAGTTGCTGCGCGAGGAGCGCTAAATCTTCGCTCCCGGCCGGGCAAGAGCTTTCGCATGGTCGATTCCTCCCGAACGGTACAAGGCACGCCCACGCCTTGTCACGCTGCACCGGAAGCTTCTCCCGCTGCGTCTTCGTCATCGATATCCCGGCATCGTTCATCCCTTCACAAACCGCTTGCCTTACGGCGCCATAATGAAAGAGGATTATGAAAGGCTCCGCACCTGTATTCTCGTGGACACCCTCGGCCTTCCATAAATGACCGTTTGCGAAAGGAAGCTCCATGCTGATCGGCTATGCCCGGGTGAGCAAAGGCGACGAGCAGTCCAAGAAGGCGCAGATCAAGGCGCTCACCGATGCCGGTTGCGAACGGATCTTTGAAGAGGAAGCTTCCGGCGGTCGATGGGAGCGCCCCGAACTGCACCGGATGCTTGATCAATTGAGGGAAGTCGATGTCGCGTGGCACTTATACGCGAGAATGCGGCAGTTCACAGCCTGTGTTCAGCGGGCCTTAGACGAGCTCAAGAGCAGAAACGATAGGAGGCCAAAGGCAGTCGGCGTCCAGTTCGTGTTCCGCGCGACCGCCTGATGTTCGAAGGGGTGAGAGACAAATATCGGCTCATCCTCGATGTCTCGACTTGGACCGAGTACTCGAGACGACGCCCCCATAGAGCCTTGGCATTGATATTCCGCCAGTTGAACTCTTGTTTGCCGACTTTTGTCGGTTTGGATCATCGAGGAGCTCCGCATGGGTAAGATGGTCGTGTTGAAGCCAGTCGTTTGGAACAGCAATGGCTATCTCGGCCCCACCGGCGGAACCACGTCGAGCGGTTATGCCGGAGTTCATGGCTATGGCCACGAGGAATGGAATGGTCGGTCCGATTGGGTCTGGAAGGGCTGGAAAGTTTTTCACACCCAAGGGAAAGGCCGAATGTTCAGTTATGCCGACGAGGGCAACCTCGGCATCATCATGACGACGATGAAGGACGGTCAGTTCTATGCTGTAGGTGCCGCATGCGCCATCTATCAGAATGATGAGAACGATCGAGCGGCAATTGCCAAAGAGCTGGATCTGCGTAGGAACGGCAATGCACTCTGGAAGTTACCCGGGATCAAAAGCCTCAAGAAGAACAAGGCAGCTTTCGACGCCCATTGGGAGGATGCGTACGAATGGGTCCAATGGCGTTGTCCACAATCGCACTTCGTCTGGTTCAGCCCGTCGATTTTAATCATCCCTGACGACATCATACCCTCGAAACCTCCGTCGCCGCCTCGGCAGGCAATTATCAAGATGCATGGGAGTTACCAAGCGGTGAGGCCTGATCAAGCCTTGGCCATTATCGCCGAAAGGCTGCCATCTTCGCATCCAATCTTAGCGTGGCTATCGACGGATGATTTCGACGACGTGCGGGACCGGAGCGTCCGCAATGCGCCTCCACCTAGGGGCAAAGGGAGGAAAAGCGCTGGAACGGCCACCGATCCATACACCCGCTACCTCCAGGAAAATGAATTCCAAATTACGCCCAAGCATCATCACCTGCAGTCGGCTTTCGAGGCGTTTCTCAAAGCGTCCAACGCCACGCAAGTTGTACCCAACATGGAATGGGTCGATGTCCGCTATCACGACGCGCAATTCGGACCGGTGCTGGCAGAGATCAAGCCGACCGACCCGCTGACGATCCGTTTCGCGATACGGGCCGCAATTGGCCAACTGCTCGACTACCATCAGAAGCAAGAGGGCAATCCGCGACTCCTCGTTGTGACCGACTGCAGGCCATCGAATCCGGACGATCTCGCCTTAGCAACGGACAACGGCTTCGGCCTGGCATGGCGAGACGGGAAGAAATTCGAATTCCGATGGCCAGCGCACCAAAATAGGCGCGACAAAAGGGGGTCATTGATCAATCGGTAACCGATCTTAGTAAAACTTAACTCCCAAGGTCTGGGCGACCTGCCCGTAATCTAGCCGGCGGAGGCCATACTGACGAGGAGACGACAGCCGATCGCAAGGAGCGTCGGGACAAGGCGAAGCCCGGCGGCGCCAAGGCGGGACATAAGGGTCACAGCCGCCCTGAGCGAGGATTTCGATCGCCCTGGCTGCCGGGCCAGTCTGTCGAGCGATCTTGCTGCCGAATCCGTCAGCGAACACTATAAGATCGAGCTTCCCGCGATCAGGCCTTCGATTGAACGCCATCGGCGTCTGGCAGTCCGTTGCCTGTCCTGCGACACGCTGGTCGTCGCTTTCGCCAGCTTCGACTGGTTGCCTTTGACGGCGATCACGTACTGGCCGCCGCCCTCCCGCGCATCAGAATGCCTCGCGACCATGCTGTCCTACCTCCACTGCTCGATCCGGCGGATACGCCTGTCATTGGCTGCCGCACGAAGGCGCGGCTTCACGAACCGCTCCTGCGGGGGCGATCGGAGATCTGCCATCGCCGTCCCCCGTGACAAAAAATCGGAGCAAAATGCGTGCCGAATCGGCGTATCGTCTGCGCTGCACCGATTCTCGGTACCGGTGACCCGCCCTCTCTCCCTTTTGGTAGGGCTTCCGACATTCTTGCCCAGCTTCCGACACAAGAAGGTTTGCGGATCAGAATGCTTTCTGACCGGGCGGAGCAGCAATGCCAAATGAAGCAATACGACAATGTGGCTTAGGACGATTTTGCTCAGTGTCGGAGATGGTTCTGAGTCTTTCGGGCGGAGGTTTCTCGAATGACCAAAGGAAAGGAATTGCCCGATCGCCAAACGGATGTAGCGCCTGGTTCTCGGCTGCGCCGTTCTGCCAGTTTGGCCTCTCACGATGACGTTGAGAGGGGCCATGCCGAGACGGAGCAAGCGAGACGAACGACAGCGAAAGCCGCGCAACAACGCTAAGGTCATCGCGCTTCGCCCTGACCTGCCGGGTGAGGGCACCGATCTCAGCGAACTCAAGCCAGATCCGTTTGCGAAAAGTCGTTGCCTTGGGAGAGCAACGGGGAGCCGGTGGGCCTTCGCACATGCATAGGCGAAGCAGTCCCCGAAATTGAGATCGGCCTTGTGCCCCACAGCCTTGCCGTATTTCATGCTGGCTTCGATCGCGCGATTGCCGATATCGCCGGATATCATGATTTCCTTGCCAGCGACCTCGGCTATGAACGCGTCGACGGTGTCGCGAGCTTGCGCCAACATGTCGGGCGGGGCTTGGCGTTCTTCTTGATGGCTTCAGCCGCTGCTCGCGCGAGACCTTGAACTGCCTCGAAGCGGACGAGTGGGGAGACGTACAGCGGCCTGGTCGCGGCCGCGAGCCGCTTTTCCAGTTCTTCCGCGCCAGGCTCCTCATTGAGGATGGCGACGATCACCGACGCGTCGACGAACATCAGTCGTCGCCCCACATTTCGTCAGTGAATTCCTTCATGTCGAAATCAGGATTGGCCGGCCCGATCCGCCGTGCCATTTCCTTGACCTTAGCCAGTCTCTCGCGCAGCGGGACGCTGCTGCGGTTGCGCTCGATCTCGTGGCGCAAGGCGGTTCTGACGGCCTCAGTCTTGCTACGCGCCTCTGTGATCTGCTGCAGCTCGACGGCCAAAGCATCAACGTCGGGATCGCGAATGAAGAGCGGCATTTGTATATCCTCTGAATGATATTCATATATCATGCAAAAGATATACTCGCCACCAAATTCGCAATCTGCCGGTTCGACTGGCAGGAAGAATGTGACTCGCGAAAATCGTGCAGGGATCATTCCTTGACTCGCTCCTCATTTGGTCGGCCATGAGTCGCGCTCGGGCTTCGCAATGCGCACGCACCTGCCGAGCGTCGTCCTGACGCAACGCCTTAATCCATCCTCGCCCGCGCATAAGTCTTCCTGCCAGCACCCACCCGAAAAGCCATGCGGATTTATCCACCGAGACGCTAATTTCCGGCAAGCCGAAACTCTTGTGGAAAAGAAGCGCGGCGCTCGCGAGGACGAATGAAGCGATATTACAAGGTCGTTCGTCCTATTGGCCATCTTGGGCTGTGATGTTATGCGCAATCTGTTTGAGGAGCGCTCCAACGGCTTGGGCATGCCGCGGACAAGCGAAGTAGCGCCGGCCAAGAGCGCAGTTGCGATGTAGGCATCGGGAGGGCGATTGGTGCGTGGATAGTCAGCCCTGGCCTATTGTCGATTGTGCCAGCCGGCGCGCATTTTGCAGCCATGGTGGCGCAGCATGTTGAGTTGGCGTTGTTTGAGCAGGCACTCGGCAATATCGAAGGCCTGCATCGGCCGTTCTGTGATCGTGTGGCTGACGCTGCGGAGAAAACCGCAGGGTCGGTTCTGTTCGATGTTCGTGTCGACGGCGATATCTGCGTTCAGCGGATGGCCGCGATTGGATATGGCGTCACCGGCACAGCAATAATCGTGATGGACAAGTACGGACAACTTAGATGCGCATCGGTAAACGGGGACACCGCCCTTTTGGTGGCAGAATTGGCTGCCTGGGATGCGTCGCCGCTGCGTGAGCAAGCGAGGGTTGACCACCGCGGAACGGCCATCATCCTGCTAGCCAAGCTTCGGAGCTCTGGTCACTTCGCCCGTTCTAGCCGGCTGAGCGCCGCTTCCTAGCTTGCGGGCTAAGCAGATGGCGCGGCGGC